>JAONQW010000001.1 GCA_028412835.1 Candidatus Pelagibacterales bacterium
TTCAATCCAATTGGGAGCGACTTTAAAGAAGATGCTATAATAATTATAGAAAGTAATTTAAATGATTATCGAATAATACCAGATGATAAAGGTGGTTTACCCCAATATGATTTAGGTATTTTAGATGAGTAAATATCTACCTTTAATTATTGGATTAGAAGGAGTAGCTCTAAATGCTAATGAGTCAAATTTTTTGTCAGAATTCAAACCTTGGGGTGTAATACTTTTTCAGAGAAATTGTATAAATTTAAAAGACACATTAATATTAATTGATAATATTAAATCTAAGACACACAAAGATATACCAATATTAATTGACCAAGAAGGTGGTCGAGTTTCTCGTTTAAATTATAAAGAATTTCCAAAAACATTATCAGCAAAATCTTTTGGTAATATTTTTATCAAAGATAAGGAGCTTGCACTAAAAGCTATTGCTTTGAATACAAACTTAATTGCGGGATCACTAAAAGATATGGGAATAAACGTCAATACTGTTCCTGTATTAGATATTCCATCGCAAGATGAAAGTGGTGTAATTGGTGATAGAGCGTATTCAAATGATAAAGCTATAATTATTCAAATGGGAGAAATTGTATTAAATGAAAATAGACTAAATGGAGTTGGTTCAGTCATAAAGCATGTTCCTGGACACGGCAAGGCCACCGTAGATAGCCATTTTGACTTACCAATAATAACTGACGAAAAAGTAGTTCTTGAAAATAATGATTTTATTCCATTTGAGACATTAAATTGCGCTCCATTAGCAATGACAGCCCATGCAGTATATGAAAAAATTGATAAAAATAATGTTGCAACATTATCTAAAATAATGATTGAAGAAATTATAAAAAATAAGATTGGATTTAAAGGAACTCTTATGACAGATGATATTAGCATGAAGGCATTAAGAGGAGATATTGCTACGAATTCATTTTTAGCACTTCAAGCTGGATGTGACCTTGTTTTGCATTGTAATGGTAATTTCAATGAAATTTGTCAAATTGCAGAAAAGATTAGCTTATTAAATTCAGTTTCAATTGATCCAATATTACTAGATACTTTTAAGACAAAAAAAACACTTAATCTGAAAGAAATTGCTAGTGAACTTGAGCATATTATAAGTAAAGCAAACTGATTTTAATTTAGTTCTTAGAATACATTAATTCATATATAATAAGTGAGTCGATAAAATGGAAAAAATAGAAGAAAATTCAATCACTTACAATGCTCATCAAGAGGATGAATATGTTTCTTCAGATGATTTAATTGTAAATTTAAAGGGCTATGAAGGGCCACTAGATGTTTTGCTGGCTTTAGCGCGTAATCAAAAAGTAGATTTAATGGAGATTTCTATTTTAGAACTAGTAGAGCAGTACACTTCTTTTATATCAAAAGTTAGAAACAGCAATTTGGAACTAGCTGCAGATTATCTTGTTATGGCTGCATGGCTTGCTTATTTAAAATCAATACTATTACTTCCAAAAACTGAAACAGGTGAAGAATTATCAGCTGAGGAAATGGCTGACAGACTTAAGCTTCAATTAAAAAAACTTGAAGCAATAAGAATTGTATCAAAAAAACTAATGGATCTTCCAAAACTTGGACAAGATTTCTTTGCAAGAGGTATGCCTGAAGGAATTAGATTAATTAGAACTCCAAATTACTACTTATCTTTTTATGATTTACTGAAGTCATATGCTGATCAAAGATATAAAACTGCTTATTCAAAAATGACCATTGAACGACCAGCAGTGTATGCAATGGAAGATGCATTGGTTAGGCTTCAAAGACTTATCGGTGAAGTTCCACAATGGACTAAATTAGAAAATTTTTTACCGCCCGAATTTGCAGAGGGAAATCCAGCAAGAACTGGTGTTGCAGGAACACTTGCTGCAGCAATGGAATTGGCCCGTGAAGGTGTTTTAGAAGTTCAACAGTTAATTCCATTTGGACCTGTATTTTTTAAGAACAAATCTGCTGATGAAAAAATAATTAATTAATATGAATAAAATGACTGAAGATAATGTAATGGATTTTCCTACTGAGCATCGGGATAATTTGAGAATTCTAGAAGCTCTATTGTTTGCAGCTAGTGAACCTTTAGATGCTGAAAGTATAAAAGCGAGGCTTCCAAAGAAAGCTAATTTAGAAAAATTAATTAATTTACTAAAAGCACATTATGATAGTCGTGGTGTAAATTTAGTCAAAACATCGAATAAGTGGAGTTTTAAAACTGCACCAGATCTAGCCAGCATGATGCAAAAAGAAAAAATTGTTCAAAGAAAACTATCTAAAGCCGCAACTGAAACGTTAGCAATTATTGCCTATCATCAGCCTGTTACTCGTGCGGAAGTAGAAGATATTAGAGGTGTTCATTTCAGCCCTGGAACACTAGATGTTTTGCTTGAATTGGAATGGGTTAAACCAATTGGAAGAAAAAAAACTCCAGGAAGTCCAATAATCTATGGAACTACAGAAAATTTTTTAGTTTATTTTGGAATTGAAAATATTACTGATCTTCCTGGTTTAGAAGAACTCAAATCAGCCGGCTTATTAGAAAGTCGCCTTCCATCTAATCTTGATATTAAAATTCCAGAAGAAATTGATGAAAGTCAGATTGACCCACTAGCAGAAGACGATAATCTTGAAGATATGATTGCTAGCAATATTAATGAAGAGTAAATATTTATTACCTTTTATTGTTATAAACTTTTTTTTAAGCTTTAATTTTAATGTTATTGCTGACAATTTTTTTATACAGGCTGAAGTGAAAGAAGCTTACTCAGGTGGGCAGGGAACGGTATTTGTTGAGAATAAGAATGCTTATTCACTACCTCTCAAAAACCTAAAAGCAGAAAAAAGAATTAATTTTTTTGTTGGTAATTCTATGTTTAGAAGAGCATGGATACCACCATCAGAACTTCATGTTGCCAAAGATGGCTTAGGTCCTTTTTTTAATGCAAATTCATGTGTAGCTTGCCATATTAATGACGGAAGAGGTCATTTACCTAATTTAAATCTGGATGATGATGACTCTATATCCCTAGTAATTGCTTTAGCTATTCCTCCACAAAGTGAATTACATAAAACACAATTAGATAGCCTTAAGCTAAAAAATATACCTGACCCTGAGTATGGATCACAGCTAAGTGATTTTGCAGTTGATAAATTAGATCCAGAAGGGAAGGTAAGGATCGAATATGATTATTTTCCAGTAATGTTTGATAATGGTAAGATTGTTAATTTAAGAAAACCAAAGTTTTCTCTTTTCAAATTAAAATATGGTCCCTTGCACAATGAAATTCAAATTTCTGGAAGAATAGCTCAACCAATGATAGGGCTTGGCTTGATAGAAAATATTGATCCTGAAGATATTTTAATTAATGCTGATCCTAATGATGAGAATCAAGACGGTATATCTGGTAAAGTAAATAAAGTTTTAGATGAAGCAACAAAAAAAATAACATTAGGTAGATTTGGATGGAAGGCAGCACAACCATCTATCTTGCAACAAACTGTAGATGCTCTTTATCATGATATGGGCTTATCAAGTACACTTACGTCATCAATTAACAATTGTTCTAAAAATCAAAATGAATGTAAAAGTATGCCTAATGGTAACTCAGCTAATTATGATGATGTTGAAGTTTCAAATGAACAAATTGATTTGATGGTTTTTTATCAAAAACATTTATCTCCTCCGGGAAGAAGAAATGTTAATGATTCTGATGTTTTAGCGGGAAAAAAAATATTTTTTGAATCAAATTGTAATGCGTGTCATGTCCAAAAATATACGACTACTTATAATGCAAACAATCCCTCATTATCAAAACAATTAATATGGCCATACTCAGATTTCTTATTACATGATATGGGTAATGATCTTGCCGATAATTTGACTGAATTTAAAGCATCAGGAAAAGAATGGAGAACTCCACCCTTATGGGGAATAGGACTAGCCAATGTAGTTAGTGACGAGTCAAATTTTTTACATGACGGACGAGCTAAAAATATTCTAGAAGCTATTTTGTGGCATGGCGGTGAAGCTGAGCAATCAAAAAAACAAATACTAAAATTATCTCTAAAAGAACTAGATCAATTGCTTAAATTTATTAAGTCGTTATAGGGCTAATAAGAATCTTGATAATGATTATCATTCTTATAAAAAATAATTTTTGTTTAAAGTTGTTCTAAACTATTTCGATTTAATTCAATGAAATCAACTAGATAAATTTATATCAATGATATTGATAATCATTATCAATAGTATATATATTTCTCCTATTAAGAGAACTTTAAATAAAGGAAATTAAAAATGAACTTAGCGACTAAACTTTTACAAATAAGTTTGGCTGTATTTATCTTTTCAGCTAACTCATTTGCAAACGAGGTAAATCTTTATAGTGGTAGACATTATGACTCTGATGAACAGTTGTATGCTAAATTTACAGCTGAAACAGGCATCAAGGTAAATGTTATATCTGGCAAAGGTAAGGCATTGATGCAACAAATAATAACTGAAGGTGCAAGCTCGCCTGCAGATTTATTCGTAACAGTTGATGCTGGTAACTTATGGAAAGCCGAAAAAGAAGGATTATTTGAACCTATCGATGATTTTGATGCTTCAAGTATAAAAATCAGATCAGTTGTTCCTGATAATTTAAAAGGTCCAAATACAACATGGGTTGCGTTAGCTAAGCGTGCACGTATTATGTATTACAATCCTAGAACAGTTTCTGCAGCTGAATTAGAAGGTCTTACTTATGAAGATTTAGCAAAACCAGAATGGAATGGCCGTGTTGTAATTAGAAAATCAAGCAACATGTACAACCAATCATTAGTTGCGTCTTTAGTAGCAAACCACGGTGTTGAAGCTACTGAGGCTTGGGCTAATGGCCTTGTTTCTAATATGGCTAGAAAACCAGAAGGCAATGATAGAGCACAAATTATGGCTGTAGCAAATGGTGAAGCTGATATAGCGGTAGCTAATAGTTACTATATTGCATTAATGCTATCTGGTAAAAAAGGTGCTGAACAACAAGTAGCAGCTAACAAGGTTGTACCTTATTTTCCAAGTCAAGATGGAAGAGGAACACATATTAACGTAAGTGGTATTGGTATGCTTAAGCTTGGTCCTAATAAGGACAATGCCTTAAGACTTATTGAATTTTTACTATCTGAGACTGCACAGAATCATATTGTGAATAATTCATTTGAATACCCATTACTTGAGGGTGTGAATCCACATCCATTGATAGCTCAATTTGGAACTGATTTTAAACAAGATCAGACGCCAGTGAGCAGTTATGGTGAATTCAATCCTGATGCTGTTAAGCTGATGGAAAGAGTGGGTTGGTAATAATAACTTTGGGGATTTATTCCATCAATAAGTTGTTATGCCTGGTTATTCAACTAATACCGTCTTTAGTATCCGTCTTTAGATTAGTTGAATAGCTATTAAGACGGCTGTTTAGTTTATATTTAATATACTGTATCCTAATTTTATATTTATAACTAAGCAGCCATGTCTTATAAAAATTTCTTTGATCCTTGGATTATTTTACCAACTATTTTATTTGCAATATTTGTAGTACCTGTTGTTTGGATAATTAGTAGCCTTTTTGGTGAGTATTCAGATAATTGGACACATATCTATAACTACACACTTTCAAATTATATCTATAATACAATATTCATAATTATTGGGACTAGTATTGGAACATTAATAATTGGAGTTGGTAGTGCATGGTTAGTTACTACTTACAATTTTACTGGAAAAAATATTTTAGAGTGGGCTTTATTATTACCATTTGCCGTTCCACCATACATATTGGCATACACATTCACAGGGTTATTTGATAGCTACGGGACTGCAAACAATTTAATTAGAGATATTTTTTCATTACCACATGAATTTATTTTTTTTCCAAAACTTAGGAATGTCTATGGTGCATCTATTGTCTTTTCATTTACTTTATATCCTTATGTTTATTTAGTTTCACGAATGGCATTTATTAATCAATCCCGATCGATAATGGAAGTAGGAAGGACTTTAGGATTTAGTAAGTTTAAAGTTTTTTATAAAATAGGTATTCCTTCAATAAGACCTGCAATAATAGCAGGACTTATGTTGGTCTTAATGGAAACCATTTCTGATTTTGGAGCTGTAGAACATTTTTCTGTAAATACATTTACAACTGGCATTTTTAGTACCTGGTTTGGATTATATGATTTTCATACAGCAAAACAATTAGCTGCACTTTTGCTTATAGTTGTAATTACTTTTCTAGTTTTAGAAAAATATTCTAGGAGAAAAAACAGATACTCGTCTGGTTCAAATGTTTTTGGTCCTATCGTGGCTGAAAAATTAAGGGGTAGTAAAAATTTTTTCGCTTCATTATTTTGCATGCTGCCTGTATTTGTTGGCTTTGTACTTCCAAATATTCAACTAGCATATTGGGCCTTAAATTATAAGTTAGAATTTTTCAATGAAAAATTCATTACAACTGCTTGGAATACTTTTTACTTGGCTATAATAACTGCCATAATATGTGCATTACTCGCTGTTATAATTAATTTTTCAATTAGATATAAAAAAAATAAAATCTTAAATATTTTAAGTTCTTTTTTGACTGTTGGTTACGCTGTTCCAGGCTTAATCTTAGCACTTGGTGTATCTCAATTACTTGTATTTATGGATAATTTGCTTTTTAGAGAATATCTTGACTTTGTTCTGACAGGAAGCTTAGTTGGTTTAGTTTTAGCATTTATAATTAAGTCTTTTGCATTAGCTAATTCAACCATTGAGTCGGGTTTTTTGAGAATTAATACGAGGTTAGATGATGTAGCTAGAACAACAAATACATCAGGATGGAAGTTACTAACACAAATCCATCTGCCATTGCTGACTACAAGTTTCTTAACTAGCATGATATTAGTTGTGTCTGAAGTGATTAAGGAATTGCCCGCCTCTCTGATTTTAAGACCTTTTAATTATGATACTTTGGCCATATCAACTTATATATATGCAGCTGAAGAAAGAATGTTTGATGCTGCAGCTCCATCAATTGCAATAGTAGGAGTAGGGCTATTACCAATCATCATTTTATCTAGGTTAACAGTCAAATCTAGACCTGGTTATAGAAATAATGATAGTCATTATCAAAGTTATTGATAATCATTATCATATACTGTATAGATTCGTTTATTATTAGTTAACTATTAAAAGCCATATGACTGAAAATACTCTAGAGATAAAAAACCTTAGACATTCATTTAATACTGATATTGAGGTTCTAAAAAACATTAATTTGAATGTATCAAGAGGTGAAATAGTGTCTATATTGGGACCATCAGGATGTGGTAAAACAACTTTATTGAGAATAATTGCAGGCCTTGAAAAGCAAACTGGTGGGACTGTAAATATAAATGAAACTATAGTTTCAGATAGTAAAAGTTTTGTGCCAACGGAAAAAAGAGGCATAGGGCTAGTAGTTCAAGAAAGAGCTCTATTTCCACATTTAACTATAATTAAAAATGTAGCCTTTGGTTTAAAAGGTAAAAAAGATGAAAAATACAAAATTGCCTTAGATCTTTTGAAGCTCTTTAAAGTAGATGGATATGCAAATAATTATCCTCATGAAATTTCTAGTGGTGAACAGCAAAGAGTTGCAATAGCTAGAGCTATGGCACCCAATCCAAAAATATTATTGATGGATGAGCCATTTGGTGCGTTAGATCATGCTTTGAAATCTGAATTAAGAGATGAAACAAAAAAAATTTTTAAAGACAATGGAACAACAGCTATTATTGTTTCTCATGATTTCGATGATGCAATTTCAATGTCAGATCATGTTTTGATTATTGATGATGGTTTGGTTGCTCAAGAAGGGTCTGCAAAAGACTTAATTCCCATTACTCGTAAAAATTCATTTAAAATAGCCTAAAAATAAAAATTATTCCTATCTTTTGATGTGATAGCCGTATAATCTTATATCTTATTAACCTTTAAATTAATGAGGATTAAATGGGTATTAGTTTCTGGCAAATCATAATTGTAGTCGCATTATTAGTGATATTGTTTGGTAGAGGTAAAATCTCAGAGTTAATGGGAGATGTTGCTAAAGGTGTAAAGAGCTTTAAAAAAGGGATGTCTGACGAAGATGAAAATCAAACTTCAATTGATAAGTCAGACGACACATCTCAAAAAGATTAATTTTAATTTTTTGGAGTATTTATGTTACCTGGTATAGGCGGTTTAGAATATATATTCATCGCTATTCTTTTAATTATATTTGTAGGACCAAAAGATCTTCCTTTCTTAATCAGAAGTTTAGGCAGAACATTTGGAAAAATAAAAAATCTAGCTAAAGAATTTAAGCTTATGATTAATGACATGGCTAAAGAGTCTGGTGTTGATGAAATTAAAGATACTGTCAACACAGCGCAGCCCATTAACCTAACTGAAGAAATAACAAACTCAATTAATGATACAATTAAAGATAATATTGACAAAGAAGATATGGATAAAAAATGAATCCAGATCAAAGTGAATTAAATGAAAATAAGCAACCTTTATTAGCACATCTCGTCGAACTTCGATCACGATTGATAAAGACAATGATCATGATTACTTTATTATTTTTTATTTTTTATCTCTTTGCTGACAATATATATAATTTTTTAGTACAACCATATGCAAATGCGGTTGAAGGAGAAGAGGGAAGACGTTTAATATTCACTGCTCTTCACGAAACCTTCTTTACCTATATAAGAGTTGCGTTATTTGCTGCACTGTTTATTTCACTGCCATTTCTATTAATTCAATTATGGATATTTGTTGCTCCAGGCTTGTACAAGAATGAAAAAAATGTAGTAGTTCCTTATTTATTAGCAACTCCGATACTTTTTATCTTAGGTTCGGCACTTGTTTATTATTTAATTATGCCATTAGCGATTAAATTCTTTTTATCTTTTGAGTCTATTGGTGGCAATGGAGCATTACCAATTCAACTTGAAGCTAAAGTGAATGAATATTTAAGCTTGATAATGCGATTAATATTAGCATTTGGACTTTGTTTTCAGCTACCAGTAGCGCTAACATTAATGGCCAGGGTAGGACTTGTATCTTCTGAAGGGTTAAAGAAAAATCGAAAGTATGTCATTGTTGGAATATTTGCAATTGCTGCAATACTAACTCCCCCTGATCCAATCTCTCAAATTGGACTAGGCATCCCAATATTACTTCTTTATGAATTATCGATTATTGCTGTAAGCTTTATTGAAAAAAGAAAGAATAGCTAATATAAGAAGAAATAATGTTTGATATAAAAAAAATTAGAGAAAACCCAAAAGAATTTGATTTAAGTTTAGCAAAAAGAAATTTTAGTTCTTGCTCTGATGAGTTAATCAAGATTGATGAAGATAATAGAAAAGCCATTGCTGAAACACAAGCTCTTCAAGAGGAAAGAAATGCTAAATCAAAACTTATAGGAGAATATGCATCTTCAGGTAAATCAGAGGAAGCCAATAAGTTAAAAGAAGAAGTAACTTCTATAAAAGCTAAGATGCATGAACTCGAAGTTAAGCAAAAAGACATAGCTGAAATATTAAATAATAAATTATCAATAATTCCAAACTTAGCTGCAGCTGACGTACCTACTGGTGGAGATGAGGCCAATAAAGAAATTAAAGTCCATGGAGATAAAACTAACTTAAAGTTTGAAGCAAAAGAACATTTTGATTTAGGTGAAAATTTAAATCTGATGGATTTTGAGACCGCAACGAAAATTTCTGGAGCAAGATTTGTCGTTCAAAAAGGAAATCTTGCGCGCCTTGAAAGATCTATTGCAAACTTTATGCTAGACCTACATACGTCTGAATTTGACTATCAAGAAGTAAATGTTCCGATACTTGTTAGAAGCCAAGCTTTATTTGGAACTGGTCAGTTACCAAAGTTTGAAGAAGACTTATTTAAGACTATTAACGACTATTATCTTATTCCAACAGCAGAAGTTCCCCTGACTAATATGACAAGAGATAAAATTTTAAATAGTGCAGACTTACCTTTAAGATTTGTATCTCATACACCTTGTTTTAGATCTGAAGCTGGCGCAGCAGGAAAAGATACAAGAGGAATAATGAGACAACATCAGTTTTATAAAGTTGAATTAGTGAGTTTGACAGATGAAAAATCATCAAAAGATGAGCATGAAAGAATGCTGTCTTGTGCAGAAGAGGTATTAAAAAGACTAGGCTTAAGCTATCGAATTATGTTATTGGCATCACAAGATATGGGTTTTTCAGCAAATAAAACTTATGATATTGAGGTGTGGCTACCTGGACAGAAAGCCTATAGAGAAATTTCAAGTTGCTCAAATTGTGGTGATTTTCAAGCTAGAAGAATGAACTCTAGATATAAAGATGCCAATTCAACAAAATTTATTCATACTCTCAATGGATCTGGTCTGGCTATAGGCAGAACACTTATTGCGATTATGGAAAATTATCAAAATTCTGATGGCTCTATTTCAATACCTGATGTATTACAGCCATACATGAATGATATCAAATCTCTATAAATAATTAAATGTCACCAATTAATCTAAATGGTTCAAGGATCTTAATAACTAATGATGATGGTTATAATGCAGATGGTATAAAAATTTTATACGAGTTAGCAAAAACATACTCAGAAGATGTGTGGATTGTAGCTCCTGAATTTGAAAAAAGTGGTGCGTCACATGCTTTAACTTTTGCTAATGATTTAACGCTAAAGAAACATAGTGAAAAAATTTATTCAGTTAATGGATCTCCAAGTGATTGTGTTGTTATTGCTCTAGACAAAGTCCTCAGAGATAAAAGACCAGACATGCTATTATCAGGAGTTAACAGTGGGGTTAATGTAGCTGAAGATGTTACATACTCGGGAACAATTGCTGCAGCAATGGAGGGGGTTATAAGAAGAGTGCCCTCAATAGCATTAAGCCAAAACTATGATTTAGGTAAAAAAGATCAAATTTCTTGGGAAGTTACCAAATCATACTTATGTAATGTTCTAGACAACGTTACATCAAATGGATGGGATTATAATACATTGCTTAATATTAATTTTCCACAATGTAAAATAGATGATGTAGTTGGCATTGAGGTAACATCTCAAGGGAATAGAGAAACTGATGACCTCATTGTTTGGGAGAAAGAAAAAAATACGTTTCGTATTGGACTTCAAAGAAGATTAGGTGAAAGTTCTAAGCCTAAGAATAATATAATCAATAAGCCCATAGATGGCGTCATGACTGATGTAGTTGCGATAACTAGCAACAATATATCAATTACTCCACTTCACTTAGATTTGACTCATATTGAGTCAATTCAAATATTAAGAAATAGCCTAAAATCATAGCAATCTTAATTGATTTTTTAGTTTATAAAAACTATCTAACTATGTATATTGCCTTAACAATAAATCAGGAGAATTATAAATGGAATTTATAGTGCAGTTTATACCACTAATTTTAATCTTTGCAGTTTTTTACTTTTTACTCATCAGACCGCAACAAAGAAGAGCTAAAATGCATCGTGATATGGTTAGTGCCATGCAGAGAGGCGACAAGGTTATTACTGCGGGTGGCTTAAGAGCTAAAGTTGTAAAAGTTGTTAATGAAACTGATGTTGAATTAGAAATATCACCAAATGTGAATGTAGTAGTTTTAAAAGCTACAGTTTCAGATGTTATAAAATCATAAATAGTTTTAGTAAAAATCAGAATTAATAATGCTACATTTTTCAAGGTCTAAAATTATATCAATAATTGCTATTTCTATTATTGCAATATTATTAGCTTTACCAAATCTTTTTAGTGATCAAAAAATCTCTAAATTTCCATCATTTATTCCATCGCAAAAAGTAAATTTAGGTCTAGACCTGCAAGGAGGGTCACATCTTTTGTTAGAAGTAGATACTGCAAGTATAAAAGTTGAAAAGATTGAGGATTTAACTTTTGACATAAGAAGAATGCTAAAAAAAGATGGGGTTAAGTATAGTAATCTTAAAATCGTAGAAGATAGCATCAACTTTAGAATAAGTGATACAAGTTTAGTTAATAGCCTTGTAAGCGATATTAAAGACTTATCTCAAAGTATTTCTCAAAATGCTTTAAGTGCACAAAATAAATCAAATTTAGAAATACAAATAAACAATAACTTAATTAATGTCTCACTTACAGAAGACTATCTTAAGCAAATAGCAATCAGTGCAGTGAATCAATCAATTGAAATTGTTAGAAGAAGAATTGATGAGTTGGGAACTAGAGAGCCGACGATACAAAAACAAGGTATTAGTAGGATACTTATTCAGTTACCTGGATTAGATGATCCAGAAAGAATTAAATCGCTATTGGGTCAGACAGCTAAACTTACTTTTAAACTTGTTGACCAAAGATCTTCATATGATCCAAACAATCCAACCAAAGCACCAGTTGGTTCGGAAATATTACCATCGGACTCAAACTCAGAATTTAAGTATATTGTTAAAAAGAAAGTAATGGTTGGTGGTGAAAATTTAGTCGATGCTCAACCTGGCTTTGACCCCCAAACAAACGAGCCTGTTGTAAATTTTCGATTTGATCGAATAGGTGCAAAAAAATTCGGTAAAGTTACTAAGGCTAATATAGGTAAGCCTTTTGCAATTATTTTAGACAACAAGGTTGTAAGTGCTCCCGTTATTAGAGATGCAATATTAGGTGGATCAGGACAAATATCAGGTGGTTTTTCTGCTGAGGAAGCTGCTGATCTTGCTGTCTTGTTAAGAGCTGGCGCTTTACCAGCCCCATTAATTATTTTAGAAGAACGTTCTGTCGGTCCTGATCTCGGTGCTGACTCAATTTTTGCCGGAAAGATTGCTGCACTGATAGGATTTATAGCTGTGATAATATTTATGGTATTAATTTATCGGTCATTTGGTTTCTTTGCTGACATTGCACTAATTCTTAATTTGGTAATGGTTTTAGGCATCCTGTCACTATTACAGGCAACCTTAACATTACCTGGTATTGCAGGCATAATTTTAACTATTGGTATGGCAGTTGATGCAAATGTATTAATTTTCGAGAGAATTAAAGAAGAATTAAGAAATGGAAGTTCAGTTATTAATTCCATTGATAGTGGATATAAAAGAGCTTTATCAACAATATTGGATGCAAATATTACAACTTTAATTGCTGCTAGTATTTTATTCTTTATGGGTTCAGGTCCAGTTAAAGGATTTTCAGTTACACTAGCAATTGGTATATTTACATCTGTGTTTACGGCTTTCACAGTAACAAGGCTAATGGTTGCTATTTACGTAAGTAGAGTAAAACCTAAGGAGTTGAGGTTATAAACGATGAGTATATTTTCATTCGCAACAAATACTAAAATAAAATTTCTAGCATTAAGAAAACCAGCTTTTATCTTATCTACATTTTTAATTATAAGCTCTGTATTAATTTATTCATTTAATGGTTTAAATTTTGGAATTGATTTTAGAGGTGGAACACTAATTGAAATTGAAACCAGTGAAACTGAAAACCTCAGTACCTTAAGAAAATCTTTAAATAGTCTTGATCTAGGAGATGTTCAGGTTCAAGAATTTGGATCACCAAAGAATATTTTGATTAGAGTCGAGCAACAAGCTGGTGGAGACAAATCTCAACAAAATGTTGTTAATATAGTTAAAACAGAGCTTAACTCATCATTAAATTCTGAAGTTAATTTTAGAAGAACCGAGGTAGTTGGTCCTAAAGTAAGTTCTGAGTTAATTAAGGCTGGAATTATTGCAATTGTAGTCGCTGTTTTTGCAATGCTTCTTTATATTTGGTTTCGGTTTGAATGGCAATTCTCACTAGGTGCAGTTATTGCTTTAATTCATGATGTGCTATTAACGCTTGGGATATTTTCATTACTACAATTAGAATTTAACTTATCAATTATTGCCGCCATACTTACAATAGTTGGCTACTCAATGAATGATACAGTTGTAGTTTACGATAGAGTGAGGGAGAATTTAAGAAAACACAGAAAAAAAGAAATCTTAGATCTACTTAATATTTCAATTAATGAAACTTTGTCTAGAACAATAATGACATCAGTTACTACTTTATTAGCTTTATCATCTCTATATATTTTTGGAGGCTCTGTAATAAAAGGGTTTACTTTTGCAATGATTTGGGGAGTTCTTGTAGGTACTTATTCATCTATTTTTATCGCAGCACCGCTGCTGAACTATCTAAAAGTTAAAAGAGATTGGACGACAACAAGTGCTGTTGAGTCAACTCAGAAGTAGTTAGTTTCTTTCATTTAACAAGGTCTTTAGATATTGACCAGTATAACTTTTCTTTATTTTCGATACTTTTTCTGGTGTTCCTGTTGCAACAATTTCTCCACCACCATCTCCACCTTCAGGGCCTAGATCAATAACCCAGTCAGCAGTTTTTATGACATCAAGATTGTGTTCAATTACTAGTACAGTATTACCCTGCGAAACTAATGTTTGTAATACTTCAAGTAATTTTTTGATATCATGCACATGTAGCCCAGTTGTTGGTTCATCTAGTATATATAAAGTCTTTCCCGTCGCTCTTTTAGATAGTTCTTTTGAGAGTTTAATTCTTTGTGCCTCTCCACCTGAAAGAGTTGTCGCTTGTTGACCAATTTTTATGTAACCAAGCCCAACATTTTTTAATGTAATCAATTTACTTTTTAGCAAAGGAATTGCATCAAAGAATAAGCAGCCCTCATCAACAGTCATATCTAAAATATCTGAGATATTTTTATCTTTAAATTTAATTTCTAGTGTTTCCCTATTATAACGCTTACCTTTACATTCATCACAAGTAACATATACATCTGGAAGAAAGTGCATTTCTATCTTAATGACACCGTCACCTTCACATGCTTCACATCTTCCACCCTTAACATTAAATGAAAATCTACCCGGCTTATATCCTCTTGATTTTGATTCTGGAAGGCTAGAAAACCAGTCTCTAATATAAGTGAAAGCTCCAGTATATGTTGCTGGATTTGAGCGCGGAGTTCTACCAATTGGTGATTGATCTATATCAATCACTTTATCAAGATATTTAAGTCCAATTATTTCTTTATATTTTGATGGATTATATTTTGATCCATTTAACTCTCTTGCAACAGCTTTATAAAGAGTATTTATAGTTAATGTAGACTTTCCACTTCCTGACACACCCGTTATACAAGTTAAAGTACCTAATGGTATTTCTGTTGAAACATTCTTGAGATTATTGCCTGATGCTTCAATAATTTTAAGATACTTATTATCTAAAGCGGACCTTCGTGTGGATGGAGTAGCTATACTTTGTTTTCGAGACAAATATTGTCCAGTAAGGCTTTTTTTATTTTTCTTTACCTCAAGTGGTGTCCCAGTTGCAACAACATGTCCACCATCTAAACCCGCTGCAGGACCAAGATCAATTAAGTAATCTGCATTCATCATAGCCTCTTCGTCATGCTCAACAACAATCACTGTATTACCCAAGTCCTTTAGCCTCTTTAAAGTTGCTAACAATCTTGCATTATCTCTTTGATGTAAGCCAATAGAGGGTTCATCGAGTACATATAGTACACCAGTTAAACCCGACCCAATTTGGGAAGCAAGTCTTATTCTTTGAGATTCTCCTCCTGAGAGTGTTCCAGAATTTCTTGATAAAGTTAGGTATTCAAGTCCAACATTATTTAAAAAATTTATTCTTTCTGTAAGCTCCTTTAAAATTCGGTAAGCAATCTCAGACTCTTTTTTCGTTAGTTTTTTCTCTAATTTCTTAAACCAAATAACTAGTTGTTTAATAGATTTTTTGCAAACGTCCCCAATGTGTTGATCATCAATTTTAACAACTAGAGCCTCTTCTTTTAATCTATTGCCCTCACATTCTGGGCATTTAACTTCAGATTGATATCTTTCGATATTACCTCGCATCCAATCACTTTCTGTTTCAATATAGCGTCTCTCTAAGTTTCTGACCACACCTTCAAAACTTTTTTTAGATGTTTGAACTCTATAGCCATCATCGTAAGTAAATTTAATATGTTCATCTTCAGAACCAAATAAAATTATATTATGAATTTTTTTTGGTAATTTGGACCAAGGTGTATCTAATGAAAACTTAAAATGTTTAGCTAAACTATTGCATATCTGTCTGAAGTATGGAGAATTTGTTAGAGACCAGGGAGCTATCGCACCATTATTTATAGTCAACTCTTTATTTGGTATAACTAAATTAGGATCAACTGAAAGATCAGTACCTATGCCGTCACACTCAGGACAAGCCCCATATGGATTATTAAATGAAAAAAGTCTTGGTTCAATCTCATCTATAGTAAAACCAGAAACAGGACATGCAAATTTTGAAGAAAAAATTTCACGGCTTGGTGATTTTTCATCTATTGAATGATCTTCAATTGCAGCAAGTCCATCAGATAAATTTAATGCCGTCTCTAAGCTATCAGCTAGCCTATTACCAAGATCTTTATTTAATACTATTCGATCTACAATAATGTCAATTTCATGTTTCTTTTTTTTATCTAAAGTAGGCAGATCATCAAAGTCATATTGGGTTCCATCAATTTTTACTCTTTGAAAACCTTTTCTTTGAAGTTCGGCCAATTCTTTTTTATACTCACCTTTTCTACCTCTAACTATTGGGGCTAGTATTATAAATTTAGTACCAATTGGTTTTTCTTTAATTCTATCAACCATTTGACTTACAGTTTGACTAGTAATTGGAAGGCCAGTAGCAGGCGAGTAGGGTATTCCTATTCTTGCATATAATAGCCTAAGATAGTCATAAATTTCTGTTACAGTTCCAACAGTAGATCGAGGATTTTTTGAGGTTGTTTTTTGTTCAATTGCAATGGCTGGACTCAAACCTTCAATTAAGTCAACATCAGGTTTCTGCATCATCTCAAGAAATTGCCTTGCATAAGCAGATAAGCTTTCCACATACCTTCTTTGACCTTCAGCATAGATGGTATCAAAAGCTAATGAAGATTTACCAGATCCAGATAATCCAGTTATAATTGTAATTTTTTCTCGCGGAATTTTAACATTAACATTCTTTAAGTTATGTTCACGAGCGCCTTGTACTGAAATATATTTATTCATTTTTTTATTTAAATAGTCTTCGATTGTTGAACTTAAAGATCAAACTGTGAATAAGTTAATTTCCTTTTTTTGTATACACATTGTTATTAAATAGTTAAATTTAGGGATGGCTGGAAGTTTAAATAAAGTAATGTTAATTGGCAATGTTGGTGCTGATCCAATTATAAGACAAACTCAAGATGGCAAGAAAATTGCCACATTAAGCTTAGCGACTACAGATTCATGGAAAGATAAAGCCACAGGTGAAAAAAGAGATAAAACTGAATGGCATAGAATAGTTATATTTAACGAGGGCTTATCAGGCGTTGTTGAGAATTATGTTAAGAAAGGACAGCAATTGTTTATTGAAGGTCAACTTCAAACGCAAAAATATACTGATGCCAATGGAGTTGAAAAATACACGACTCAAGTAATTCTTCAAAATTATAACGGTACATTAACAATGATAGGAGGTAGAGGTAATTCTTCAGAACAAATTGCTTCCTCCCAAGACTCATCCTTGACTAATTCTGATCCTTTTCCAGGCGGTGATGATGTAGAAATTGATGATGAAATTCCATTTTAATCTATAGATTTTCATCGATAATATATACTTTTTCTGTTATAATTTTACTTTATTAACGCTATTTATTTTACCCTAAATTTGTTGATTTTTAAGGGTTTTTAATGCTTTTCAAAGGTTATATTTTTGACTGATTCCAAAGACGATAATGCTAGCAATGTACCTGCTTTAGATCCATCAATTATTCCTACTTTAATCGACACTGAAATGCAAAATTCATACTTGGATTATGCTATGAGTGTAATTGTTAGCAGAGCCCTGCCAGATGTTAGAGACGGTCTAAAACCGGTACACAGAAGAATACTTTATGCAATGTATGAAGCAGGCTATGAGTGGAATAAACAATATAGAAAAAGTGCTAGAGTTGTTGGTGATGTTATCGGTAAATACCATCCTCATGGAGACCAGTCCGTATACGATGCATTAGTTAGGCTTGCTCAAGATTTTTCGATGAGACTACCTCTTATTGATGGTCAGGGGAACTTTGGTTCCATGGATGGAGATAGAGCAGCAGCCATGAGATATACAGAAGTTAGGATGCATAAGATTGCTAAATACCTTCTTGATGATATTGATAAAGAGACTGTTGATTTCAGACCTAACTATGATGAGTCTGAACATGAGCCATCTGTTTTACCTTCTAAGTACCCAAACTTATTAGTAAACGGTGCTGGTGGTATCGCTGTTGGTATGGCTACAAATATTTTACCACATAACTTAGGAGAAGTCATTGATGCTACTGTTGCTTATATAAAAGATGAAGATATTAGTGATGATGAAATATACAGTCATATTAAAGGACCAGATTTTCCAACTGGTGGAACAATAGTAGGCACAAACACAATTAAAGTTTCACAAAAGACTGGAAGAGGCTCAATTATAGTTCAAGCTAAAAGTACTATTGAAGAATTTAAAGCCGATAGAGATGCAATAATTTTTTCTGAAATTCCATATCAAGTAAATAAATCAGTGTTAATACAAAGAATAGCTGAACTTGTTCGAGATAAAAAGATTGAAGGCATTAGTGATCTAAGAGATGAATCTGACAGAGATGGAGTCAGAGTTGTCATTGAACTTAAAAAGGGAGTAATTGCAAATGTAATTCTTAATAAACTTTATAGATATACGCCTTTACAATCATCTTATGGAGTTAATGCTTTGGCACTAACTGGAGGTCGTCCAAAACTTATGGGAATAAAGGAATTCCTCTCTAGTTTTGTCAAATTTAGAATTGAAATTATTACAAATAGAACGAAATTTGATCTTAACAAAGCAAGAGATAGAGCGCACTTACTAATTGGGCTTGGTATTGCAATTGCTAATGTTGACAAGGTAATTGAAATTATTAAAAAATCTAAAGACCCTGCTGATGCTAAACGGGAGCTGTTAAAAACTAAGTGGGCTAATTCTGATATTGCAGATTTGTTAGCAATTGTTGATGATCCTAGACAAATCATTAACGAAAAAGAAATTTACCTTACTGAAGAGCAGGCTAAAGCAATACTTGAGCTAAGACTTCAAAGGCTGACTGCTTTAGGTAAAAATGAAATTGAGTCTGAACTTAAAGAACTTTCAAAAAGTATTAACGGTTACCTTGAAATCTTAACTAATAAAGAAATTTTATTAAAGGTTATTGAAGATGAGCTTACTGAAGTTAGAGAGCAGTTTGCAACTCCAAGAAAGACAAATATTACTGAAATTGAACTTACAGACTTTGATCAAGAAGACCTTGTTCAAAAAAGTGATATGGTCGTAAGTGTTTCAAATTCTGGCTATATAAAAAGAGTTCCACTTGAAATGTATCGTGCTCAAAAAAGAGGTGGTAAGGGCAGATCTGGAATGAAAACTAGTGAAGAAGATTTTGTTACCCAGGTATTTACAGCTAGCACTCATGACAACATGCTATTTTTCACTGCGACTGGTATTGTTTATAAACTCAAAACCTGGAAAATTCCAGAATCATCAATTACAGCTAAAGGTAAAGCGATAGTTAATCTCTTAGAAATGAAAGAGAACAGTCAACTTTCCAGTATATTGGTGCTTCCAGAAAGTAAGTCATCGTCGGATAAAGAACTGTTTTTAATTTTTACAACATCTGATGGGACTATTAGAAAGAACAGCCTTGATGACTTTAAAAAAATTCAAAGCAGTGGAAAAATTGCAATGAAACTATCTACTAATAATTCTATTGTGGGAGTTAAGGTATGTTCAGATGATGATGACTATCTCTTAACTACATCAGAGGGTAAATGCATCAGAACACCTGTTTCAAAATTAAGAACTACTAAAAGTAGAACATCTGAGGGAGTAAGGGGTATAAAGCTTTCTTCTAATGATAAAGTTATTTCTGTGTCTATTTTATCTCACACTGAATCAACTAGCGCTGAAATTAAAGCATATTTAAAAATGCAAAGAGATAAAAAGAATGAACATCATGAAGAGGATGATGAAGAAATAGAGAATGATGATGGAAGTATAGAAACTGTCAACTTAACAGAAGATATGTTTTCTGAAATGCAAGCACGAGAGCAATTTATATTAACTCTTACAGAAAATGGGTATGGTAAACGAACATCCTCTTATCAATTTAGAATAACAAATCGCGGTGGATCAGGAATTAAATGTATTACTACATCTAAAAGAAACGGAAATGTTTTAGCCTCATTTCAAATCGAAAATGCCGATGATATAATGCTAATTACAAAATCAGGACAACTAATCAGATGTCCTGTTAAAGATGTTAGGGTTGCTGGTAGAAATACCCAAGGAGTTAGTATTTTTAAAACGTCTGATGAAGAAAAAGTTGTTTCCGCATCAAGGGTTGAAATAGATGCTGAATAATTTACTAGAGCAATTTGAGTATTAGTTATATAAGATAACCATGAAGAGAATTGCTATATACCCTGGTACATTTGACCCAATTCATAGGGGTCATAGTGACATTATCAATAGAGCAGCAAATTTGTGGGATGAGCTATATATTGCTGTTGCAGACAGTCCTCATAAAAACACTCTTTTTTCACTTGATGAAAGAAAAGCAATGATTGATCATGAATTTAATTCTATCAAAAATATTAAGGTTATTTCTTTCAATAATTTACTTATAGACCTTGCTAGTTCCTTGGATGCGAGAATTTTAGTAAGAGGTCTTAGAGTTGTTTCAGACTTTGAATATGAATTTCAAATGTTAGGTATGAATAGAACAATGAATCCTGATATTGAAACAGTTTTTTTAATGGCTGAACCACAAAATCAACCAATTTCATCAAATTTTGTTAAAGATATCGCAAGATTGAATGGTGATATTTCAAAATTTACTAGCGCTAATGTTGCTAATAAATTAAAAGAAAGATTCTAATGATATCTATTTTAAAAGTTTTAACTATTTTTACATTTTTAACTACAGCAGCTTTAGGGCAGGAAGAGCATAGTATGGTAAACGATCCAGAGAACAGTATCAAAATTGAATTAACAAGTGGCGATGTTTACATCGAGCTTTTACCAGATGTTGCTCCAGGGCATGTCGATAGAATTAAAGAATTAGCGCGAGAAGGTTTCTATGATGGCGTACCATTTCACAGAGTAATTGATGGTTTCATGGCGCAGACAGGCGATGGTCAGTTTGGCAATGGCACTGGTGGCTCTAGTAAACCTGATTTAAAAGCTGAGTTTAATAATACTTCACACCTAAGAGGAACTGTATCAATGGCTAGAACAGCAGTACCAGACTCTGCAAATAGTCAGTTTTTTATCTGCTTTGGTCCAACACCCCATCTTGATGGCCAATATACTGTCTTTGGCCAGGTTGTTAAGGGTATGGAATTTATTGATGGCCTAAAGAAAGGCTCTGGTCAAGGTGGTGAAGTGACTGACCCTGATAAAATGATTTCTGTTAAGGTCGTGGCTGATATTTAAGGAATAAATGAACTTAAATGATTTTGATTTTGATTTGCCATCAGAATTAATTGCTACAAGACCAAATTTTCCTAGAGAAAAATCGAGAATGTTAGTTGTTGATAGCAATTTTCAACATACAACATTTGACTTTCTGTCTGACTTTTTAAATAAAGACGATGTCTTAGTTATCAATAATACAAAAGTTATTCCAACATACTTAATAGGTAATTTGAATGGTTCAAAAATTAAGGTTACTGCTCATAAAGAACTGGATGATAGCAAGTGGTTGGCATATCTAAAACCTGCACGCAAAGTCAAAGATG
The DNA here is from genome assembly GCA_028412835.1 of Candidatus Pelagibacterales bacterium. GTDB lineage: Bacteria > Pseudomonadota > Alphaproteobacteria > Pelagibacterales > AG-422-B15 > CACCCN01. The sequence continues at coordinate 21,952 of JAONQW010000001.1, forward strand.
GTGATCAAATAATATTAGCTAATAACAATATTGCTAAAGTTGAAAAGAAAACAAGTTTTGGTGAAGCTATTATTTCATTTAATCTAGATAAGAAAAATCTATTAGATTTTTTTGAAAAATATGGATATATGCCACTGCCTCCGTATATTCTTAAACAAAGAGACAGTGATAAAAATGATATTCATGATTATCAAACAGTTTATGCAGCAAAAGAAGGTTCAATAGCTGCACCTACAGCTGGATTGCATTTTGATAATAAAACATTAGAAAATATTAGAAAAAAGATAAGTGGTATAGTCGAAGTTACGCTTCATGTTGGAGCAGGAACTTTTTCTCCCATAAGAGATAATATAGATGATCATAAGATGCATAGTGAGTTTGGTTGTATTTCTAAAACTGATGCTGATACTATAAATACCTGTAAACTAAATGGTGGCAGAGTAATCGCCGTAGGAACAACAACTTTAAGACTTTTAGAAAGTGCTGCTGTAAATCAAAATTTGATAAGAGAATATAATGAGGAAACAGATATCTTTATTAAACCGGGATTTAACTTTAATATTGTTGATATATTACTAACTAACTTTCATTTGCCAAAATCATCTTTACTACTACTAATTTCTGCATTTGCTGGAAGCGAAAAAGTTAAGCTGGCTTATCAAGAAGCAATTAATAATAGATATCGTTTTTTTTCATATGGCGATGTAAGTTTATTATACAAAAATGAATAAATTTAAAATTTTAGCAAAAGATGGCTTTGCAAGAAGAGGTGTGGTTAACACTCTGCATGGTGAAATTAATACACCAGCATTTATGCCAGTGGGCACTGCAGCTACTGTCAAGGGAGTTTTTACAGACGATATTGTAAAAACAGGATCAGAAATACTTCTTGGAAATACCTATCATCTTATGTTACGACCCAGTTCTGAAGTAATAAAAGAACTGGGTGGCCTTCATAAATTTATGAATTGGAATAAGCCTATTCTTACAGATTCAGGGGGTTACCAGGTATTTTCATTGTCAGAATTAAGAAAGCTTACTGATAAAGGTGTTGAATTTAAGTCGCATATTGACGGTAAAAAAATATTTATGTCACCTGAAGATTCAATTCAGATACAGATGAATCTAAACTCAGATATTGTAATGGTTCTTGATGAATGTACTCCTTTTCCCTCTACACATGATGAGGCAAAAAAATCAATGTTGCTTTCAATGGATTGGGCAAAAAGATGTAAGACTTATTTTGGTGATAATAAAAATAGTTTATTTGGAATAGTTCAAGGAAGTGTATTTGAAGATTTAAGAATTGATTCAATTAATAGACTTACAGATATTGGTTTTGATGGTTATGCAGTTGGTGGTTTAGCGGTAGGTGAACCACAAGAAGAAATGTTCAAAGTCTTAGATTATACATGCCCCGCTTTACCAGAAAACAATCCCCATTATTTAATGGGAGTTGGTAAGCCAGAAGATATTATAGGTGCAGTTGAAAGAGGTATTGATATGTTTGATTGTGTTTTGCCAACCAGATCAGGAAGAACTGGACAAGGCTTTACTTCAAATGGACCAATCAATGTAAGAAATGCAAAATATAAACTTTCAGATCAACCTATAGACCCCAATAGTAAAAATCCTATTTGTGAAAAATATTCGCTTGGCTATATTCACCATTTATTTAATGCAAAAGAAATGTTGGGTGGAATGCTTCTATCTTTACATAATATTTATTTCTATCAAGAGATGATGCGTGGAATTAGAAAAGCAATTGAAGAGGGTAATTTAAATAGCTTCAATAAGGAGTTTAGGAGAAACTATAATACTAAATTAGATTAATTATTTTCCTTGAAAATTAGGTTTTTTCTTTTGTAAAAAAGCCACAATACCATTATAGCAGTCTTCTGTTTTTCCAGCCACTGACTGTGCAGCACTTTCAGCTGATAGCTGTGTCTCAAAATCATTAGATAAACTATCCCAATATAATTTTCGTGTTAGACTATAGGCAACAGTAGGACCGTTTGCTATCTCCGTTGCAATATCCATTACTTCGATCATGAAATTTGGATCACTAAAGACATCATTGATAAGTCCCCATGAAAGTGCTTTTTCAGATGATATTTTTTCTCCAAGCAGTGATAACTCCATTGCCCTTGCCATACCAATTTTTCTTGGCAAAATGTAAGTTGAACTTGCATCGGGAACTAAGCCAATAAATTTAAATGCTTGATAAAAATAAGCTGATTTTGAGGCATATACAAGATCACCAATTATTGCTAGTGAACAACCTGCACCTGCAGCTGGACCGTTAACTGCAGTTATAAATGGTATATTTAAATTTTTTAAGTCAATTAGCATTGGGTGATAGTGACTATTAAGAGCAGCACCCATATCTAATTTAGAAATATCTGCTGATCCAGGATTATCTACTAAATTAGCACCAGAACAAAAACCTTTTCCTTCTCCAGTTATAACCAAACAACGAGCATTGGTCTTACCTTCATTTATATCTTTTATTTTACTATGTATTTGTGTGATCATCGCCATAGAAAGAGCATTAAGCTTTCCCGGATCATTCAATGTTAAAATAGCTACATTATTTTTATTAATTTCGAAACTAATTAAATCACTCACATAAAACCCTTCTTTAAAAAATATTATCTAGCAACTACATCAGTTATTTGATCAATGCCACTAGTAATCTTTTTAATCACATTCTCTTGATCAAGTATTTTTGTTTCATTGTATTGTGGGTGAGCTAATACTGCTAAATCTTTTGCTTTTGCCAAAGCTAATTCAAAAACTTTGTCTGTATCAGCTACTTCATCCAGATAGCCTGGTTCTATAGCATCTTCGATAGCGTACATTTCTGCATTAAGCAAAGCTCTCTGCTTATGTGATTTAGTGAGCTTAAATTTTGCAATTTCTAAAATTGGAGTTGGGACAATCATATTGTTTCTCAATTCATTTGCTCCAATCTTATATTCTCCCTTTGCACCAATTCGATAATCGCTGCTGCATAATAAAAAAGCACCTAGTGCAATTGCATGACCAGAACATGCAGCTACAACAGGCCGTGGAAAAGAAAAAACCCTTTTTAACATTGTAAATCCTGATTTGACCATTTCAACAGCTGGTCCAGGTCCAGACATCATTACCTTTAAATCAAATCCAGCTGAAAATATTCCCTGTCTTCCTTGGATTAAAAGTGAGCCTTTATTTGTGGGAACTTGGTCTAATAATGAGTTAAATTCTGCAATCATAGCAGGAGAAAATACATTTGCCTTACCATCATCCATTGTAATTATAGAGACATTTTCCTCAGTTTTGATACTAGCCAACATAAGTGGTTATCCTTCTAGGTTGTATTTTAAAATATTAAAATATATCAATATTTAAATATTAAAAGTTATTATTATAAAGATAGTAAATACTTATAAAATAGTGCACCTATTTATAATAATTTAGTTATAATAAAAATTAGTAATATTTAATGAGGATATAATTATGGGTTTAGGTGGAATTTCAATAAAAAATAGTTTAGCTGATACTTCTTTTGAGACAATGCAAGATAAGCTTTTAAATCTTAAAAAACCTTTTTTAAAAAGCTTCAATCCAACAGTAGAATCTAGAAAAGACCGTATTCGTCGCATTATTAAACTTATTGAAGAAAATTCTGAAAATATTCATAAAGCAATATCAAAAGATTTTGGTTCTAGGCATGAGCAGTTGAGCCAGTTAACTGATACGCTCTCTACAGTTGCACATGGAAAACACGTGCTTAAAAAAATTAACTCATGGGTTAAGCCAGATAAACGCAAAGCTAGGTTTCCACTTAATTTGTTAGGTTCAAAAGCTCTTGTACACCATCAACCTTATGGTGTTGTTGGAATAATATCACCTTGGAATTTTCCTGTTGCCTTGTCTCTTGGACCATTAATAGAGGTATTTGCAGCTGGCAACAATGCAATGATGAAATTGTCTGAGTTTGTACCTGAAACTTCTAAACTAATGGCTGATCTAGTTAATAAATATTTTTCTGAAGATGAATTAGTAATTATAAATGGTGGAACTCAAACTTCAGTAGATTTTACAACACTAGACTTTGATCATTTGCTTTATACTGGTTCAACCGCTGTAGGAAAAAAAGTGTGTGCAGCTGCAGCAAATAATTTAGTACCAGTTACAATGGAGCTTGGTGGAAAATCACCAGTAGTTGTTAGCAATCAGTCAAATTTAAAAAAGAGTGTGAATCAAATTATGACTGGTAAAACAGTCAATGCGGGCCAAATCTGTGTAGCCCCAGACTATGCATTTGTTCCCACTGAGTCTCAAGATGAATTTGTTTCTCTTGCTAGAGACTTTGTAAAAAATTCATTTCCAACAATTAAAAATAACCCTGATTATACGTCCATCATTCACTTGAACCATTATGATAGACTAAATGCATTAATTGAAGATGCAAAAAATAAGGGTGCAACTGTAGTAGAATTAAACCCTGCTAATGAAGATTTTAGTCAGCAAGAACATCATAAAATACCACCAACTCTAATCTTGAATCCAACAGATGATATGGATGTTATGAAAGAAGAAATATTTGGTCCAATCATGCCGATTAAGACGTACTCAAACTTTAATGAAGTTGTAGAATATATAAATTTCCAACCAAAGGCATTAGCTGTTTATTATTTTGGAGATAACAATAAAGAAATGAATACTGTCATAAATGATACTTCGTCTGGCCAAGCTGTGATGAACGAGTGGGGATTTCAATATGCATTTGAAGATTTACCATTTGGTGGAGTTGGTCCTAGCGGCTCAGGTGCATATCATGGTAAAGAAGGGTTTTTAAATTTTAGTCATAATAAGGCTGTCTTAAAAGGCCAAAAACTAATTAATCTATGGTCATTAATTGGGGCACCTTTTACTGAAAAAACAGACAAGATGGCTAAAAAGTTTTAATCTTATAAAACTGTCTCAGCTGAAGCCTTTTTAGAATTCTCTTGAATAAATTTAAACCTTAATTCAGGTTTTTTGCCCATTAGTGCCTCAACACTTTTTTCGGTCTTCTTTTTATCGCTCTTAATAATTTCAACCTTTAGTAAAATTCTATTCTCTGGAGACATAGTAGTTTCTTTTAGTTGAGCTGGCATCATTTCACCCAAACCTTTAAACCTGCTTATGTCCACATTTTGAGAATTTTTAAACTCACTTTTAATTAATCTATCTTTATCTTTGTCATCAGTAGCATAAAAAACTTTTGGACCCTTGGATATTTTATAAAGTGGGGGAACAGCTAAATACAAATGGCCATCTTCTATTAATTTAGGATATTCACTGTAAAAAAAAGACATAATTAAAGTCGATATATGAGCACCATCAACGTCAGCATCAGTCATAACTATTATTTTTTCATACCTAAGTTCTTTTGAACTATATTTATCGCCACGCTTACAACCTATAGCTTGAATTAAATCGATTATTTCTTGATTTGCATTAATTTTATCTTTGGTGGCACTAATTACATTTAAAATCTTTCCCCTAAGCGGAAGTATTGCTTGTGTTACACGATTTCGAGCTTGTTTCGCAGAACCACCCGCAGAGTCACCCTCCACTAAGAAAAGTTCAGTTCCCTTATTGCCGTCCTTTGAGCAGTCAGCTAACTTTCCAGGCAACATTACTCTTTTTCTTTTAATTTGTTTTTCAATGTTTTGATTAGATTTATTTTGAAGTCTTATTTGAGATCTGTTGTATGCATAGTTAAATAAAATTTCAGCAGTTTGACGTCTTTTTGCAAGCCAAGCTTCAAATAATTGTCTCACTTTTAATTCAATATTTTTACCAGGCTCCACACTTGAAAGCTTTTCTTTTGTTTGCCCTTGAAATTCTGGATTTTCAATAAAAATAGATAATATAGAAGCTGATGATCCAAATAAATCCTCTTGATTAATTTGATTAGATTTTTTTTCATATTTTATTTTTGAATAGTCTTTAAAAGCTTTAAACATACCTTGTTTATATCCATTTTCATGTGTCCCCCCTTGTGGTGTCAGTATTGTATTGCAGTACGAGTTAGCAATAGGTTCAAAAAACTCATACCAATTAATTATAGCCTCAATACTTTCATCACCATTAAGTTTCTCATTGATGTAAAAATTTTCTTCAATTACTGATTCATTTTTTTCAGTAATAGTATCTAGATAGTCACTTATACCATTTGAATAATGAAGCTTATCAGAAATAGGAATATTTTTTCCAACAAGTGCCTTTGGACAACTCCAATTAATTTCTACATTTGGGATTAAATAGGCTTTAGCTTTTGCCATATTGTAAATTATAGATGAATCAAAATCAGTGCCATCATTAAAAATTATAGGATCAGGAGTAAATGTAATTTTAGTTCCTTTTTTAATTGAATTTTTAGTAACAGTTTTTAGTTTAGTCTTAGGTGAACCTTGCGAATATGTTTGAATATAAAACTTTTTATCTCTTGAAATTTCAAGTGTAAGATTAATTGAAAGTGCATTTACAACTGATACTCCGACACCATGTAAGCCACCTGAAGTCTTATAGTTTCCTTCACTAAACTTGCCTCCTGAATGTAAGGTAGTCATTATTACTTCAGCAGCAGGAATTTTAAATTTAGGATGTTTATCAACAGGAATGCCTCTTCCATTATCAGAAATTTCAATTGTATTTGAATTAATTAATTTGATTTCAACCTTATTAGCATATCCTGCTACGACTTCGTCCATAGAGTTGTCTAAAACTTCACTAACTAGATGATGCAGGGCAGTTGCATCGGTTCCACCAATGTACATTCCAGGGCGTTTTCTTACTGGCTCTAGTCCCTCTAAAACTTCTATATCCTTTGCTGTATAATTTGATTTGAGTGTGGAAACAGATTTTTTATTGATAATCTTCCTTTTGATAGGCTTTTTTTTATTACTTTTTTTTGGCATAGGCTTAGTAATTAATTATATACTTTAGATTCTTTACATTGTGTATTATTAAAATACTCTAAAATAATAAAAATTTATTATGCCTGTTATTGAATCTAAAATAATGATTAACACCAAAGCTTTCAAAAAGAATGCTGAAGATCATACAAAATTAATAGATGAATTTAGATTGTTAGAAAAAAAAGTTTCTGACAATTCTTCACGTGCTAAACCCAAATTCGATAAAAGAAATCAGTTGTTACCTAGGGAAAGAGTAAAAAGATTGCTTGATCCTGGAAGCTATTATTTACCTATTTCAACATTAGCTGGCTATAAAATGGGTGATGATGATGGTGACAAAAATATTATGGGAGGCAATTCTGTAAGTGGTATTGGTATTGTTGAAGGTGTTAGATGTATGGTTACCGCATCAGACTCAGGCATTAAAGGTGGTTCAATGACTCAAATGGGTGTTGAAAAAAGTTTGAGGTGTGCTGAAATTGTAAAAGAAAATAAACTTCCAATGATTAATTTAGTTGAAAGTGCAGGAGCAAACTTACTAAAACAATCTGAAGTTTTCATTCGAGGTGGCCGAAGTTTTGCGAACCTTGCCAAAATGAGTGCAATAGGTATTCCAACAATATCAATTGTTCATGGATCTTCTACTGCTGGTGGTGCTTATTTGCCTGGTTTATCAGATCAGGTTATTGTTGTTAAAAATAAGTCAAAAATATTTTTAGCTGGGCCTCCATTGCTAAAAGCTGCATTGGGTGAAATTGCAACTGATGAAGAGCTTGGTGGTGCCGACATGCATTACACCATATCAGGTCTAGCTGAACATATGGCCAAAGATGATGATGATGCAATTAAAGTATGTAGAGATGTAGTTAAGAATCTTGGATGGAATGATAATTTTGTATCAACACAAAAATATGATTTTAAGGAACCAATATATTCTCCAGACGAACTTATAGGTGTTGTACCAACAGATTATAAAAAAAGTTATGACGTAAGAGAAGTAATTGCAAGAATAGTCGACGGTTCTGAATTTCTAGATTTTAAACCAGAATTTGGTAAACAAATTGTTACAGGCACAGCCGCAATTCATGGATACAAAATTGGTATTGTTGGAAATAATGGCCCAATATTTGCTGACGGCGCTGTGAAGGCTGCTCAGTTTATTCAACTGTGTTCTAAATCAAATATTCCACTGATATTTCTACAAAATACAACTGGTTATATGGTTGGTACTAGGGAAGAAAGTAAGGGGATTATAAAACACGGTTCAAAAATGATTCAAGCCGTTACTAATTGCACGGTGCCAAAAATTACACTTCGTATTGGTGCATCATTTGGTGCGGGAGAATATGGAATGGCAGGGAGGTCTTTTGACCCTAGATTTATGTTTTCTTGGCCAAATAATAAACTAAGTGTCATGGGTGGTGAACAAGCAGGTAAAACTATGTCCCAAGTTGCAACAGAGTCTGCTAAGCGAAGAGGGGAAGAACCAAACATGGAAATGATAAAAGCTATAGAACAAAAAATTATTGATACATATAGTGAAGAAGGTGAAGCACTTTTTGCGACAGCAAGGCTTTGGGATGATGGAATTATTGATCCACGCGACACTAGAAAAGTATTAGCTGAGTGTTTAAATATTGTTTCAGATGCTGGAAAAAGAGAGCTACGCCCAAGTACTTTTGGCGTTGCAAGAATGTAAATTAATTTTTTCCTGGCAAAATATCGAGATATTTAGAAATTATACCAAGCATAATTTCGTCAGCACCACCACCAATTGATCCTAGTCTACCATCTCTAAATCTTCTAGATATTGAGGTTTCATCCATATAGCCCATGCCACCCCAGTATTGTAAACATGAATCATTTACTTCTCTTGCTAGTCTTGTTGATTTTAGTTTTGACATAGAAGCAAGCTTTGTACAATCACCGCCGTTAACATGAATCTCAATACCTTTCCAAGTTAAAGCTTTCAGCGCTTCTACTTCTGTCATTAATTCGGATAATCTAAAATGAACTATTTGATTATCTAAAATTGGTTTTCCAAAAGTTTTTCTTTGTCGTGTATATTCAATTGTTTCTGCGATTGCTAATTCACACCCTGCATAATTGCCAATTGCTGCATAGAGCCTTTCTTCTTGAAATTGCATCATTTGATATACAAAGCCTTGGCCTTCTTCTCCAATAAGATTTTTTGTTGGTACTCTTACATCATCAAAAAATATTTCAGCAGTATCAGATGAGTTCATACCTAATTTTTTTAGCTTTCTATTTATAGTAACACCTTTAACCCTTTTACCATTTTCTTTTAAAGGAACACATATCAAGGATTTATTTAGATGTTTGTTTGTGCTGGCACTATCAGTGTTAACCAACATACACATCCAGTCTGCTTGAGTTCCATTTGTAATCCACATTTTTGATCCATTGATAACATAATCATCTCCATCTTTAACTGCAGTGGTTTTAATTGCTGCCACATCAGAGCCTGCATGAGGTTCAGAGACTCCAATGCAAGATACAAAATCACCAGTAATTGAAGGTTTTAAAAATTCATTACATACATATTCGGAACCAAATCTTGCAAGAGCAGGTGTTGACATGTCGGTTTGAACACCAATTGCCATTGGTACGCCTCCGCAGTTAATAGTAGCTAAGGCTTCATTTAAAACTGCTCCATAAGAGTAATCAAGACCAGCGCCACCATATTTTTCAGGCTTAGTTATGCCTAATAAACCTTGGTCACCAAGTTTTTTAAAAATTTCATGAGCTGGAAATATTTCAGCTTCTTCCCATGCATCTACATGTGGATTTATTTCACTTTCTACAAATTTTATTGCAGAACGCTTTAGCTCTTCATGTTCAGTAGTGAGTTCCATTGTTATTACTTTATATTATCGTAATATAAATATAACCCCCTTTTTTTTGTTAAAAGGAAGTGATTATACACTAAAATAGTTTTTGAACTCGATTGGATGAGGTGAATGCTCAAGATCGTAAACATCTTGCATCTTTAATTCAATGTAACCATCAATTTGATCGTCAGTAAATACGCCACCTGCAGTTAGAAAAGCTCTATCTGCATCCAATGATTCTAATGCTTCTCTTAATGAGCCACAAACCGTTGGAAGTTTTGATACCTCGGCTTCAGGTAATTCATATAGATCTTGATCGGAAGCATCACCGGGATGAATTTTATTCTTAATTCCATCCATGCCAGCCATAACCATAGCAGCGAAAGCTAAGTAAGGATTTGCTGTTGGGTCCGGAAATCTAACTTCAACTCTTTTACCTTTTGGGCTATCTGAATGTGGAATTCTACAAGCGGCAGATCTATTTCGTGCTGAATAAACAAGAATAACGGGAGCTTCAAAACCTGGTATTAATCTCTTGTAACTATTTGTACTTGCATTAGTAAATGCGTTGAGTGCTTTTCCATGTTTAATAATTCCACCAATATAATGCAATGCAGTTTCAGATAAGCCTGCGTAAGACTCACCTGCAAATAATGGTTTACCATCTTTCCATATAGATTGATGTACATGCATACCTGAACCATTATCTCCTTTAATAGGCTTTGGCATAAATGTTGCAGTTTTTCCAAATGAGTTTGCCACCATATGAACACCATATTTATACAGTTGTATTGCATCTCCTTGTTTTAGAAGAGTATCAAATATTAAGCCTAGTTCATGTTGACTTGGGGCTACTTCGTGGTGATGTTTTTCCATTTTAAGTCCTAAATTTTTAAGTTCTTCCAAAAATTCAGTCCGTATATCTTGTGCGCTATCAACAGGTGGGACGGGAAAATAACCTCCTTTGACACCTGGTCTATGTCCAAGGTTACCACTTTCATAATTTCTACTACTATTGTAGGGACCTTCAGTGCTATCAATTTCAAAACTTGACTTATTCATTTCAACTTGAAATTTAACATCATCAAAAACAAAAAACTCAGCTTCAGGACCTACATAAATTGTATCCCCAACACCACTAGATTTTACAAATGCTTCCGCTTTTTTTGCAGTTCCTCGTGGATCTCTCTCGTAAGGCTCTTTAGTAACTGCATCAAGAATGTCACAAAACAACATCATAGTTGGCTGAGCAGTAAATGGATCCATTACTAATGTAGACAGGTCCGGTTTCAAGACCATGTCTGACTCGTTGATGGGTTTCCACCCTGCAATAGAAGAGCCGTCAAAAAATGTTCCTTCGTTTAGAAAATCCTCATCAACAATAGTTCCGTCCATTGTTAGATGTTGCCACTTCCCCTTCACATCAGTGAATCTGAGATCCAAATACTTGGCACCAGAGTCTTTAATCACCTTTAGAGCTTCGCTTGCAGTTGTCATTACGTTAAATTTCCCTTAATTAAAAATTAACCTACAACAGTTCTACTTTTTTTTAAAGTATGTCTTTGATTCTTATTAGATTAAAGTACCAACAATATGTGACAGTATCTTATATGGATCTGCATTTGATGCAGGCCTTCTATCCTCTAAATATCCATTCCAATTGTGTTCAACTGTGTATACAGGAATACGTATACTTGCACCTCTGTCACTAACACCATAAGAAAACTGATCAATACTTTGAGTTTCATGAAGCCCTGTAAGTCTCATATCATTGTCGGAACCATATGAAGCAATACCATCAGCATGCACTTTGCCTAATTTTTCACACATCGATGAAAATAGCTCTTCAGATCCAGCACTTCTCATTGCTTCATTGGAAAAGTTTGTGTGCATACCTGACCCATTCCAATCTCCAGTTTTAGGTTTTGGATGAATGTTAACGCCGACACCATGTTCTTCGGCAATTTTAAATAATAAATATCTACTTATCCATAAATCGTCTGCAGCTTTAATACCTTTTCCAAAACACTGATATTCCCATTGACCAAGTGCAACCTCTGCATTTGTTCCTGTTAAAGTTATGCCTATATCTATACATGCTTGAAGGTGAGCATCAGAAATTTTTCTTCCAACAACATTGCCTGCACCAACTCCACAATAGTATTCTCCTTGTTCTTTTGGAATACCATCTTGCCAACCAAGCGGCTCTCCAGTTCTAGCATCAGTGAAGAAAAATTCTTGTTCGAAACCAAACCACCATTCATCAGTAACAATTTCAGCAGCAGCAGCTCTGAAATTTGACGGATGAGTTTTATGATCTGCAGATTGAACTTGTGTCATAACTAAATCATGTCCATTTGGGTTAGAGTAGGTTTGTACTGGAAGAAGTAAGCAGTCGGAACTGCCACCCTCAGCCTGTTGAGTTGATGATCCATCAAACGACCAGTCTGGAGGAGATGTTTCATCAGTTGCTTTTACTTTACTTCTCATGAAAGGTTCTGGTTTATAACCATCTAACCATATGTATTCGTATGTTTTAGTACTTGCCATTTTTTCTCTTTCTTATTTAAATTTTTATAATGCTTCTGATCCAGTTTCTCCAGTTCTTATTCTGATAACTGTTTCAATATTAGTAACAAAAATTTTACCGTCACCGATTCTATTTGTGTTAGCAGATTTTTTTATTGCTTCAATTGCTGGCCACAACATATCGTCATCGACCACCAATTCAAGTTTCATTTTAGGAATAAAATCAATCAAGTGTTCAGAGCCTCTGAATATTTCTTCTTTACCTTTTTGTCTTCCATATCCAACGGCTTCAACTACTGTCATACCTCTTACTCCGACTTCTTCTAAAGCCTCTTTGACATCATCAATCTTAAAAGGCTTTATAATGGCTTCAATTTTTTTCATAATTTAAATAAGCTACTTAATTCGAACGTTAATTTAATCTGAAAAAAAGTATTCCCCAACACCAAATTTATATAAGTATCTGCTAGAAACTAACGTGATTACATGCCAATATGACATCTATTAATTAATTTATTATCAATTAATAAATTATCTATTTTAATCAAGTAGATAGAAATATAACTTAATAATTAATATTAGTAATGACTATCAAAATAAATAACCCTAATCTTTGGATTTCAAGCTTTCCAATACCTGCTAGAACAGACCATAAATATACTAGAGGCATGGTTCTCATAAATTGTGGTCCTAAGTCTAAAACAGGTGCCGCGCGCCTAGCTGCCAGATCTGCAATGAGAGTTGGAGCTGGAGCAGTTAAAATAGTTTGTGATGCAAATGTTATTGATATCATTGAGCCCCAAATATCAGTTGAACTAATTGAGATAGCTCATAACAAACAAGATTTTCAAAATATATTAAAAGATAAAAAAATTACTGCTGCTTTAATAGGCCCTGGCAATGGTATAAGCGATGAAACTAAAGCAAGAGCCTTGATGGCTCTAGCTTTCATTGATTATGTTGTTTTAGACGCTGATGCACTAACAGTTTTTTCTGAAAATCCGAAAGAACTTTTTATTGATTGCTATCCTCATACAATTTTGACACCACATGAAGGTGAATTTAAAAAAATTTTTGGTAACGAAATTAATAATATTGAAGAACGATCTTTAAAAACTGCCGAGGCTGCAAAAATATCTAATACTATAGTAGTTTTAAAGGGTGCAGATACTGTCATTGCATCACCAAATGGCAATGTAGTTGTTAATAAGTCTTCAGCAGCATACCTTGCTACAGCTGGTTCTGGCGATGTATTGGCTGGAATTATCTCTAGTTTAGTTGGTAAAAACAAAATGAATGCTTTTGATGCTGCGTGTGCTGGCGTATGGATTCATTCAGAAATTGGAGAAATATTAGGTTCAGGAATGATAGCAGAGGATATTATTGATATGATACCAATTACTGTAAAAAAATTAATTAAATCAAAACAACTCTAGATATTCTCTAAATAGAAAGTATATATAATATATATATGCACAATAAAACGCTCTTTGTAATTATATTTATATTTATTTTTAATTTTTCCTATTCGTCAGCTAATGATTCAACTGTAACGGTTCAAGGTTTTCAAATTAATGGTACAAATATTTATGAAGGCAATAATCGAAATGTTTTTGGTTGGCTAGGTCTACCTTACGCAGAACCTCCAATAGGAGATTTAAGATGGAAAGCACCAAGAGACTTTTCTGGGTTTAATGGTAATTTTGATGCAATTAATTTACCTAGTAGATGCACGCAAGTTTCAAATACTTATGATGAAATTATGGAGGATCTTAAGCCGGGTCAAATTATTGGCAATGAAGACTGCTTATATTTAAACGTTTATCGTCCTGATAACATTGATTTTAATCAAAAAAAATTGCCTGTTATGTTTTGGATACATGGCGGAGGTAATACTTGGGGTTACTCAGCAAGTGACATGACTACACCAAAAGAATTTCTTAATAAACATGATGTTATTTTGGTTACAGTAAATTATCGATTAGGACCCTTTGGATGGCTTGCCTTAAATGACTTTAATAAAGACTCAAGTAATCCACTAGATCAAACTTATAATTTTGGAACACTGGACTTAGTAAAAGCACTAGAATGGGTTAACCAAAACATTGAAGATTTTGGTGGTGACAATAGTAATGTAACTATCTTCGGTGAATCTGCTGGGGCTAGAAACGTCATGTCTTTAATGGTTGCACCTCAAAGCAAAGATTTATTTCATCGAGCTATTTCTCAAAGTGGCTATTTAAATGGTGATACCTTAGAGGAGGCTATTAATAAACCAAGGGCGGGTTCGCTTGAGTTCGTTAAAAATAAATTAGAGATTAAATTTCCAAACATTTCTGAATCAGAAATGAATGAATTTATTCTAGATAACAAAAAATTAGAGAGTTTTTTAAGATCATTGTCAGCAGATGAAATAATATCATTTTATAGAGTAAGAGAAGGGGTAGGCGGTCTGATTGATGTACCTAATTCAATACCTGATGGAATTGTGATACCAAATGAAGGCTTATTTAAATCATATGAAAACGGTCTAGCTCACGATGTACCAATTATTTTTGGAACAAATAGAGATGAGCACAAACTTTTTATGTTCGACAATCCTGAATTTGTTGAATCAAAAGGCTTCTTTTTTCTTGAAAAAATATTTGATGTTTTAGATTTTAGATATGTTCCACTAGATGAGAACTACTACGAAGTTTACTCAAAGTATATGTCAATGTCATGGAAAATTGGTGGAGCAGATGATCCAGCAAATATATTAAATAAATACAATAAATCACATGTTTACAGCTACAGATTTGACTGGGATGAAGAACCTACATTTGCATGGATTGATTATGCAAAATATTTAGGTGCGGCACATGGTCTAGAAATACCATTCATCTTTGATAATATTAATCGAACCAACTTATTATCTTACATTCTTTATGATGATAATAATATTGAAACTGATCAAGAGCTTGCAAACCAAATGGGTAAATATTGGACCAACTTTGCTTATACTGGGAGTCCAAATAATGGACCTTACAATGATTTAGTTGGGTGGAAAACTTGGTCGAAACAATCACAACAATATATTATTTTTGACAGTTCAAATGATCAAGGTATTAGGATGCAAGTAAACACAGATAATGGTTCATCGCTAATGCAAGGCTTGGCAGGCGAAAATATTTCTACAAATCAAAAATGTTATATAGTTGATAAAATTTTTGTAAATACAACGTTACCGATCGAAAAAGTTAATATTTTTTATGACAATTTTTTAGATGGTGCATGTAACAAAAATTAGGCTTATCATTTTATAAATAGCTATGCACAATAAAAAATTGTTGCCTTCAAAAATCTGCTTAGTTTGTAAATTACCATTTAATTGGCGAAAAAAATGGGAAAAAAATTGGAAGAATGTAAAGTATTGCTCTGAAAAATGTTCTCGTAGTAAAAATAAATTGCTTAAATAAAAAATAAAATTCATAATATTTTTATGGACACTGATGACTTAGAGCTTGTTATTAAAACAAAAGAGATTGATTTTGATACATTAAGTATATCTGAGCTTGAGCTTTATATTCTTGATCTTGAGGCTGAAATTATAAAGTGTAAAAATTTTATCGTAAGCAAAGGAAAAGATAAAGAGCTTGCTGAGAGTGTCTTTAAAAAAAAATAAAGGAAAAAAAATTATGAGTTCTATTGAAATTAAAAATTTTAATAATCCAGATGAAACAAATACCAAATTTAATAATGCAAAAATAGATGCTGTAAATGTTGGTGGACAGCGTGTTAATCGTTTGACACTCCAACCTGGATGGAAATGGTCAGTTGATATAAAGCCTAATGTTGGTGGCGACTCTTGCCAAGCATCTCATTTAGGAATTGTTCACTCTGGCACTATTCATTGTGTTTGTGATGATGGAAGCGAGGCTTCTTATACTGAAGGTGATGTTTATTCTATAAAGCCCGGTCATGATGCTTGGGTAGTAGGCGATGAACAATGTGTTGTTACTGAGTTTGCAGGAATTTGGGGCGAATAATAATTTTATTATTCAGTCTTATATATATATATTGATCTAAATTTAAGTGTTATGGTGAAATTTATTCATTGTAACACTTATGCAGCCTAAACATTTAGCTTTAGTTTTATTGGTAATGGTCCTTTATGGAAGTGCTTATCCAGTAGGTAAAATAGGAACTTTAGACGCACCGCCATTATTTCTTTCTGCAATGAGAGTGCTTTGTGTTTTTTTATTTTTCCTTCCTTTTTTTAAATTTAGATTACCTCCTAGACAACTCTATTTACCATTAGTTGGATTTGCAGCTTCAATGGGAGTTTGTACTTATGCATTTATGTATTATGCCCTTAGTTTTACATCTATTGTTGCACCTATTATTATTGGTGCTCAATTAGCAATACCATTTGGATTGATTTTAAGTTTAATTTTTTTAAAAGAAGAAATCTCATTATTTAAATGGATACTTATTTTTTTTGCATTCGCAGGTATCGTAGTGATTGCTTACGATCCAAATTTTATAAATGAACGAATTGCCCTTATATTTTGTATACTTATGGCTTTCTTTTACGCACTAGCAAACATGATGGCAAGAAGGTTAAAAGATATTGATACTTCTGTTTTAAATGGATGGTGTAATTTTTTAGCTTTTTTCCCCTTAATAATTGCTTCTTTTATTTTAGATGGAAACCCAATTAACATTATTTCCAATTTAAATAATTCAACCTTCATAGTTATTTTACATGCATCTTTAATAGTATCAGTAATCGGTCATGCAGGTATGTTTTATCTGTATCGATTTTATCCCGTCGCTACGGTGCTTCCTTTTTATTCATTGTTTCCAATTTTTGGAATAATATTAACCTATCTTATGTTTAGAGAAATTTTAACGATGCAACAATTTATTGGCAGTGTACTAGTTATTGGCTCTGTTTATTTAATTCATCGTGAAAACAAAAAAGAGATGGGTGTTTAAATGATTTTATTGGATGGTGGAATGGGGAGACATCTCAAATTTATCGGAGCACCTTTTGGTCAACCGGAATGGTCTGCATTGGCTTTAATAAAAGACCCAATTTTTGTATTAAAAGCCCACAATGACTTCATTGATGCCGGATCGGACTATATTAGTACTAACAGCTATGCAATAGTTCCATTTCACTTAAGTGTAGAAGTATTTAAAGAAAAGGGAAAAGATCTTTTAAATCTCGCTGGACAATTGGCAAAACAAGCAAAAGAAAATAGCAATACTAATGTAAAAATTGCAGCAAGTATTCCACCAGTACTTGGATCTTACAAACCTGAAACATTTAATTCTGAAGAGGCAAGGCCAATTCTAGAATTGTTTAGAGATGTGTTGGTACCATATGGAGATGTTATTTTAGGTGAAACTCTAAGTAGTATTGAGGAGATAGAATTAGTGCAAAATATCTTTAAATCATGTGGAGTGCCTCTGTGGTTAAGCTTAACTCTAGAGGATGATATTACAGATGTGTCACATTCTACCTTAAGATCTGGTGAATCATTATTAATGGCTCTTAAAAAAATTGATTTATCTATAGTCGATTCTATCTTGTTTAACTGCAGTCAACCTGAAGTAATGGAAGTTGCAATCAAAACGACAAGTAACTTCTGTTCAGACAAAGCTAAAATTGGTGTTTATGCAAATGCTTTTCCAGCAATTAATAGTGTACAAAAAGAGGCCAACAATCAAATACGTGAAATCAGATCTGATCTAACACCTTCGGGATACTTGTTTTTTGCTGAAAAATGGCAAAAAGCTGGCGCAACTATTATTGGCGGATGCTGTGGAATAGGGCCAGATCATATAAGGGAACTTAATAGATTAAAATAATTTATAATACTAAAGACCCATGCCACGATGCTATGATTGCTTTTATAGCAAGAATAATATGACAGCGATTTTCTTGTATTGTTGTCTTTATTTCATTTCATTTAACGTTAATAGTGGTAATCTCCGTTCAATATGACTAAAAATTTCGAGAAAACATTATTAAAAAAATCATTTGGTTCTTTTGCTACCGGTGTTTGTGTTGCCACGTCGCACTCCGGTGGGTTTACTGTAAATTCATTTGCATCATTAAGTCTTGAGCCACCATTGATGATATTTAATATATATAAAACTGAAACTGATCATGTAAGTTTTTTAAACTTAGGACACTTTGCAATAAATTTTCTTGCATCAGATCAAAAAGATATTTCAAATCTTTTTGCTTCAAAAGATACTGATAAATTATCTAAAGTTAAACATTACAAAACTGAAAATAATATTGCAGTGCTAGATAATACTCTTGGACATTTAGAATTATCTATTTTTCAGCAAATAGATATAGCTGATCATGTATTAGTTATTGGTAAAGTCGAAAACCTAGCTATTAATGAAAATAAAGAACCACTAATTTACTATCGAAGTAATTACAGAGAAATTAAGTAAAAAATATAAATGTTTGAGGTCTAAGGTTTCTAAAAGCTCTAGTTAATTAACTTGCTTTCAGAACCGTATTTATTTTCTCCATCATCACTTTTAAGGCACCAGAAAATAATTAAATTGATGTAGCCTAAAAACACAATAAGAGAGAGTCTTTCATTAAAGAAACTAATAAAATAGATTATAATGAACGCTAAATACCAGAATCCAGATCTATTTGTGTCATGTAATCTTCTTATTCTCAATGCTGTAAGTGGGATGAGAGTAAGAAAAAATGATACTATTAGTAGAGGACCAATATTTAAATCAATCGTTTGATTGTCTATATACAACTCAAAAGATCTTACACTAAAACCAAAAAGGTTATCTAGAGTTAAACTTATTAGAGTAAGGATCTCTGCAAATAAATAGAAATACCATAGTTCAGATCTTGTTGCCCTTGAATCAAAATCAAAGCAATTTGCAAAACCTTTTTTTATTGAGTGAATAAACATATTGTTGGTATTTTAAGTATTATAATAGTTATTTTTTTAGATCATATTATTATAAAAAATAATATATAATTATACTTAGATGAATAAATCAATAAAAATAGGGGGCGCAAGTGGGTTTTGGGGTGATTCATTTATAGCAACATCACAACTTTTAAATGCTGACAATAATTTAGATTTTATTGTCTACGATTATCTGGCTGAAATTACCATGTCAATTTTAGCAAGAGCTCGCTCAAAGGATCCTAAGCTTGGATATGCTACAGATTTTGTTAGCACAGTAATGAAGATGAACTTAAGGCAAATTTCTGACCAAAAAGTTAAAATAATTTCAAATGCTGGCGGTGTAAATCCACTTGCTTGTGCTGAAGCAATAAGAGAACTAATTAAAGAGCAAAACTTAAATCTTAAAGTTGCAGTAATTACTGGTGATGACTTGTTAGATCGTAAATCAGCTGTATTTGACTCAAATATAAGTGAAATGTTTTCAGGTGAAGCGTTACCAGATCAAAAAAATGTTGTTAGCATTAATGCTTACCTTGGAGCATTTCCAATAGCTGAAGCACTGAAACAAGGTGCCGATATAGTTATTACTGGTAGATGTGTTGATAGCGCTGTTACATTAGCTGCATGCATATACAGTTTTAATTGGCATGAAGAAAATTGGAACTATTTAGCTAGTGGAAGCTTAGCAGGGCATATTATTGAATGTGGCACACAAAGTACTGGTGGCAATTTCACAGATTGGGAGCTTATTGCAGATCAGATTGATACTATGGGCTATCCAATTGTAGAAATATTTGAAAACTCAGATTTTAATTGTCTGAAATCCAATAAATCTGGTGGCTTAGTAAGTGTAGGAACTGTATCAGAACAAATGTTATATGAAATAGGTGATCCTCAAGCTTATGTGCTGCCTGACGTAATATGTGATTTTTCAGAAGTCCAAATTAAACAAGTGGATAAAGATATTGTAGAAGTAAAAGGAGCTATTGGATATCCGGCCCCTAAAGATTACAAAGTATCAATGACTTATTCTGACGGTTTTAGGGGCGGACATTTAATGTCTTTTGTTGGTATAGACGCTAGCAAAAAAGCTAATGCATATGGTGAAGCAATTTTTAAGAGATCACGAAATATAATGAAAAAAATGAATATTTCTGACTTTACAGAAACAAGTATAGAAATTTTAGGAGATGAAAGTCAGTATAGCAAAAAAAATAAATCATTAAATAGTAGAGAAGTAGTACTCAAATATGCTGCAAAGCATGAGGATATAAGGGCCATAGGTATAATGTTAAAAGAATCTGTTGGATTAGGTTTATCAACACCACCAGGATTATCAGGATTTGCCGGTGCAAGACCTAAGCCATCCCCGGTAGTTAGACTTTTTTCATTTTTAATTCCAAAATCTACAGTAAATATTAAAGTTTTATTTGAAGATAAAGATTTCGACTCTAAAGTTTATCAGGGACAAGATTTTGATCTTACTAAGATCAAAAGACCCATAGAAATAAATACTGACATCGATGATGATCTGATAGATGTCCCTTTAATTAAGATTGCTTACGCCAGAAGTGGTGATAAGGGCAACAAAGCCAATATTGGTATTATCGCTAGAGATGCAAAATTCTTTCCATCAATATGTAAGTACATAAATGAAAAAACCATTGAGGAAAATTTTTCTATCTTTTTAAATGGTACTACTAAGCGATATATTCTGCCAGGATCATATGCAGTTAATTTTTTATTGGATGATGTGCTTGGTGGTGGTGGTGCAGCAAGTCTTAGAAATGATCCACAAGGAAAAGCTTATGGACAAATTATACTTGATCAGATGATACCTATACCTAAAAAACTATTAAATTAATGAACGAATTTAATGTCATTATAGCAAATGGCGAATTTCCAATTCATAGCTATCCATTAGAGCTAATAAAAAAAGCAAAAAATATTATTTGTACTGATGGTAGTGCTGAAAAATTATTAAATATGAATATTCAACCTGATATTTTAATAGGAGACATGGACTCGACAAAAATAAATTCTGCCGATATTAAAATTAAAATATTAGAAGATAAGAATGAGAATAATACAGATCTTGAGAAGGCATTAATTTACTATTCTGAAAATTTTAACAACGAAAAACTATTTATTCTTGGCGCAACAGGCTTAAGGGATGATCATAATTTTGCAAACCTACTGTTACTTAATAAATATTCTGAAAGTCTAAGTGTTATGTTTATTACCAATTACTATAAAATATTAGTTAATAAAGGTAAAAATATCTATCCATCCACACCATCTCAACAGGTATCAATATTACCACTTAAGAACATTAATAAAGTTACTACTGAGGGTTTAAAATATGAATTGAATGAATCACCTCTTGAAGCAAGTAGTACAGGTATAAGTAATATTGCCCTCAATAAAGAGTTTTCAATTAATTCATCAGAAAATGTTTTTGTTTTTTTAGACTTATAATATTATGAATTATTCAAATCATGTTGGCATTATAGGCTCTGGTATTTCAGGATTAACACTCGGATGTTGTTTATTAAAGTTTGGAATTGATTGTGTAATTTTTGAAAAATCAAATGAAATTAGTAAACATGGAGCAGGTATTTCAATTTCTAGAAATGCATTGAAAATTTTAGATAGGCTAGATTTAATTAATTCATTCAAGGAAGAATCGTTTCAACCAGAAAAAGTTTCCTGGAATTATAAAAATGTTGAGTTTCACACCACTGATTCAGATGTTTTTACTGCAAATAGAAAAAATTTAATCAAAGTTCTAAATGATAAATATATTAGTCTTGGAGGCAAAACATTATTCAATCATGAAGTAAAAAGTGTAACTTCAAATGGCAAGTCATTAGATTTTGATAATAATGATAGCTTTAATATTAAACATATAGCAGTTTGTGATGGGATAAAATCTTCAATAAGAGATAGATATTTTATTAAAAAGAATGATATTCAATACAGTGGTTTTAATGCTTGGAGAGGCATTGGAAAATCTAAAAATACGAAAATACAGTTTCATCTTGGCTCAAAATCACATGTGATAAATTATCCAATTAATAATGAATTGGATCAAAGCTTTATTGGTATTGTCAAAAACAATAAAGAAAATAATGAATCGTGGGTTACAGAAGGCTCTATAGAAAATTTATTACTTGAATTAAATGATGAAGCTGAGTCTATAAAATCAGTTCTCTCAAAAGATCAAAAAATATTTAAATGGGGTATTTTTGTTAGACCACCATTAAAAAAAATATTTTTAGACAATATTACTTTATTGGGTGATGCAGCACATCCTATGGTTCCTTTTTTAGGACAAGGTGGCTGCATGGCAATAGAAGACGCCTACACATTTGCTCTTGTCCTTAAAAAAGTTAATTTAAACTTTAATCTTACTCAAAAAATTTATAATAAAATCAGAACTTCTCGAAATATCAAAATTCAAAAAATGTCAATGCAGCAAGCTCGGCTTAATCATATTGAAAATCATATCATTGCATTAACAAGAAATTTTATTATGAAAAATACAAATATAATTTCAAAGCGGACTAATATTATCTGGAATTATGACGCACATTACCAGATTGAGTCTGAATTAAAAAAATTATAGTCATGCATTACCGACTAAGATATAAATAATTTATGCTAGATTTGCCAAAAACTGAGAGAATCTTATTAGACATCACAGATGATTGGCTAACGATTTCATTTAACCACCCGGATTCCAGAAATGCTTTATCCCAGCAACTTACAGATGAAATTAGATTAACACTCAAGAGTATTCAGAACGATAAAACTATTCGAGGTATTACATTTAGAGGTGAGAGCGGTATATTTTGTGCTGGAGGTGATTTAAAGAGTTTTAAATCAGGTTTGCAAGGCGACAATAGTAATCTTGCCGATGTTGAAAAAATGAGTGAAAGCACAGGTGAATTTTTTGAATTAATAAATACAATTCCCGTACCAGTAATTATGCTTGCTGAGGGCGCAGCAATGGCTGGTGGTCTTGGAATGTTATGTGCTGCAGATATAGTTGTGGTTACTAAAGATTGTAAATTTGCTCTTACAGAAACTACTCTTGGAATAGTTCCAGCTCAAATTGCTCCATATATAGTCAGCCGTGTTGGTTTGTCTAAAGCAAGAAGATTAATGCTAACAGCATCTCGCTTTACTGGCAAAGAAGCATTTGACTATGGGATAGCAGATTTTGTTGCAGAGGGATCAGACGAATTGATGAAGATAGAGTCAGAAGTTAAAAAAGATATATTACGATGTGCACCTGGTGCAAATTCTATAACTAAAGAAATAGTACTAGCAACACGCAACTTAGATAAAGATTCTTTAGTGAAATTTGCAGCCAAAGGTTTTGCTAAATCTATGATGAGCGACGAAGGTAAAGAGGGTATAAAGGCATTTGTTGAAAAAAGAAAACCCAGTTGGGCAGAGTAATTATGTTAGATCAAGCATTAGATTTTAAGAACGAATGCGATGCACTTTATGAAGTTATTAGGTCATTATCCAACGAAGACCTTAAACAAAAAACTGGTTTTAAAGAATGGACAATAAATAATATTATTGGACACCTACATACATGGAATATTGCAGCAAATAGAAGTTTAACAAGTGATAGTGAGTTTGCTAACTATGTATCCCTTTTCAATGTTGAATATAGCAAGCGCCAAAAGATGAGTGATTTTGAAAACGTCTTTTTAGAAGGTAGAGAGGGCCAAGATCTTATTGAACTTTGGCACAAATTTTATCCAGAAATGTCAAATAGATTTAAGGAGGCTGATCCAAAAAAAAGGGTAAAATGGATGGGGCCAGATATGAGTGTAAAATCTTCTATTACTGCTCGTTTAATGGAGACATGGGCCCATGGACAAGCTGTATATGATATATTAGGCATTGTTAGAAAAAACCAAGATCATATTAAGAACATAACTGTTTTGGGTAATAATACATTTAAATGGTGTTACACAGTACATGGTAAGAAAGTACCATCCATTGTCCCACATTTAAAACTTACTGCACCATCAGGAGAAATTTGGACTTTTAATGATGTTTCTAATGATGATTTGATTGAAGGAAATGCAGAAGATTTTTGTCAAGTTGTTACTCAAGTAAGAAATATTGCAGATGTTAGTTTAAATGTTGTTGGTGAGATTGCTAATGAGTGGATGTCTATTGCTCAATGTTTTGCAGGACCTCCTGAGCAGCCACCTAAACCGGGTGCACGTTTTACTTCAATTAGATAATTGAGCCCACTTTATAATCTGACAAAAGATGAGGAATGGAACTATCACAATCATCCAAGTCATCATAATTTCCATTTTCTAGGTCAGCATTTAGATCTTCGGTATCTAATAGCTTGCAAGCATAGTCTACATAGAGGTTGCTCAGTAGATGTCTGAACTCATGTTGAAAAATTACTGCAGCCATACCATTAAGTTTACCACTTATCTTATTTAGATTTTCATCCATAGATTCATATGTAATTGATTTATAGGTAGCTACCTGGCCACGGAATTGTCCTTTTGCACTTAAGCAACCATGCCAAAAGTTAGTTAATTCTTTGGATGCAGATTTTATTTTTGGGTTTATAAAAATTTGTTTTTTTACATTAAGTAAATTTTTATAACGTGGCTCAGAGTCTTCATGGTTAGATTCAATTATAAAAATTTGCAAATTTAAACCAACTTGATTTGCCGCAATACCAATACCATGCTCTGCCACCATTGTTTTATACATTATATCTATTGTATCTTTTAAATTTGATAAGTGGTATTCAGTTACTGGAAGGCATTTTTGATAAAGTACGTTATTTTCTCTTGAGGCATTTCCAAACAAACCCTGAATAATAGGAGCTTGCTCTTTATCTTTATACTCTTTAATGAAAGCAACTAAATCGGTAGTCATAAATCTATTTTATTTAAATTATAAAATTTATATATAGTAAATTAAAAGATGATTTAAGAAAAACCGTTTATATAGTTGCGCAATGCATCGTTTTCGACTTCATATTTATGAATAATATGATTAACGACATCACCTATTGATACAATTCCAATCAATTTATGTTTATCTATAATAGGCATATGTCTTATTTTTCGATTTGTCATTGTCTCCATTAATTCGGACACCGAAATTTCTAGATCACAAGAAATAATATTCTTACTCATTATTTTTGAAATACTTTCATCAAGATTTAATTTTTCGTTACATATGTATCTTGATATGTCTCTTTCAGAAATAATCCCAACAACGTTTCCTTGACTGTCAATAACTGGCATTGCACCAATGTTGAATTCAGTCAATTTGTCAGCAGCATCCTTCACACTAGATGATGCTTCAATGGTGAAACACTTTCTTTGAGATAGCGATTTTACTAATACACCAGCCATGAAATATTATACCAAAATTAGACCAATAATCTAAAAAATAGTATTAATCTATATATAACAGTTATTTAAGTTACTTTATGCAGAAAGAGATTTAAGTCTACCATTGATGATTTCCATTGCATCACTCATGATTTGATTAATTAACTCTTCACATGTTGGAATATCATTTATTAAGCCTGCAACCATACCGCAACTCCAAGCTCCTGACTCCATTGTGCCTTCTTGCATCACTTTTGGATACACACCAGCAACTTCATCCATAATATCTTGAATTTTGATATTGTCGCCAAGATCTTTTTCTTTTTGAAGTATTCTATCTACTGCAACATTACTTAAAACACGCTCAGTATTTTTTAAAGATCTCATAATTAGCTTTGTATCAAGTTCACTAGCATCTAATATTGCATCTTTAACATTTTGATGAACGGGAGCCTCTTTAGTAGCTATGAAACGGGTACCCATATTTATACCATCAGCACCAAGCGCTAAAGCTGCTACTAATTGTTGTCCGTTTCCAATTCCACCTGATGCAACAAAAGGAATCTTCAACTCTTCTGCAGCACGTGGAAGTAAAATCATATTAGGAATATCATCTTCACCTGGATGACCTCCACACTCAAAACCATCAACACTAGCTGCATCGCAACCAATTTTTTCAGCTTTTAAAGAATGTCTAACAGAAGTACATTTATGAATTACTTTTATTCCAGCACTTTTAAGAGAGTCCATGTATTTTTCTGGACTTCTTCCAGCAGTCTCGACAATCTTTACGCCACCCTCGACAATTGCTTTGATATAGCCTGGATAATCAGGCTCCACAAATCCTGGAAGAAAAGTTAGATTAACTCCAAATGGTTTGTCTGTTAACTGATGGCACTTTGCAATTTCATTTGCAAGATCTGCTGGTGATTTTTGTGTTAAACCTGTAATAATTCCAAGTCCACCAGCATTAGATACAGGCGCAGCCATTTCAGCAAAGCCTACGTAATGCATACCACCTTGAATAATTGGGTGTGTTATATTGAATAATTCTGTAATTCTTGTTTTTAGCATAGAGTTAATTTATCGATTATATTAAAAAATATCTATATTTAATTAGAACTTATTTTTACTTATATATTCGTAATGCTTGGTTGTATAATGTTTGAAATGAGACTAATCTCATATTAATCCTTACTAAATATATTAGGTATTATTAATGAATGATAATAGTAAAAAAATTTCTGACTTCTTAGACCTCTACTATTCATTGGAAAATGCTAATCCATTTCAACGTTTTATGTACAACACCAGACTTAGTTTTTGTGTTTGTCTTGAGTTAGCAAAAGCTCAGTATTCAAATAAGGCTTCAAGTTTTGAAAAACTCTGTTCAACTATTCCAAAAAATTTTGGATCAAGAGCTTCTATTCAAAATATCCTAAATCTAGGGCTTAAAAGCAATTTTTTTATAAAGGTTCAGTCAAAAAAAGATAAGCGTGTTCAAGATATTAAAGTTAAAGATGAGCTATTAAAGTATATAGAAATTTGGATCAAAATGCATACTGGAGTATTTGATCCTGCAATTACTGTTGAAAAAGAAAAAGCTAGTTAATATTTTACTTTAACAAAAATTTTTATCTAATTTATAAATATGAATTTTAATCAATATTAATTTTTCTCTGTAAAAATCTATCAATTTAATTATTTAATTATCGTTGCGAATCATTATCATAATCCAATTATTAATTAATTAAGGGAAAATCGTTATGTTTAAAACTGATGATAAACTCATACAAATCTGTCTGGCAGTTTCTTATGCAATTCTTGCTTTGTATGCAATTATAAATTACTTCAATCCAGAATATATTATAAGCCAATATTCTTCACTAGAATCAAATGACACGAATAGATTCTTTTTAGGCTGGTATGGTATGATGAATTTTGGAGCAGTAGCTGGACTTATATATATGGGTTATAAAGGATTGGATCGAGCATATTTTACTTATGCTATTCCGCTAGCAGCTCTATTCGTAGTTTGGACTTATATGGGCCAAGCTTCATTACCTGAAGATCAGCAAAACTTTACAGCAATGGGACTTTTTGTAATTAACTTAGTTGCTTTAATCATTGCTCGCGTAAGAGGTCTTGGTGGATTAGATTTTACTAAAGCTGAAAACATGTGGGGCACAAGTGATAAACTTTGTCAGACAATATTTACTATTGGTTTAATTGGACAAGCTTTTTTTGTAGTTCAGTATATTGTTGCGCCAGGTTCTTTTATCGAACAAACGCCAGGTCTTGAAGCATCTGATGTTGCTCAAAGATTTGTTATGGGCTTAATGTTCTTTTCTTTAGCTTGGACTATTGCATTGTTGTATCAACTACGCACTGGTTACAGTATGTCATTAATTGTTACATCGTTGGTAATTTCAACAATGTTTATGTGTACAATGTTAAATTTCTACGCTTCTGGCTCAGTCCAAGATGGTGGAAACACATTTTTATCTGTAAATATCATAGGGAACTTTCTTGGATCTTTGATCGTGTTCTTTAGATTACAAAGTCAACATTAATTAGGGGAGAAAAATATGATTAAATTAGAAGATAGAGTATCAGTTGTAATATTGTGTTTGATAACCTTTATGGGTACTTTTTATGCTCTCATGATGGTTAATGCTAATTTTGCATCTGCCTTTTTAGAATCTCTTGGAAGACCAACTCCAAATGAAGATACATTGTTTTGGATGGGATGGTGGGGCTATATTTACTTAGGACTAGGTATAGGAAATATCATGGCTTTACTTGCACCTGCAAGTGATAGCAGGGTTTTCTTAAGAGCTATGACTATGGTAGCAATGATATCTTTCATTAGAGTCCTTGGTAATAATTTGGCAATTGGCGAACTTGATATTAGTCCAACATTAATAGCACAGTTCTTAGTCTTAATTGGCTACTCAGTTGTACTAACTAGAACTAACTCAAGAATAGGTAAGCATTTTGGCTGGTTATAATCAGTAAGCTTGCTCAATAAAATTACCCTCGTTAAGTTAGACTTTACGAGGGTAATTTTATAGTATCACTTCATGAATATTTTAAGAACTCCATCTGAAAACTTCAATAATTTAAAAGATTATAGCTTCGAAGAAAACTATATTGAGTTTTCACTTACATTGGATGCTGTTGATACCGTGATGCCGGTTAGGATGCATTTCATTGATGAAAATAAAGATAGTGAAGATATAGTTTTACTTTTACATGGAGAACCTACCTGGTCTTATCTTTATAGACATATGATTCCAATATTGGTTAAAGCAGGCAAGCGCGTTATTGCACCCGATCTAATTGGTTTTGGAAAATCTGATAAACTTCCTGATCGAGAGTCATATACTTACGAAAATCATATTGATTGGACATCTAATGTTATTAAAAAACTGGATCTTAAGAATATTACATTTTTTGGTCAGGACTGGGGAGGACTTATTGGGTTAAGGCTTGTTGCAGATAATCCAGATCTATTTAGTGGCATGGTCCTAGCTAATACTTCATTACCTATTGGAAAGGGTTCAACTCCTGGTTTTGATGCTTGGAAGAAGTATAGTCAAATTGTAGAAATATTTAATAGTGGTAAAATTATACAAAATGCATCTTTAAGAAATCTTTCTGATGACGAAATAGCTGCATATAACGCACCATTTCCTGATGATAGTTATTTAGCTTGTGCCCGACAATTTCCAACCTTAGTACCAATGAATCCTGAAGATCCTAGTGTTCAAGAAAATATTGCTGCCTGGGAAGTTCTTAAGCGTTTTGACAAACCAGTATTAACTATATTTGGATCTAAGGACCCTGTAATGCTAGGACAAGAAAAGTATTTTCAAAAAATGATTCCAGGAACCAGTGGGATGAATCATCAAATTGTTGAGGCAGCCCATTTCATTCAAGAAGATCAACCTGAACTCTTGGCAAATTCCATAATAAACTTGTATAATTAGCGCTATGATAGAACTTTACACTAGCCCAACCCCAAATGGCTATAAGACCTCAGTTGCTTTGGAGGAACTACAGCTTCCCTACAATGTTCATGTAATAAACTTACAGCAAAATGATCAAAAAAAACCTGAATTTCTAAAGATGAATCCAAATGGTCGAATACCAGTAATTATTGATACAGATGAAGATATTACAATTTTTGAATCTGGCGCACAGTTAATTTATTTAGCAGAAAAAACAGGAAAATTAATGCCGACTGATATTAAGGGACGCTCATTGGTAATGCAGTGGCTCATGTTTCAAATGAGTGGCATTGGACCTATGATGGGTCAGACAAATGTTTTTTTTAGATATTGGCCAGAAAAAATACAACCAGCTATTGATCGTTATCAAAATGAAAGTAGACGCCTCTTTGAGGTGATGGATGGAAGGCTTAAGGATCATGAATTTTTAGCAGGAGACTTTAGCATTGCCGATATTGCAAACTGGTGTTGGGTTAGAACCTATGCCTGGTCTGGTATAAACGTCGATGGTTTAGATAATCTAAAGCGCTGGCGAGGACAAATTGCCAAGCGTCCAGCTTGTCAAAAAGGTGTAACTGTGCCAGTTGATATTATCAAGGCAATGCAAGCTCGAATAGAAGAGAATAATGAACTGGTAAATACTGGGTCTTTAATTGTTCAAAAGTAAAATAACAAGCAACCCCAAGATATTAAACCAACTCCAAATAATTTACTTATAATATTACCGTAAGGAAAAATCTTTTCAGCCAGTACAGCTATTGTAATAATTAAAACCCATAATAAATTCATTACACCATTTACAAAAAGTAAAAGCATTAAAACCCAACAACAACCAATACAAAAAATTCCATTTGATAAACCAATTTTAACAATTGAACCCATTCCATTAATTTTAGTGCCCATTATGTAGGACAATGGATTACGACACTTTTCCAAACATATATTCTTCAGATTAGTGAATTGGTAAATACCAGCAAATATAATTAGACTTGCTGCTATATTATTATTTTTAATAATTCCCATCATATCTACAATATTTGCATTATGTAAAATATATTGCAGTGAAACAGCTGCTATCGAAAATAATGTCCATAGTAAAAAATAAGTTGTAGCAAGTATAGCAAGTTCAGTTTTTGGACTATGACGAGTCACCATATTAGATCGCATTTGATTAAAGATTAATAAAAAGTTGAATGTTGTAGGCATCATCATAGCAAACATCATAACAATCCACATCAACGTCATAACAATTAGATCATTAAAATTCCAGTCACTAGTCATAGGCATGGTTAACAGAGTAAAAGTGTTTTGATTATCCATATCCATGCTCATGTCCATATCCATGTTCATATCCTTCATTTCCACATTCATATTCATTGGCTTCATATGCATAGAATCTAAGTATAGCCAGGCACCAATAATCATAAATATTATGGGAATAACAACTATGAGATAATCTCTAGAAAATTTTAACATGTGGATTTTTATCAAAAAATAACTTTTAAGAAAAGACTAAAATTCTTTTATTGCACAATTATTGTAGTTTGAAATACTATTTATTAATTAAATTTAATAGTAATATAATGGAAATATTTCAACTGTTTAGCTATATGCATATCATAACAATATTTGTTGTTGTGGTTTCATCATTTTTAATTCCAATAGCCTGCAAGTTTTTTTTTAGTTCACGTATAAATATTAATATTTCATATATCATTGGTACTATTTTAATTACTCATGAACTTATAAAACCTTTTTATAGATATCATTTTTACAACGATCCTTTTGTTGAAATTATTCCAATTCATATGTGTCACTTGGCATCATTATCTATGGGCTTATTTTTTTTTACAAAAAAGGATATTTTTTTTGAAATAGGCTACTTTTGGGGAATGACTGGCAATGTTATGGCAATTCTAACTCCAGATTTAGATTTCTTTTTTAATTGGCAGTACTTCACATACTACTTCGGTCACAGCATGCTTCTTTTATCAATAATATTCACCTTAGCTTGCCTTACTCATAATATAAATTTTAAATCTGTAATCAGAGTTATATTAATTACACTTGCATTTTTACCTCCAATTTATTTGTTAAATTTTATTTTAGGGGAGCAGGCAAATTATTGGTATTTAAATACAATACCTAAAGCGACATCTATACTTTCATTTTTACCAAATCCACCATTGAACATTATCTTCTTGGTTCCAATAGGTTTAATCTTAATGATGTGTGTCTACATGCCCTATAGATATTTCGCATCTTATAAGAGAAATATTGGAGCCTAGTAAGATCTAATAATATTCTGAATATAAAAGTTGATAGCTTTAATTTTTATTAATAACATTCTATTTGTGAATGACAAAAAAGAACCTATACAGCCAGTAAGTGGTAAACTTGTACCAAGGTATGCTGGGCCATCTACATTTGCTAGAATACCAGAGTTAAGAGATGTTGATAGCTGTGATGTTGCAATTATTGGTGTTCCTTTTGATGCCGGAACAAGCTATAGGCCAGGTGCAAGATTTGGTCCCCAAGCAGTACGTCAAGCTTCAAGACAGTTAAGAACAAACTATCACCCAAATTACGATGTAGAACCATTTAAAGTTCAACAAGTTGCAGATGCTGGTGATATAACTTGTAATCCCTTTAATATAGATGAAGCTATTAAACAAATAGAAGATGGTGCAACTGACCTTCTAAATAAAGTTGGAAGCATTATAACAATAGGTGGTGATCATACTATCGCTCTTCCATTGTTAAGAGCAGTAAACAAAAAGTGTGGGCAACCTGTGGCACTTGTTCATTTTGATGCCCATCTTGATACTTGGGATACTTACTTTGGAGCACCTTATACCCATGGAACACCATTTAGAAGAGCAAGAGAAGAAGGTTTATTTTTAGATGATGCATCTATGCATGTCGGTATCCGTGGACCGCTTTATAGTCGAGATGATTTAAAAGAAGATGAAGATCTTGGCTTTAAGATTATTCATTGTGATGATTTTCAAACACAAAGCATTAACCAAATTGTAAAAAGAATTCGTGATCGTGTAGGTGACAATCCACTATATTTATCTATTGATATAGATGTTTTGGATCCTGCGCATGCACCAGGCACAGGAACACCTGAAATCGCAGGTATGACCAGCAGAGAAATGCTTAATGTTTTAAGAGGATTGTCTGGAATGAACTTAGTGTCAGCCGATGTTGTTGAGGTGGCACCAGCCTATGATCACGCTGAATTAACCTCAACTGCAGCTGCAACCATTGTTTATGAGTTAATAAATATCTTAGCCAATCGAAATAAATAATTTTTTAGCCTTTTCATTCATCGTAATTTAAAATAATAATAATAATCATTCTAAAGTAGAATGAATATGTATTTTTAATTATGAATGAACTAATAGCCTCAATTATTGATCGAAAAACCATTATTTTTGCTAATGAGGGTAGATTGTTAAAAAAATGTTTTTTGGCGTTAATTATTCTAACTCTAGCGTTTCAACAAGGAACTTTAGGTGAAGTTGTTAGAGCATCTATGGTTGATGCCTATATACAAGTTTCAGTCTTTGTTGGGTTCACATTGTTTTTATTTATTGGTTTAGATTCATTTACTAAATTTGATATCGATAATTTTTTAGAAAACTCAAAAAAATTTCATGTACCATTAGCATCTTTTTTAGGAGCCTTACCAGGTTGTGGTGGTGCCATCATAGTTGTCACACAATACATTCAAGGCAGAATAAGCTTTGGATCATTGGTAGCAGTACTTACTGCCACAATGGGAGATGCAGCATTTTTACTTTTAGCATCTGAGCCTTCAACTGGTCTTTTTATATTTGCCTTAGGCGGTACAGTTGGGATTATTACTGGTTATATTGTTGATTTAATTCATTCAACCGATTATTTGCAAAGTGAATCTAAAATTAATATTGAGTTTGAAAAAATAGAAAAAACTTTAGTTTCTAGATTTAATTTATTTTGGTGCTTAATTTTTATTCCAGGTTTTATAATTTGCATGTTTGTAGCTTTTCAAATTGATGTTGATAAAATATTAAATTTACCTAAAGAACTAAGTTTTGTTACTATAGTTGGATCTATAGGTGCATTTTTGTCAATTTTTATGTGGGCATTAAACCCTCTTAGTGATTTTCAATGTTCGACAGATCGTTCTCGTAATTATGTGTCTAGAGTTGTCGATACGACAAATTTTGTATCTACTTGGGTTATTTGTGGTTTCTTGGTATTTGAAGTTTTTATGTTTTTCACATCAATTGATTTAAAGATTTTATTTGGTGCATGGTTGCCTTTTGTTCCTTTAATTGCAATACTATTAGGGTTCTTACCTGGATGTGGACCTCAAATTATTGTTACAACGTTTTATTTAAATGGATATATACCTCTATCTGCAGAAATGGGTAATGCAATCGCTAATGACGGCGATGCATTGTTTCCAGCAATTGCTCTAGCTCCAAAAGCTGCCATAATTGCTACTTTATATAGTGGAATACCAGCTATTGTAGTTGCGTATGGATATATGTATTTATTTGAATAAAAATCCTATTTTTCATAAAAAATAGTTTCCTTTATTACGTGAAGCGGATAGAAGAGGCTCACATAAAACAATTTTCACAAAATGACTGTCGAACTTAGAAATATTGCAATTATTGCACACGTTGACCACGGAAAAACAACTCTAATTGATTCAATTATGAAACAAACTGGTATGTTTCGTGACAATCAACAGGTTGATGAAAGATTAATGGACTCTGGCGATCTTGAGAAAGAGCGGGGCATCACAATTCTTGCAAAGCCAACATCAATTATGTGGAAGGATGTACGTATTAATATAATCGATACACCTGGTCATGCTGATTTTGGCGGTGAAGTTGAGCGTGTTTTACAAATGGCTGATGGTGTTATTTTATTAACTGATGCTGCTGAAGGTCCAATGCCACAAACTAAGTTTGTTTTAGGTAAAGCATTGGCACTTGGTTTAAAGCCGATTGTAATTATTAATAAAATAGATAGACCTGATGGAAGACCAACAGAAGTAGTAGATGAAGTTTTTGATCTATTTGTAGCGTTGGACGCAAATGATGAGCAATTAGATTTTCCAATACTATATGCGGCTGGAAGAGATGGCTGGTGTGTAAAAGAATTAGAGGATGAAAGAGTTAATCTTCATCCATTACTTGATGTTGTCTTGGGTCATGTACAACAACCACAAGTAGAACATGATAAGCCATTTGCAATGCTGGCTACTTTATTAGATTCTGATCCATATTTAGGTAGATGTTTAATTGGACGTGTAGCACAAGGTAGTGCAAAGGTGAATGACTCAGTAAAGGCAATAGGTTTAGATGGAAAAAGCATTGAAACTGGTCGTCTAACAAAATTACTTACCTTTAAGGGAACAGAGCGCGTCATTGTTGATGAAGTGCAGGCTGGAGATATTATTTGTATTGCTGGCTTAACTAAAACTTCTGTCGCAGATACTATTTGTGAGCCATCTGTTACTGAACCACTTGCCTCAACACCAATTGATCCACCTACCATGTCAGTAACTATTACGGTAAATGACTCCCCATTTGGTGGTCGTGAAGGTAAAAAAGTCACTTCAACTGTTATTCGAGAAAGACTATTAGCTGAGGCAGAAACAAATGTTGCAATTACATTTTCAGAAAATGATCAAAAAGATGCATTTGAAATCGGTGGTCGAGGTGAACTACAAATTGGTGTTTTAATTGAAACCATGAGACGTGAAGGCTTTGAGTTAATTGTATCAAGACCAAGAGTTCTATATAAAACAGATGAAAGTGGAAGTCGACTTGAGCCAATTGAAGAAGTTATCATTGATGTTGATGAAGAGTATGTTAGTGCGGTTGTTGATGGGATGAACCAAAGAAAAGGCTCTATGTTGGATATGAGAGCTGCTGGTGCTGGTAAAACAAGAATAATATTTCATGCGCCCTCTAGAGGTCTTATTGGATATCAAAACAGATTTTTAACAGAAACTCGTGGTACTGGTGTTATGAATAGGTTGTTCCATAGTTATGATTCTTATAAAGGTGATGTTTCTGGAAGAAAGAGTGGGGCACTTATATCGACTGATACTGGAACTGCTGTTGCTTACGCTATATTTAATCTTCAAGATCGTGGCACAATGTTTATTTCACATCAAACACCAGTTTATCAAGGTATGATTGTTGGTGAACATACACGGGATAATGATTTAGAAATTAATGTATTAAAAGGTAAGCAATTAACTAATGTCCGGGCCTCAGGAACAGATGAAGCTGTTAAGTTAGTTACACCCAGAGTGATGTCATTAGAGCAAATGATGGCATATATTAATGAAGATGAATTACTTGAAGTTACTCCTCAAAGTTTAAGATTAAGAAAAAAATTTCTTGATCCAATTGAACGGAAAAGACACCGTAAATCTATTTAATTTATAAATGGAACTTATATTTTCACTAGAAACATTCATTTTTTTATTTTTTGTTGCAATTACAGCTGGCATTGTCGACACATTAGCTGGCGTTGGTGGATTAATAGTATTACCAGCACTTGTATTAATCGGATTACCTCCTTTAACTGCCTTAGGAACTAACAAAGCCCAATCATTTGCTGGGACTGGAACAGCATCTTACATGATGCTGGTGTATAAGAAGATATCAGTAAAACAAATGAAACCATTAATGCTTACAGCTTTTGTAGGTTCATTAATTGGTACAGTACTTATTCAATTTATTGACAATAAGTCACTTTCTATAGTTATACCCGTAGTATTGATGATTATTATATTATATTTTATTTTTTCACCTCGGATGAATGAGGTGTCAAGCAAAGCAAGAATATCTGATAACCTATACAAATATACGCTGGCACCCATAATAGGGCTTTACGATGGAATGTTTGGTCCTGGAACTGGATCTTTCTTTACAGTTAGTGGCGTGGCATTAAGAGGTAAAAGTTTAATAGATGCAACTGCAAATGCTAAAGCGCTTAATTTTGCAACTAATGTTGGTTCATTATTTATCTTTTTATATTTAGGTGAGGTTATATTTCCAATAGCTTTAGTAATGATAGCTGGACAGTTTATTGGTGCTCGTATTGGTTCAAACTTTTTAATTAATATTAATCCAACATTTTTAAAATATTTTGTTATTTTGTTGTGTGTCTTGATGCTTGCTCGATATCTTAATTTAATCTAAATCCACAAACAAAATTTTCTTGTGCTACAGTTTCAATAGAACCTGGTCGATTATCTCTTATAACTTCTATTGATTGCTGTGCAGACAAACCTAATTTAGTTAATATTAAAGCTGCTATCATTCCAGTTCTACCAAGACCAGCCATACAATGAATATAGATATTCTCCCCATTAAAAATTCTTTGACTGATAGTTTTTATGTGAGAATTTAATTCATCGTATTGATTTAAATTAGGTATACCAAAATTGATTATTTCAAAATGAATCCACTTAATATTGTTTTTATTTAATTCTTTAAATAAATTTTTGGCTCCCAGATGGGTAAGCTCATTTTCTTCTACTAAGCAGATTAAACACTTAATATTTAAATCTTTTATGATTTGAATATCACCCAGTAGATCTTTACCCATCCCAGGACAGCTAGAAAGAAATAAGTCACCAAACACTTGAGCATTTGATGACTTGTTATTACGATTTATTAGGTGGTTAGTTCTAATGCAAGAGTAATTAAGCAAAGCTAAGTTATAGTCTCAACCATGCTAGAGATATGTTTATATCCTCATATCCACCAGGTATGATTACATAGTGTATTGCAAGAACTATAGCGACTGAGACTGTAAGTCCCATAATCATTTTTAAAAAGTCCTTACCAATAATTGGAAAAACATAGCCAAGTTTATAATCACTTACAACCGTTGCTATTGCCAGTTCTCTACCACAAAGTAATCCAACAAAAACCCACGTGGTAGACATAGGAATATCATTGTAATATTTAAAATAGAGTAAAATAAAAGCATAAACTCCGTCAATAATAGTTGCCGAACGAATAAATCGTGTTCCACGTTTTTCAAGTACTATACTTTGAATACGGCCACCTTTTTCATAAAAAATGTAAAAAAGTAAAAATGTTAATAGACCCATAATGCCAAGCAACATAACAAAAGGTAAATCCCTAGGAAGAAACACGGCTATATTTGCCATATCATGAGAGAGCCATGTGTACCATAGGAAGCCAGTGGTTAACCATTGAAAGACACGCCATCTTTCTGGGTTTTTAACTACATCAAATTTCTCATTAATATATCTAGAAAGAACAATCCATAATGTATATGCAATGACAGCAGCCAATGCATAACCAATAACAGATTTAATTAGTACTTTTTCTAAAACAACTGTGGAGGCAAATGCAGATAAAACTAGGAATGTAGTAGAAACTGGAATTCCAAATCTTGTAAGTAATAGTAGAAAACCAGGTGCAGCAGCATGATACCATTTAATTTCTTGGAAAGGTATCTTGTTTAATCTTCCATAAGAAATATCACCGTGAAAATACCAGCCATTAAGTAAGGTAAGACATAATACTGCTGACGCTGCTCCAGCTAATACATACCATTTAAAATTTTCTGAATTTGAAGCTATGAATGTTCCCAGTGTTTGAACACTATCATTTGCGACAACAGAATATGCTGCAAGTGTAAAACCTATGACCATATAAATATAAGTAATTTCCATTATAATTTGTTTCCCTTCAAAGATGGATTTATTAGATATAAATAAAGATTTTTTAGTATTTGAAAATGCACAATAGATAATATCACCTTTATAGGTTGGTAAGAAAAGATGTAAGTCGATTTTTTCATTACGAATCGTATCTGTTGAACAATTCGATTGATACAATGATTCACATTCTAATCAACAGTAAATATTTATTAATTTAATATATATATGGATAAGATTTATTGTGATGTTAATAAGCATCTTTACTAGAAATTCTTAAGAATACATTTGAAGCGTGGCAATACCCATAAACAAAATAAATGCAGCTAGAAGTCGCTTTTTCACACCATTTTCTTTAAAAAAATACAGACCTATTAATGAGGCAAAAATTATACTGCTTTCTCTTACCGATGCTACGTAATGGGTTGGAGCTTGAGTGTAAGCCCATAGAACTAGCGTATACGAGGTTATAGAAATAATAGCTGTAATTGAAAATCTAACCCTATTTTTATTAAGAGTATTTATTAAATTATCTTTATTAAATGTTAAATTATAGGCAAGTAAAGGTATTGAGCTAAATATAAAAATCCAAACAATATATTGATAAGGGTTGTTTGCATGCTGTATGCCTTCAGCATCTACTATCGTATAAAAAGTAATAGCCAGTGGAAAATACAGCATTGACAGTATATTTTTAAAACCAATTTCAGATATTTTTTTTGGCAATAACAATAAAATTGCACTTACAATTAACAATATCCCAATAAACTCAAACATATCAACTTCCGCATTAAAAAATATTATCAAGATAAGTACTGTTATGAGTGGAGCCAGGCCTCTAGCAAAAGGGTAGGCTATAGAAAAATCATAGAGTGAATATGCTCGTGTCATGGCGTGTAGATATAGCGTGTGTGCTATTACACTAATCAATAAATAAATCCATATTTCTGACGACGGCAAGCCTACTACAAATGTCAACGGCAGAACCAATAAAGCCATAGTCGATGAAATGATAGTTACTGTAACAAGACCATTGTTCTGATCTTTAACAAAGGCATTCCAGGAAGCATGCAATATAGCTGCAATAATAAGGATTACTAAAACGCTCATGCTTTAGGGAGCGATCCATTGCTTATCTATATTAGTTTTGCTAATCGTAAACTTAGCTCTTCGGTGACCATTTTGGTGCAAATAAAGCCATTCGATAGCTTTTATGTTTATATTTACATGTGTGAAATTCTGATAACCTGACTCTAGTTCTTCAGGAGAGGGAAGTATATCTTCGTATTGTTCTGGATAGCCAGATGTTGGCGTACTTGACTCAGTTCCAGGGGCATTTTTTACAAGGTAACATTTTTTGCTAAAATCTCTTATATTTGACCAGATTGCTTTTGTATTAGCATTTTTATGGTTAATTTCTGCAATTCCATTGATTTTTAACTGTATTTTACTAGCATGAT
Source organism: Candidatus Pelagibacterales bacterium (assembly GCA_028412835.1). GTDB lineage: Bacteria > Pseudomonadota > Alphaproteobacteria > Pelagibacterales > AG-422-B15 > CACCCN01. The sequence continues at coordinate 61,829 of JAONQW010000001.1, forward strand.
CATAAAGTAAAACTGTTACATTAGATTTATATTTTATCTCATTGATTTTATGAGATCTTATATCTGTATGAAAACCTATAGTTAGTTGATCCTTGTCAACATGTCTTAAAACAACAGTTCGAACTGAGGGAAATTCATTGCCAGTTGATGCCACGTAGCATTGATGAAATTCAGAGTTACGATCTTTTTTACCAATCTTGAGTCGAGACCATATTTCATCATATATTTTGTCAATATCGTTATAATGATCGGGAAGGTTGCTACTTTCTACCATTCGAGCTTTTTCCCGTCATAATTAACAAAAGATCCTGTTTTTGAAATATCGAATGAATCTATTACATGAAGCATACTAGTAACACTTTCACTAATTTCTAGTTTTGCTTTAGATCCACCCATGTCGGTTTTCACCCATCCAGGGTGAAGCATTAAGACTGCAATATTGTTTGCTTTCCAATCAATAGACAAGCTTTTAGCTGCAGAATTAAGAGCTGATTTACTAGTTCTGTAAAAATAATATCCACCTGAATAATTGTCATCAATACTTCCCATTTGACTAGAAATAAAGATAACTTTTTTGTCAACTCCATTCATTAAATTTTCTTTTAATTTTTGGGTTAAAGTTATTGGTCCAATGGCATTAATCATTATTTCATCAAGCCACAACTCAGGATCTAAATTTGTTTCTTCCATTTGTTCATCTTGAAATGTGCCAGCATTATTTAATATAAGATCAAAAGGAATATCTTTAACTTCAGCACAGAACAACTTAATGCTATTTTTATCTAATAAATCTAATTCTAGTATTTCGATATTTTTAATCTTTTTTAACTCATCGCAGTTACTTATATCTCTAGCAGTCGCGTAGACTGTATTGACGATATCAGCAAAAGACTGGGCAAACATAAGTCCAATTCCACGGTTAGCACCAGTTATCAAAATATTTTTCATGTTGTTAATATACTTGAATTATATAAAAGTTATACGATGAATATTATGACGTATCTTAAAAAAGCTATTTTTTATGCGTACATGGCTTACGTAATATTTATGTATACTAGGCCTGTTTCCATTGACAGATATTTAGAGAAAACCAGTGAGCTGGATTTAGATAAAATCTTTCATTTTTTAACCTTTTTATTACTTGGAATACTTGCACAAATTACTAATAATAGAACAAACGATAATATTTATGCTGTTACCCTTGCTTTAATCGTAAGTCTTTTTATTGAATTCACTCATTTTGTGATACCGTATAGAGATTTTGAAGTTTTAGACGGCTTGTTTAACATAATTGGATGTGTTGTTGGAATTGCTATTGTTAATTATTATAGAAAAAAAATATGAAGAAATTATTAATACGTAATATTTGTCAGCCACCTGATACTAATCCCTATGGCACAGGTCATGGCGCATGGATTGCAAAACAAGTTGCTCATGGAGGCATTTATTATTCAATGATGGTTTCTGGTGGCGATGCAGTTTTAGCCAATATACAACTTAAATATAAAAGCCCAATGCATGTTGGTAAATTTATTTGTGTTTATGGATCTATTAAAGAAATTAAAGGTTCAAAGATGATCTTTTTACTAGAAGCTAAAAGGGTTGAGAAAAACCAGAAAGAAATAACAGTTGCTGACGGTACGTTGGAATATGTTGCGGTTAATGAAAAAGGTAAGCCTAGAAAATTTAAACCAAATCTTAAATAAAAAATAACCCCCATATTGCTATGAGGGTTATTATGTAGTTTTTAGTTCGGAGCTCCACTCATAAAGTGAAGGTTTCCAATATCTACGTGATTTTGGTTACCTTCGATTAATATCGCGGGCTCCATAATACTACTAATAGACATAGACCACCTCCTTTCATAAATATGTTTAATTGATCGTAAACAAATATATAATCTGCTAGATTCTAATTTCAATCAAGGAGAATAGACCATGGAATACGAAATTTTTGGCCCAGTATTTAATATGTTTTGCTTAACAACAGCTGTTTTTTTGCTAGTTACACTATTGCGTTTAAAATCTATATATATTGATAAGGCGAGTCCTGGGGAAGATTATCGTTACCCAACATTTCCTCAAGGCAATAAAATATTACAAAATGCCCAAAGAAATTTGATTAATTTATTTGAGTTTCCAATTATTTTTTACGCCACAATAGCTATTATAATTGCGACTAACAATATTGATCAGACTTTTGTAGATTTGGCTTGTTATTTTTTCTATTTTAGACTTGCACACTCTATTTATCATATTTTTGGTAATCATTTAATATTAGGTGGCCTTCCAGTAAGAGCGCCTTTATTTCTAGGAGCGTTCTTAATAAATGCCTATATGATTATTAGACTTTGTGGAATGCTATAAGTTGACTAACTTACTTATCTATCCAATTTTATTTCTTGTAATCGTTACACTGATCGTAGGCTTTATACATACCTATGGATCAGTGTGGCTTATGAACAATGATAAAAAGTGGAAGAAAAACGGTATTCCATTAGATCCAAAGTCAGGTTCGCCTGAGTGGTTATTATTAATTAAAAATAATTTAATCAATTTATTTGAATTCCCACTTATTTTTTATCTAATTTCTCTGATTGCCTACTTTCAAAATTTTAATGATTTATTTTTATTAGTAAATTGTTGGATTTATGTTCTCCTGAGAACTGCTCATAGCTATGTGCATATATATATGAAGAATACAAATATAAGAGGCGCTTTATGGCTTTTTAGTCAAGTAGTTGTTAGTTTGATTGTAGTTAGATTTATTATGCTGATCTAAATATCAACACCAGCTTTTTCCATTTTATCTTTTAATTTTCCAGTAAGCATAAGCATTGTCATATGATGATCGCCAATAAGCGACCACAATGGATATTGAAATGTTGCTGGTTTATTATGTTCAACAAAAAAATGTGCAATCCATGCAGGACCATATCCAGCCAACAGAACCAAAGGAATCAGTAAGTAGTTTTGAGTAATTATTAGAGTGACTAAAAGGATATTCGAGGCACCTGTACCACAATAGTGAAGTAATCTAGTGCGTTTTTTACTATGTTCACGTAAATAGTGTGGAAAGAAATCTTTATATGTTGTATACCTTGTCGAATTACTCATGTTTAAATAATAATAGTTTTTATGAATCTTGACAATAAACTAATGTACGTTGTTATAGCTGTTTTTATAGCTTTTATAATTTCTAGCAGTTTTACCCAACTTTAAATCAATATGGTCTCTTTTTGGTGTGTTTATATACCTAGGTTTGTTCTAGTTTACTTCTTGTCTGCAGTTGCAATAGCAGCGTACTTCTATCCAGGTGGTAATCATTTAGATGCATCTCAACAAGGCTATGATTTTACTATTAATTTTTTAAGTGAACTTGGTTTCTATAATACACTATCTGGTGAAACTAATTTTTTATCAGCATTCTTTTTCAATTCAGCAATGTTCATGCATATACTTGTTGGAGTTGGATTTTTAATGATGCCCAAGCTTTTTAATGATAATATTTATTCTTATGTATCTGCTTGGCTTGGAGCAATTACAATTTCAATTTCATGTGTTTTTTTTGCAGGAGTAGGGTTAACACCTGGTGATTTATATTTTCCAGCACATATTTTTGCTGTTCAAAATGCATTCAATTTAGTTTTTTTTGCCTATCTTTTTATTTGCTTAGCTTTCTTCTTTAGCTCATCTAGCAATAAATACACAATTGGTTCTATAATGATGTTTGTTATAACTATTAGTTATGCAATATTTATATCTGATCAACAGGTGATAGATCCAGTTAATGAAAAAGAGTTATTTCAGGAAGTTGTTACTACTGAAGTACTAAGAATAAATGCTATTTTGCAAAAACTTGTAACTATATTTATGAATATTTCACTACTTATGTTCAGCTATGGCTTTGCTGATAGAATAAAAAGAAAAGGTTTTTAATGTATAATTTTTTTACAGTTACTATTTTAAGGTTTGTTTCAATATATTTTGTATTATCAGTATTAATTGCCTCATATTTCTATCCAGGCGGAAACATCCATGATCCTTTGCAGGTTGGCTATTCATTTACACATAATTTTTTAAGTGATTTAGGTGGTTATACTTCACGATCTGGAGAAGTTAACTTTCTTTCCGCATTTTTCTTCAATTTTTCGATGTTTATCTTTTCTGCTGTTGGAATTGGGTTTTTATTTGTCCCTGCACTTTTTAAAGACAATGCCACAAATTATTATTTAGCCTGGTTGGGTTCAATATTCTTTTTCGTTGGTACAATTTACTTTGCGGCTGTAGGCTTAACACCTCATGATTTATATTTAAGTGAACATATATATTTTGCTATAAATGCCTTTAGAATTTTAATTCCTGCTGGATTGTTTTATGTAATAGTTTTTTTTAGAAGCAATATCCCAAATTTTTATGCTTATTTAACATTAGTTTTTTTCATATTCACTACCGGTTATGTTGTGTACCAACTAACAAATGGTAGTCCTCGTGACAGTATTGAGGCGCTAATAGAGCAGGTATCGATACAAAAGTTAATAGCATTTGTAAGTACAATAAATATATTTTTGTTGAGCTTTGGTTTTAAATCAAGAATTAAAGAACTCAATATTTCTTAAATATTTGGTTTCTTTAAATCCCATCTGTATTCATTTTCGAGTTGCTGACCAAGATTTAATAATTTTGCCTCAGAGCCATAATCCCCAACAAACTGAACGCCAACGGGCAGACTTTCCTCAGTGAAATATGTAGGCAATGACATTGCTGGTTGACCAGTTATGTTCTGTAACATGCAACCTGGTGCAAACCACAAACTTTTTGGAGCTAGACCATCTAATATACTATCTCTAATTGATGGAATATTAAATAACCACCCAAGTCTTAATTGCATTATCACTTTATTGATTATCTCATCTGATTTAGATGGTCTAATAGTATCAAGCTTAGCTGGCTCAGAAGAAATAACTGGCATTATTACAGCATCATATGATTTCATTTGCAATTCAACATCTCTGGATACCTTTTGTGTGTAATATCTTGCCCACGTATAATCACTACCTTTAAAAGTTCTTCCTAAATAGTCAAACATTCTAGTGCCAGTTTCAATTTCACTATTTTTATATGGTCTGCCAACTAATTCTTTTAGCTCATTAAACATTTGAGATGCATGCGAGGTTAAAATAATTACAAAAGCCCTAGCTAAGGTAACAGCATCGTAATTTAATTTTAATTCTTCAACATTATGACCCAATTTCTCACAAGCACTTGCATTGAAATACATGGCTTTAGATGCATTATCATTTAGCTCAGTACCCTCAATATAGTTTTTTGTTACAAAACCAATTTTAAGATTTTTTTCTGGTAAATTTAAGTTTGAGACAAGAGAGCCTTTAACGTAATCAATCTTATAAGGATCACCTATTTCACTTCCAAATATATGGTCATACATATGTGCAGTATCACGAATAGTTCTTGTTACTACCCCCGAATGTGTAAAACCACCCCATTTATCACCATGACTAGGTGCAAATGAAATACGTCCACGAGTTGGCTTTAGTCCTACCAAGCCGCAGCATGCTGCTGGAATTCGAATAGAACCACCTCCGTCACTAGCATGAGCTATTGGCACTGAACGTGATGCTACTGCAGATGCCGATCCACCACTAGAACCTCCTGGAGTGCGAGTTTGATCCCATGGATTTTTGGTAGGCCCAAATTCAGATGGTTCAGTAGTAACCATCAAGCCAAATTCAGGGGCTGCAGATTTAGCGCAAATTAAAGCTCCACTTGAAATAAAGCGGTCAGTTAAAACATTACTAAAGTTCTGTTTAGTATTTTTTAAATATTTGCTTCCTTGCATCATTGGATATCCAGCCAACGATGAATCCATATCTTTCAGAAGCATTGGAACCCCTGCAAAAGGAGCGTTGTTTAAATCGATATCCTTAATAGATTTTCTTGCAAAATCGTACATTTCAGTAGTTATGAAATTTAGTTTTGAATTACTCTTTGATAAACTATCAATTGCTGTTTCTAATACATCTTCAATAGACACTTCTTTTAGTTTAATCAGCTCGGCTAAGCCGATACCGTCATAATTGAAGTATTCTTTAAATATAGTCATATATATAAAATTATGATATTTGTTATGTTACAATAGTATAGTTAAATATTAATTAAATCATGGCAAATAAAAATAAACCTGGATTTTTAAAAAATATACAAAGAAATTTTTTTACTGGTGTATTAGTCGCGGCTCCGATTGGAGCAACTATATATTTGACTATTTTTATCGTTGATTTTATTGCTGGATTAGTTCCAGCTCAATTTAATCCAAATCAATTTTTACCTTATGAAATTCCTGGCCTAGAATTAGTTATTGCTCTAGTTTTTTTTATTATCTTAGGATCTATAACCTCGACATTATTTGGCCGAACAATAGTAAGTTATTTTGATACTTTAATTAGAAGAATCCCACTTGCCGGCAATATTTACACAGCTATAAAACAAATTACTGAAACATTTTCAAAAACAGACTCAGCATCCCAAAAAGTAGTTATGTTTGAATACCCTAGAAAAGGCATACAAGCTATTGGTTTTATGACCGGGAGTGCTAAAGGTGAGATTAGAGATAAAGCAGGTATTGAAATGGTCAATGTTTTTGTACCAACCACACCTAATCCAACTTCAGGGTTTTTATTATTTATACCAAAAGATGATGTAATTATTTTAGATATGAAATATGAAGATGCTATTAAGTTAATAGTATCTGCAGGAATGGTATTTCCTGAAACAAGTAATTAACCTGACTTAATATAATCAATCGCAACTTCATTATTAAATAAATGCAATAAGGTTCGTTGGGCTTTGCCAGTTTGTGTTTTTAGCGTGGGGTCATTTTTAATGGTTTCAATTGATAAGTTTCTTGCCATTTCTAAAATTTTTTGATGGATAGATAGGTCACTTAATCTAAAATCTGGTAATCCACTTTGCTTAGCACCCAGAGTTTCTCCCGATCCCCTAATAATTAAATCTTCTTCAGCAATTTTAAACCCATCATTTGTCTCTTTCATAATCTTTATCCGTTTTTTGGCAGTATCTGTTAATGGTTTTTGAAATAGAAGAATACAAGATGACTCTTTTACACCTCTACCTACTCGACCACGCAATTGATGTAATTGAGACAATCCGAACCTCTCAGAGTTTTCAATTATTATTACTGTTGCATCTGGATCATCAATTCCAACTTCAATTACTGAAGTAGCAATCAGTATCTTTGTCTTTCCAGCTTTAAAATTATCCATAATTTGATTTTTTTCATCACTTTTCATTTTACCATGAATCATTGCAACCAATTCTTCTCCATAATAACTCTCCAAATCTTTTAACCTTGTGGTTACTGATTGAATTGAATTTGTTTCAGACTCTTCAACCAACGGACAAACCCAATATATTTTTTCATTATTTTTAATTTTTTTTAATAATGCAGACTTAAGATCTATTATTTTATCATTACTCATTGATTTTGTTATTATCGGCTTACGGTTTAATGGCATGGATACTAATTTAGATACATCCATGTCTCCATATGCAGCCAATTCTAAAGTTCTAGGGATAGGTGTGGCCGTCATCAATAGCGTGTCACATTCATTACCAGTTTTTTCACTTAATAATATTCTTTGATGAACTCCAAACTTATGCTGTTCATCAATAATCAATAATCCAATATCTTGGAAGCTTGCATTTTCTTGGAACAAGGCATGAGTTCCAATAATAATATCTGCATTATAGTTTCTATCATTTTTTATCGAACCCGTAATTAGTGATATTGATACATCTAAGTTATCAAGAAAATTTTTTATTGTCTCATAATGTTGTTGAGCAAGTAACTCAGTGGGGGCCATTAATATACCCTGTTTATTGTTTTCAACAACTTGAAGTAAAGCAAAAATTGCAACTATCGTCTTTCCACTGCCAACATCACCCTGCAACAGACGTAACATTTTTGTATCAGAACTTAAATCTTTGCTAATTTCACTAATAGATTTTATTTGATCTTTAGTTAGTTTAAAATCTAAATTAGATTCAAGTTTTTTAATTAACTTGTTGGTTGCTTTTAGTGAATTTCCCTTAATTAGTGTCAGTTTATTTCTTACCAACCTTAGTTTTAATTGATGAGAAAATAATTCATCAAAAGCAAGTCTATTTAAATATTTATTATCTAATATTTTTGTATAAATCTCTTTTGGTTTGTGCAAATTAATTAGTGATTGCTTCCAATTTGACCATCCATTTTTATTTAAAATATCTTCTGGTATCCATTCAGGTAAATCAACACACGTTAATAAAGCTGAATCAATTGATTTTCTAAGTATTCGAGAAGTAATTCCTGCTGTTAAAGGGTATACACATTCGATTTGTTTAATACTCTCAAGCTCATTCTCATCAACAACATATTTTGGATGGGCTATTTGGTAAATATCTTTGTATGCTTCAGCTTTACCACTAATGACTTTTTTACTATTTATTGGAAATAGTTTTTTAATATAAATAGACCTAGCATTAAAATATACTATAGAAATAATCCCAGTTTCATCAGAGCAATTAATTCTATAAGGCATTCTCTTATTGAATGATGGAGCATGACTTTCAACTGTTACAGTTAGAGTAACAATAGAATCTTCTTTTAAATCCTTTATTTTCGGGTTATTTCTCCTATCTATATAAGAGGCGGGTGCGTGCGTAAGTAGATTTACAATGTAATTACCACAAAGATACTTTAAAAGAGATGCATTCTTTGGACCAATTCCTTTAATTGAAGTTAAAGGGCCAAACAATGGATATAATATTTTAGGTCGCATGAAGTTAATATATTTTAAAAATTATGGATGACATAGAGATACATAGAAAAAAACTTTCATTTCGTGCGGGACATCGTGGAACTAAGGAAATGGATATGCTTTTAGGCAATTTTACTGATAAATATATAAAATTGTTTGATGAAGTTGAGCTTGGTATGCTGAGCGATTTATTAGATTGTGAAGATGATTTAATTTACAAATGTCTATTAGACAAAGAATCATTGCCTACTTTAATGGATAATAGAGTCTTTCACTTACTAAAAGATACAGCTATCAATAAATAATGTCTTCACCTCAAATTAAACATGAAGAGGCATCTTTAGTTATTAATAAAGATGATAATTTTGAATATCAGCACACTATCGATTATTTGGGTGAGAACGGATATATAAGAGTTAGTAATGTAAGAGAGACGGGGGAGTTTTCAGTAAAAGGAGATGTTATAGATATATTTCCTAGTGGTTATGATAATCCAGTAAGAGTTGATACGTTTGGTAATGAAATTGAAAAACTACAAATATTTAATCTTAAAGACCAAAAACCAATTGATGATATTAAGCGACTAATCGTATATCCCTTTAATGAGTTTTTATTTAATCAAAATAATAGAAAGATAAGTGCAGACAGTTTTTTAACTGATCTAAGTACTTATGATTTAAATGACTTAATTGTTCATGTTGATCATGGAATTGGAAGATTTAAGGGTTTGCAAACTATTCCTGTATTAGGTTCAAACCATGAATGTGTAGAAATACATTACTCTAATGATGATAAACTTTTTATACCTGTTGAGAATATTGAACTACTAAGTAAATATGGTGGTAAAAATGATTATATTGTTCTTGATAGGCTAGGTGCCACCCAATGGCAATATAGAAAAGCCGTAGCTAAAAATAAGATTAAGGAAATGGCAGCCGAGTTAATTAAGACTGCAGCATCTAGAACTCTTGAAACAGCACCTAAATTTTTTACTCAAGAACCATATTACTCAAATTTTAATGCTGAGTTTCCATTTGATGAAACGGAAGATCAGATAAAAGCGATTGCCGAAATTCACGATGATTTAGTTAAAGGCACCCCTATGGATAGGCTTATTTGTGGTGATGTTGGTTATGGTAAAACTGAAGTTGCTATTAGGGCTGCATTTACTGTAGCTTTGAGTGGTCATCAAGTAGCAATTCTGGTGCCAACGACACTATTATGTCGACAACATCATGAAAATCTTACTAAACGATTTTCTAAATCTCCTATTAAAGTTGCGCAGCTATCTAGACTAGTATCACCCAGTGAAGCTAACGAAACTATTGATAAAGTTTCAAAAGGAGAGGTGGATATTCTTATTGGAACTCATGCTATATTAAGTGATAAAATTAATTTTAAAAAACTAGGGCTTTTAATAATTGATGAAGAACAACATTTTGGTGTTAAGCAAAAAGAAAAATTAAAAACACTCCGAACAGACGTTCATATTTTGTCATTAACTGCAACACCCATTCCTAGGACATTACAGATGTCATTGGTAGGTTTAAGAGAACTTTCTATAATTTCAACTGCACCAGTCAATAGACAGTCTATAAAAACAAAAGTAGTCAACTTTGATAGCAAAATAATTAAAGATGCTATTAAAAATGAAATTAGTAGAAATGGTCAATTATATTATGTTTGTCCAAGAGTTAAGCAGATTGAAGAAGTTGAAGAGTTTTTAAAAGAAGAAATGCCTGAAGTTTCATATAAAGTGGCACACGGTCAAATGCCAGCTAAAGGACTTGAATCAGTAATGGTTGATTTTTACAATCATGAATTTTCAATTTTATTATGTACAACTATCGTTGAGTCTGGGCTTGATTTAAGAAATACAAATACAATGATTATTCACAACTCAGATAATTTTGGTCTATCCCAATTATACCAACTTAGAGGTCGAATTGGACGATCAAATACTGAGGCATTTTGTTATTATACCATCAAAGATTTTGATGGACTAACTGATCAAGCTAAACAAAGATTAAAATTACTGCAAAAATTAGATAGTTTAGGATCAGGATTTAACCTCGCTAGTCATGATTTGGATATTCGGGGGTCAGGTAATATTCTAGGTGATGATCAATCTGGCCATATTAGAGAAATTGGTCTTGAACTTTATCACCGTCTCTTAAAAGAAAAGATACAAGAGTTACAAGATGATGGTGAATCACAACAATCTGAATGGTCTCCACAAATAAATCTTGGAATTGGAGTGCTTATACCAACAAATTATATAGGTAGTTTAAATACTAGATTAAGTTTCTATCGTAAGTTAGCGTATTTAAACGATAAAAAAAAGATTACTGATATTAAGGACGAAATGATTGTTACTTTTGGCGATTTACCAAAAGAAGTTGAGAATTTATTTACAGTAACTGAGCTTCGGTCCTTATGTAAAAAAGCCAACATAGAAAAAGTTGAATTAGGACAAAAGGGGGGTTCAATTAAGTTCAAAGGCAATAAATTTAGTAATCCTGATGGCTTAGTTAGCTTAATTCAATCAAACCATAAAAACGTAAAACTACGACCAGATCAAAGTTTAATATATATGTTTGATATTCCTCGTAAGGATCATAATATCGAGAGAATAATTAATTTAGTTAAAGAAATATCTGAACTTTAATTCTATGGGCCCATTAACAGGATATAAAATTATTGAAGTTTCTGGAATTGGTCCAGGTCCACTCGCCGGTATGCTTCTTGCTGATTTAGGCGCTGAAGTAATTAGGATTGATAGGTTTGAAACAGATATTCCTGGTCCACCCTCTAAACTCGATATTACTGGTAGAAATAAAAAATCGATAAGACTGAATTTGAAAAGTGGTAAAGGTAAAGATATTTTTTTTAAATTATTAGACGATGCTGATGCCTTAATTGAAGGTTTTAGACCTGGAGTTATGGAAAAACTAGGTATTGGTCCAGCTGAATGTTTGAAAAGAAATTCTAAATTAATTTTTGGAAGAATTACTGGATGGGGTCAAGAAGGACCATTGGCAAAAACTGCAGGGCATGACATTAATTATATTTCACTTATTGGTGCACTTAATGCAATAGGTGGTAAAGATAACAAGCCTACAATTCCATTAAATCTGGTTGGTGATTATGCTGGTGGCACCATGTTTTTAGTATTGGGCATTTGTAGTGGGCTTTTGTCAGTCCAAAAAACAAATAAAGGTCAGATTGTAGATGCTGCAATGATAGATGGCGTTTCTAGTTTAATGACTATATTTAATATTCTTTCTCAATCTGGAATGTGGGATCTAGAAAAAAGAGAAAGTAATCTTTTTGATGGGGGTACACATTTTTATAACACATATGAGACAAGTGATAATAAATTTATATCCATTGGATCTTTAGAGGCAAAATTTTATAAAGAACTTTTGGAAAAATTAGAAATCAAAGATATTCAATTCAATAAACAAATGAGTAAAGATGATTGGCCTGAATTAACAGCAAAATTTTCACAAATATTTAAAACTAAAACTCAAGAAGAATGGAATATTATATTTGAAGGTAGCGATGCATGTTATTCGCCTGTTTTGTCATTAGTAGAAGCCCAAAAACACCCACATATAGTAGAAAGAAATAACTTCATTAATGTAGACGGAGTGACACAACCTGCACCTGCACCTAGATTTAGTGAAACTAAAACAGGCACACCAAATCCAGCACCACAAGTTGGCCAGGATAATAATGAAATATTATTTAATCTTGGTTATAATGACGATGATATTAATGAATTTATAAATAATGGAATAGTAAAATAAAATGCCAACATTTGATATAGTAAGTAAAATTGATATGCAAGAAGTGACAAATGCTGTTGCAAACTCAATGAAGGAAATAACTCAGCGATATGATTTTAAAGGATCTAAATCTAACTTAGATTTAAAAGAAAAATCAATTGTTCTAGAAACAGAAGATGAATTAAAAGCTAAACAGGTAAATGAGATTTTAATAGGTCATTTTGTAAAAAGGAATATTGATCCAAGTGTTCTAAATCTTAAAAGTACAGAGAAAGCTTCTGGTAATACTATTAGGCAAACATATGAACTGATGGAAGGTATTGATCAAGCTGCATCAAAAAAAATAATTGCTGAAGTTAAATCTTCTAAAATGAAGGTTCAAGTAAAAATACAAGGTAATGAATTAAGGGTAAGTGGTGCAAAAAGAGACGATCTTCAGAAAACAATGGATATAGTAAAGGGTATTAGTTTGGAAATGCCAGTCCAGTTTGTTAACTTAAGGGACTAATCTATAAAGAATACTTATTCTTATTTTTTAATGATATTCATTTGCTTAGCTATCATTTTATCACTAGTGCGCTTTGGTAATAATGATAGAAATGCGTTTTGAAACCATTGTACGTCTATACGATATCGTGTTTTACTTTTTGAATCTGTAAGGATTGATAAAATACGATTTGCTACTACCTCTGAAGAAACTCCTTTTTTTTCTAGCGCTTCAGCAAACCTTATCATTTTAGATGAAACTTTACGGTATGCAGAGTTATCGTATCGTTTAACCATACTCACTTTATCTACCTTAGACCAAATTGGAGTTTGAATAGGGCCAGGTGCAACTACAACAACATCTATACCAAAGATCATCAGCTCCCTGCGCAATGCTTCAGAAAAACCTTCTAGACCAAATTTACTCATATTATATGCAGCCATAAAAGGCATTGCTAATTCACCTGAAATAGAGCTTATATTTATTATTTTACCAGGTGTACCATGTCGATCTTTATCAGCGCCAAGTAAATCCATATAAGCTTGCGTGCAATGAAAAACACCAAGCAGATTTACATCAAACTGATGCTTAAATTCTTCAGCAGTCAAATTTTGAACTGCTCCAAAAACAGCAATTCCAGCATTATTAATTAATCCAGCTAATTTTTGATCACCTAGTAATGTGCTAACTTTCTTAACTGAATCTTTAACAGCTTGTTCATCGGTAACGTCAAAAACTAAAGGGATAAAATTTTCACCAAGATCCATTTTAACACGATTGGCATCTTCATTAGTACGAACTGAACCAAAGACACGATATCCTGATGCTATAAGTGTTTTTGAAGTTTGATAACCAATACCTGATGATGAGCCTGTCACAACAACTGATAGCATATTAATACCTTGAAAAAATTAATTTTACTTATAATTTAATATCCTACACTTAACAAACAAATATCTCCAAATAGTAAATTTTTTTTATCATTAATTTACTAAGAAATAATTAAGTAGTATTTATGAAAATAAAAAAGTAAGTTATTATGAAAAAAACTGATACCGAATATGATTATATTATCGTTGGCGCTGGTTCGGCTGGATGTGTATTAGCAAATAGATTATCAAAAAATCCAAAAAACCGTGTTCTTTTACTTGAAGCAGGTAGAGAAGATAAATCTATAACTTTAAAAATGCCAGCAGCTGTTTTATCTAACCTTAAAAGTACTAAATACAATTGGGCATTTAAAGGTGAACCAGAACCTGAGCTTAATGGTCGACAGCTTCAACATGATCGCGGTAAAGTTCTTGGTGGTTCGTCTACAATAAATGGAATGGTATTTATTAGAGGGAATGCACTAGATTATGAAGGATGGAGGCAAATGGGATGCGAAGGCTGGGGATATGCTGATGTCTTGCCTTATTTTAAGAAAATGGAAACCTATAGTGGTGGCGGGGATGATTTTAGAGGTGAATCTGGCCCATTAAAGGTACACAGAAGTAATCCGAAAGATTTGCTATCTCAAGCTTTTATTAAAGCTGGAAAAGAGGCGGGATACAAAAGAACAAATGACATTAGCGGATTTTGCCAAGAGGGTTTTGGTATTTTCGAACGTACCGTATTTAAAGGTGAACGTTGGAGCACATCACGAGGATATCTTGATCCAGTACGTGACAGAGAAAATTTAACTATTATAACAAATGCTCTAGTTTGCAAATTAATCCTTGAAAACAAAACTGCAAGAGGTGTTATTTTTAAAAACAATAAAAATAAAATGACTGTTATAAAGGCAAGAAAAGAAGTAATCCTCTCCGCTGGTGCGATTGGGTCACCACATATTCTCATGCTTTCAGGAATTGGACCAAAAGAACACTTAGAATCATTTGGAATTAAGCTTAAGGCTGATTTGCCTGGTGTTGGTCAAAATCTTCAAGATCACCCTGATTTTATGCTCAAATATAAATGTTTAAAGCCAGTTACGCTTGGACCAAAAACAAAAGCTTTGAATAGTATAGGCGCTGGCATTCAATGGTTATTAACTAAAGAGGGCATGTGTGCATCTAATCACTTTGATGCAGTTGCATGCGTTAGATCTGGGCCAGGTGTTGAATACCCGGATCTTCAATTTTGCATATCACCAATAGCTATGGATGATAACACATGGGAGCCAATGAAAGAGCATGCATTTCAAGTTCATGTAGGTTTAATGCGCACTCATAGTTGTGGTAAGGTTGAATTACGCTCAAGCAACCCTGCTGATTCACCTAACATTTTGGTTAATTATCTGAAAGACAAACGTGATAGAGAATTAATGCGTAAAGGTATTCATTTAGTGCGCGAATTACTTGATCAACCATCATTTTCGGAACTTAAGGGTGATGAAATTTTTCCTGGTGATAATTACAAGTCAGATTCTGATCTTGATGAAAAATTGAATTCTCATACTACAAGCCAATGGCATTTGTCTTGTACAGCACGTATGGGTGTAAAAACAGATAAATACGCAGTTGTTGATAATTCAGGTAATGTTCACGGCTTCACTGGTTTACGAATTGTTGATGCTTCAATCATGCCCTTTATTACTAACGGCAATACAAACGCACCTACAATAATGATTGCTGAAAAAATTAGTGATATAATCTTAGACGTTAAACCTTTATCTCGAATAGAGTTGCAAACTTGGCAGAGTCCAAATTATCAAACACACCAACGGTAAACGTTTATAACAAGCTGTATAATTTGCTGAAGTATATGGCGGAGAGGGTGGGATTCGAACCCACGAACGAGTCGCCCCGTTGCTAGTTTTCAAGACTAGTGCTTTCGACCACTCAGCCACCTCTCCAGTGTATTATTAGTGCCAAGAACCGTAACCTAATTGAAATAATCATAATAACAACAGTTTATTGCTAGATTTTGTATATTTTAATTATTTCAATATATGATAATTTTAATTTCTTATTTATGGAGTAATGCTATGAGAATGAAAAATAAACTATTAACGATTTTGTCGTTTTTATTAATCTCTGTGACTATTTCACAGGCAAATGAAACCTTTTCAAATAATATTTCTGACTTCTATGGGATTGACTCATTTCCATTATTGCCTGGAGAGTATAATTTTGTATTTGCCGATGAAATTACTCATGATGGCTCATTTCAACCAGTAGATAATTTTAATAATTCAAGACCAAATAGTAGTATTCAAGGTGAAATAAGAACTGGAAATATTGATGCATACATTGCTGATGGAAATTCAATTAGTTTAAATTTTGCTATATTACAAGACGGATCGACTGAGAATGATTTCAGGAAAACTTTTTATGCATGTAATGTTGTTAGAGACCCGACAGAACTTGTTTCGACAACCATCGAAGTATTTGATGATAATTCTTTTGTAGAATTTTGTGCATTTAAATCTCCTGAATTTAATTTTGTTTCATATAATTATAATTTTTGTACAGATAAATGTGTTGAGCTTCAATACACGTTCTTCTTAACCAATATGAAAGATCCAAGTAAAGATGTTCTAGGTGAGTTGGGTATGCGTATTTATAATAACTTAGATCGTGCATTCAATGGTATATATTACGACTTTAACTTCGTAGATACCTATCTAAAATAATTATTTTCTAGCTAAATTTGTAGAAGATAATTAAAAAGCATTTATATGTTTTTTGACTTTACCTTGCTTATATTCTTTATTCCCGTTTTCTTTATCATCTCTATTACACCAGGTTTATGTATGACACTAGCGCTCACTATGGGTATGGCCATAGGGTTAAGACAAACTATGAAAATGATGGTCGGGGAACTTACTGGGGTTTTAATCATTGCCTCTGCAGCTGTGATTGGTGGCGGTACTATTATTTCCAAATACCCAATCGCTTTCGATTTTTTTAAATATGCAGGTGGTTTGTATTTAATCTTTGTTGGTATTCAGATGTGTCGCAACTTAGGTAAAATGTCTTTAAATTTGGATGGTTCACATTCATATAGCCCAAATGGTTATGGTTTAGCATTACAAGGTTTTATAACTGCAATAGCAAATCCTAAAGGCTGGGCATTTTTTATGGCCATGGTCCCAAAATTTATGAATTATGATTTGCCACTTGCACCACAAATGACTGCTATGATCATTATAATCGTAGTTATAGAATTTATATCCTTAATGATTTATGCATCAAGTGGAACTGCGCTGAGCAAAATATTAAGTAAGACTGGGAATGTACAATTAATCAATCGTGTAGCAGGTGTGCTGATGATGTTAGTAGGAGTTTGGTTAGCAACTAGTTAATTTTAATATGGCAAATTTATCATCTGACTTAACTGTAGGTAAAATTTCTAAGCTTATTCGTATTATTGCTATTCCAGCAGTTGTTGGAACTTTTTTTCAAACTTTATACAATATAGTAGATGTAAAATTTGCGGGTATGATTTCTCCATATGCTCTGACTGGTTTAGCAAAAGTATTTCCAGTATACTTTGTAATAATAGCTTTAAGTGCAGGTCTTAGTATTGGTGCTACAGCATTAGTTTCTAATTACCTTGGGAAAAAAGATTTTAATAGAGCATCATTATTATTTTCTCAATCGATCATTGTAGCAATTATGAGTTCAGTTTTTGTTGGTATTTTTGGTGTTTATTTAGCTCCAATAATTTTGAAATTTTTAAATACTGATGCAAACACATTTGTTTTTGCTATAGACTATATCAACGTAATCTTTATTGGATCAATAATATTTTTCTTGCTCGTTGTATCAAATGTTGCACTAACAGCTCGTGGTGACACTAAAAGTTATAGAAATGTTTTAATATTTGGATTTTTTTTAAATATTTTTTTAAATCCTTTATTTATCTATGGATTTGGACCAATTCCAGCAATGGGTGTTTCAGGGATTGCCATTGCAACACTTTGTGCTGAATTCATTGGATTGATCTATATTTTATTTAAAGTTTTAAAGACTGAAATTAAAGATTTTGTATCATTAAATTGCTTTATACCAAAAAAAGATATGATCATTGAAATTCTTAAACAGTCGATGCCTACATCTATTTCAATGATTTCAGTTGGATTAGGTATTTTTGTTTTATTTTATTTTGTGTCTCAATACAGTGATGTTGCTGCAGGTGGATACGGAGCGGGGGTAAGATTTGAACAATTATTTTTACTCCCTATTATTGGTTTAAACACGTCTACATTAGCATTAGTTGGCCAAAATTATGGAGCGTTAAAATTTAATAGAATTAAAGAAATTTATAGTAAAACTATAAATATTGGTGTGTCTGCAATGTTGCTTGGTGGTATTGTTATATATTTTTCCTCTGGTTCAGTTATGGGATTTTTTACAGATGATCCTGAACAAATTTACTATGGATCACAGTACTTAAAGATAGCTGCCTTCATTGGTCCTGTTTATCCAATTTTTTTTATTAGTGGGGCATTATTTCAAGGCTTAAAAAAAGCTCATTATCAAACAGTTGTAAATTTACTTAGAATGATAATATTTCCATTAGTATTTTTAACTATAGGAGTTAAATATTTTGATATTAATTTTAAAGAAATGTTCTTAATACTTTTACTTATTAATTGGATATTTGGATTATTAGTCCTATTTTTTTCTAAAAGGCTGATAACCCAAATAATATCTAAAAATAATTAGATTTTAAAGACCAAATTTTTTAGCGGTAGTTGCAAAAAAGCCTTTATTTTTTTTATCTTTAATCCAGTGGTTTACAAAATTTATCCACTCTTGATCACCTCTTGGCAGTAAGATAGCAAACAATTTTGCATTCTTTGGTTCATCAAAATTTACAGCTGATAGTTGAGGATAAGTTTGCATTAGTTTTATCGCTTCCACTTTAGATGTTAAAGATACCTCACTTCTTCCAGATAAAACTTCCTGAAAATCTCTAGCAGGTGCCTCTACAGCAATTATTTTAGAATTTGGAAATGATTTTTTTGCTTCATTTTCAAAAACGGTTCCTAGTGTTACAGCCACTGTTGTTCCATCTACAGATTCCCACCCATTAAACTTGTCAGCATTAGCCTTTAAAGTCATTGCTACAGTTCCAGTACCATAATAAGAGTTTGAATAGCCAGCCTGCATTGCTCTTTTAGTTGTTATTGAGGCACTTGATGTCATATAATATTTATTAGCTACAACTCCTGACACTAAGTTTTTCCAATCAGTAGGAACAAATTCTAATTCAACACCCATATCTTCAGCGAATGCTTTTGCAACATCTATGTCAAAACCTTCATATTCATTAGTAGCTGGATTTTTAAAACTCCATCCTGGAAAATCTCCAGTTGTTCCAACTTTTAGTGTTCCTGTTTTCATAACTTTATCTAACGTAGATTCAGCGTTTACAGAAATAAGACTAGTTAAGAGAAATATAGTAGATAGTATAAAAGTTTTAATTATTTTCATTTATCGTCCTTTTTTATTAAATATATGAGATTAGTTAATATATTATATATGCCATATTATGATAATGACCACAGCCCTATTTAAAAAAAAACCATGAGAATAATAGCCATTTTATCTACTTTTGTTATCTTTTCGGGATGTGCGGGAAATTATAACTGGGGATGGTATGCAATATCACCATTCAATCAATTAGGATCTACAAATATAAGCTTTTTAATTTCAGGGCTCGGATTCACAGTATCTGTATCAATCATTTCTATTTTTTTTGCAACACTACTAGGCCTTCTCATATCTATTATTGGGTTAAGTAAATTAAAATTTGTTAGATACATAAATATCACCTACATTGAAATAATAAGGTCTGTACCAGTTTTGGTTATGATACTTTGGATTTACTACGGTTTACCTGTATTAGTAGGTATCAATTTTACAGCTTTTACAGCAGGTATAATTGCTCTTTCAATTTGTGATAGTCCTTTTTTAGCTGAAATTTTTAGGTCTGGATTTGAAGCAGTACCTAAGGGTCAAAACGAGGCTGGCACTTCTCTTGGTATGCGTTTTTATGAACGATTTCGATTAATTATTTTACCTCAAGCTATAAAAATAATTTTACCCGCACTAGGCAATCAATTTGTTTATATGTTGAAAATGTCATCCCTTGTATCAATTATTGGTCTTAATGAACTTACAAGAAAGGCAAACGAATTGGTTGTAAGCCAATATAGGCCATTAGAAATTTATACTTTCTTAGTCCTTGAATATTTAGTGCTAATATTAGTTATTTCATATCTTGTTAGAAGAATGGAAAAAAAATTAACTAATTAATTTTAGATAATGTCAATACTGTTAATAAGCTGACAGTAGCTGATAAAAATATTCCCCACATAATATCACTGACAACAATATTCCAATTAAATATATTCATAGTCGCAAACACAGTCAGAGAGTAGGTTGCATACGTAGTTAACCCATACATAGCACCAGTTGTTAACGCCTGACTAATTGAATAAGTTTTATTGGGTAAAATTGAGAAGTACAATAAACCAGCTAGGAAGATTAAATAAAATAAAATTGCAGGAACAGCTTTAATTCCAATTTCTACAAATTCTGGTAAGTTTGATTTATAGATCTTCATAACAACAAGATTTATAAATGTAATATCAATTAATATAAAATACACAGTTGCTATTAAAAATGCTTTAATCATATGTGAATCATATACTGTTTTGTTATGTTTAAGAAATTATTTATTTACCCACCTTTTATTGCTTTTGTTGGTGCTACTATTTGTATTTCCCTAATTGCTTACTTAAGCCTAATTTCTAATGAGTATATATTGTGGATGATTCCAACTTTTGGTGCTTCAGTTGTACTAATTACTGCTTTACCTGATAGCCCACTTGCTAGGCCAAGAAATATTTTTTTTGGACACCTTATTTCTGCTGGCTCTGGTGTTTTTGTTTTGATAATTTTAGGAACTAATTTTTTTGCAATTGGTCTAGCTGTAGGCTTAGCTATTCTTCTTATGATGATGTCTGGCTTTTTGCATCCTCCAGCAGGGGGTAATCCTATTTTGATTATGATTTCGACAGCTAGTCTTGAATATAATGTCTTACCGCTAGCAATTGGCGTTATAATTATTTCTATTTATTCTGTAATATTTAATAAGATTATTTTAAAAAGAAATTATCCTTGGTTTTAAAAAAAAATATTTTATTTTTTCTTTTTTACAACTTTCTTTTTAGCTATTTTCTTTTTTTTCTTAACTGGCTTTGTTTTTTTAGGCAATATAGATTTTAATTTTTTTTTCACTTTATTTTTTTTAGATTGCTCAAATTCTTTTCTAGCAAGATTTGAACCCTCCAATAAATTTTTTGAAAAAGCATTGGTTGGATTTTTAAAATTAGCAGCATTGCCCAAGTTCTCTACTTTTGCAGTAATGTATCCAACTGTATAAAAAAAACCTCCAGTCATGATTTAGCTTTTTTTATCTTTAAAGTTTTCAATAAATTTGCAGTATTGAGATATAAAAGAATTTCTCCACGGTTCACTAGGTAGCTTTTCAAAGTTAAAACTTTCAATTGACTTAAGGTTTTTCATTGAAATTTTAGTTTTATCAGCAATTGATCTAAGTTCAATATCAGTACTGACTCTAATTTCTTTTAGATTTTTAATTTTTTTTAGTAAAGATTGATCAGCAGCTTGATCTATACGATCAATGCTTTCATCTAATTTATCTTTAAAGCTCTGTAAGACCATAATATTTATAAGTTATTATAATAACATATTAAATTTTCTAACGAGTAAAGGTTTATTAATAACAAAAATAACCAAAACAGTTTATTTAAAAATAATTAATACATAAAGATTTTTAAATAATCACGATCTAGATATATATTATAAAATAATACTATATCTAGTATTTTCTAAATTTACTTATTTAGGGGACCTTCGAATAGAACATCTTGATTTTTAAGTCTATTAATTAAATCTTCGCCAAGCCCAGTTGCTGGTGTCAAAATACCATATTCACCATCCTGATAATTATTTAAAAGTGAAATAGCACTTTCAACTAAAAACATTGAGGTACTTTTGTACCCAGGATCTCCTTTGCCATACATTCTATAAACATACTCTTGATTTTTAGTTGTCTTTGCAACAAACAGTGCTTCGTACCAGCCATTATTCCTAGTCTTTTCATTTGGTCCAGTACCTGGCTTTGGAAAAAATCTTCGAAAAAAATTCTTAAAAGGACTAACAATGATCATTCCTAATATTGCTAATGACACAGTTGTAACAACAGCAGTTGGCAAACTCTTGACCATTTGAAATTCATTGTAAACAAAATCAGGTCCATAACTTTGTTGCTTTGCCTCCATTAATGCCGCTGATCTACGTACAGGTCTTGTATTTGTAATTGCCATTACAAAAGGAACTACCCATTTATTTAATTTTTTATTTTTAGTAATTGAAAAGTAATCTTTACTGAGTAATTTTTGACTACTTGAATATGAGCCTTTTGGATTTAATAGAAATGGGTGACCCATTTTATGTTTACTCTTAAAATCACGCATTGTGAAAGCACTCTCTATTGTGCCACCACTAACTCCACCCGACATATTATGATATGCGAAGATTGATTTTAGAGGTTCATTTATTTGTTTAGCTGTATAATAGGTACCGAGGTCTGATGGTATAGAATCGTATCCACATGCTGGGATTATTTTTATTTTTTTGTTAACACATTCCTCGTGGTAATTATCAATTAGATCTCTTACCCATATTGCTTCACCAGTAATATCCACATAATGTGTTCCATTTTCTACACAAGCTTTTACAAGAAGATTACTATATTTATTAAATGGGCCTGCATAAGAGGCTACAACTCGAGTAGACTCAGTAAGTTTCTTTAATGCCATTTCATCGCTTGCATCAGCAACAATTATTTCAGGCTTGCTTGGTATTGAGTCTTGAAGTTTTTTAAGTTTTACAAGATCCCTTCCGGCTATAGCCCAGTTGAGTTCGTTGCTGTATTTGTCCATATATACAGCACCTAATGAGCCAGTAAATCCGGTTGCACCATAAATTATAATATCAAATTTTTTATTCATATGAGAAATAGTGATACTTTAAATTAATCATTTATTATATAATTATTTTATGAAAGATTGGATAATAGGTAGCATCTCAATGATTATTTTCTTTATGTTTTTGTACTTATGTATTGTTTGGCTATTTTAAATATGGATCAATTAGACTTGTTTGTTATGAGGGTTACTTGTACCAATTGTATCTTTATTTGTAGGATTGCTATTAAATCAACTAAGTACTGGGGTTATTACTACTAATATGAGAAAATTATCTTTTAGGGATATTATGAGGGTTGTTTATAGGATGCTTAGTTTGCCTATTATCGCAATTATTGTTATTATTCCATTTTTATTAATATTAATGTTATAATACAATAACTTATATATATAACTTAAATCAAATTATTAAAATACATCTTATTACAATTATAAATTAATCATTTACTTTATATATGTGTAACAAAACATTGAATTAATTGATTTTTAATTTATTAAAACTATTATGTTCAGTTATTATTCATTCAAATAATGAATTATCGATTTTGTAGATTTTCTCTAATATTAAATACAATTTTAAGTGTTATTAAAGAGCCTGTTTTAAATCTTCAATTAAATCATCAACATGCTCAATACCAACTGATATTCGAATAAGATTCTCTGGTATGGGAGTAAGTTGTCCTGCCTTAGTATTAACGTATGCGTGAGTCATTAAGGCCGGTGATTCAATCAAACTCTCAACACCTCCGAGACTTTCGGCAATTGTAAATATTTTTAAATTTTGCATAAATCTTTTAATTTCTTTTAAATTTCCTTTATGGAAAAAAGTTACTACCGCACCATAACCATCCATTTGTTTTTTAGCGATTTTGTGTTGTGAATGAGTTGTCAACCCAGGGTAAACCACTTTAATAATTTTTTTATGTTTTTCTAAATATTTTGCAACTTTAAGTCCATTATAATTATGTTGTTTCATTCTTAAGGATAATGTTTTTACAGCTCTTAGTATTAAGAAACAATCAAAAGGACTAGGTATAGCACCAACAGAATTTTGAATAAAAGCTATTTTGTCAGCAAGTTTTTTATTTTTACCTATGATTAATGCACCACCAATTATATCTGAATGACCATTGATATATTTTGTTGTTGAATGATTAACTATATCAATTCCTAAATCTAAGGGCTTTTGATTTATTGGACTTGCAAAAGTATTGTCACAAATTGTTAAAACTTTATGTTTTTTTGCAATGGTTGCTATTTTTTTTAAGTCTGTAATTTTTAATAGTGGGTTAGTTGGAGTCTCAATCCAAATTAATTTGGTATTATTTTTAATTATTTTATTTAAATCAACTTTATTATAATCTACGTATGAAATTTCTAGATTTGAAGATTTAGACTTAATTTCTTCTAAAAGCCTAAATGTTCCACCGTATAAATCATCAAATGCGATTATATGATCTCCTGGTTTTAACATTTCTAAAACAGCAGATTGTGCTGCTAAACCAGAGCTAAAAACAAATGCTTTTAAACCATTTTCTAAGTTTGCCAATGAACCTTCCAATGCATCCCGAGTAGGGTTTTGTGATCTTCCATATTCATAACCTGAATGTTTACCTGGTTCTTTTTGTGCAAATGTTGATGAAGCAAAGATAGGGGTCATTACTGCACCAGTTATTGGCTCAGGTTTAACACCAGCATGAACTACTCTAGTATCTATGTGTTTTTTCTTATTTTTCATAAAATATTTTTTTTCTTTAACCAGTCTTCATTATAAGCTGTATTCAAATATTTTTCACCATTATCACAAATAAATGTAACAACATTTTTTTCAGAAGTTTGCTCTTTACAATACTTTAGAGCAGCAGCGATAAGAGTTCCACATGATGATCCCCCAAGGATACCTTCTTTCATTGCCACATCACGTATTGTTCTAAATGCTTCTTCGTTATCAATTTCATAGCCTTTATGAATGTATTCAAGACTTAATGTATCAGGAATAAAATCTTCACCTATACCTTCAACCAACCAACCTGAACCCGCAATTTCTGTTATATCATTTCCTTCAACGCTATCTTTAATTATTGAGCCTTTTGGATCAGCCACAATAATTTTTGTATGAGGTGAATGCTCATGAAAAAATTTTCCAATACCAGAAATAGTACCACCTGATCCTACACCACAAACTACAGCATCAACTTTTCCATCAAGTTGCTTGTATATTTCAGGTGCAGTTGATAATTCATGTGCAATTGGGTTTGATTTATTTGTAAACTGACTAGCAAAAAACGAATTTGGTGTTTCATCGGCAATTCGTTTAGCCATAGTTATATAATGCTCAGGATGATCAGGCCCTACATCACTTCTGGTCATAATTACCTCAGCACCTATTGCGCGTAGATGAAGTATCTTATTATTATTCATTTTATCTAAGATAATAACTTTAGCTTTGTAGCCTTTTAATTTACCAATTAGTGCAAGCCCCATTGCAGTATTACCAGCCGATGCTTCAATAATTGTATAACCAGGCTTTAATTTGCCTTCACGTTCAGCTGTTTCAATAATATTAAGGGCAACACGATCTTTAATAGATGAACCAGGATTCATGCCTTCCATTTTTAAGAACAGATTGCAGGGGCCAGTGTCTATATTTTTCACTTGAACAATTGGAGTATTGCCGATTAAATCTATTAATGTTTTAACATCTGCCATTTTTTAATTTCTATTGTTTATTTATGTTTAAAAAACTTCTTACCATTCAATTATTTATCCTAATTTTCTTATTTAGCAACTCTAAGGTAGTATTTACTAATGAAATAGATGATTTTGACACTTGGCTATCTAATTTTGAGCAAAAAGCTGTTGAAGAAGGTATAAGTAGACAAACTTTAGAAAAATCCTTTAGGAATATCGAGCTAAATGGCAGGGTAATTGAGCTAGACCAAAAGCAACCTGAATTTACAATTTCACTAAATAAATATCTTAGTAATACAACTCCCAGATTTAGAGTAAATAAGGGTAAAAAACTATATCAAGAAAATAAAGATCTATTGAAAGAAATATCGAATAAGTTTGGAGTTCAGCCAAGATTTTTACTTGCTTTATGGGGAATTGAGACAAGTTTTGGAAAATATACTGGTTCATTTAATGTAGTTAGATCATTAACAACGCTTAGCTATGATTTAAGGAGGAGAGATTATTTTACCGGTGAATTATTAAATGCTCTAAAAATCATTGATCAGGGCCACACAGATCCTGAAAGCATGGATGGATCGTGGGCAGGTGCAATGGGCCAGTGTCAATTCATGCCAACTAGCTTCATAAATTATGCAATTGATTTTGACGGTGATGGCAAAAAAGATATATGGAATACAGTTCCTGATGTACTTGCTTCTGCCGCAAATTACTTATCTTCATCTAATTGGAATAGTAATGAAACATGGGGGAGAGAAGTAAGTATTTTAAATCCCATTGATGAATCATTAATAACAGTTTCAGCAAGAAAAGTTGACATAAGTAAAAAACTATCTACTTGGTCAGCTTTAGGTGTAAGAAAGCTTGATGGTACAAAATTACCAGATGTAGATATTAATGCTTATTTAGTGTACCCTGAAGGAGTCAATGGCCGTAAATATATTGTCTACGAAAATTTTAAAACAATCCTTAAATGGAATAGGTCACTTTTTTTTGGTATTGCTGTAGGAACACTCTCAGATTTGATTGAATATTATTAAAATGAAAAATATTACTTTTCTCATTGTAATATTGTTTTTGCTAAATAATTGTACAACGGTAGCAAATCTTCAAAAGTATGATAATAATAATCTATCTTTGACTTCAGAAAAAATGGTTGAAGCGCCTTATGAAATGAATGGTAAGTGGTTTTTTCCTTATGACTATAAAGAATTAGTTGAAATTGGAACAGCCTCTAGAATAAGTGATCTTAATTTTGGTGACAGAACTAAAATCGGTGAAGTGTTTCATCCAGATGTTTCTTCAGGTGCACATAGATCATTGGGTTTAGCTTCTAATGTAAGGGTAACAAATATAGAAAATGGTTTCTCTATGATTGTAAGAGTTAACCATAGAGGCGCATATTCAAATACTAATGTAATTGAATTGTCTGATATAGTTTTTAATAAGCTTAAACTTAATGAAAATGGAAATTTAATTAAACTAGAGCTTATAAATGCTAATGAATCATTCATATTAGGAGAGGCTAAAACTTATAATGAAGAGAAAAAAATTTCATCAACGGCACCAATAGATGATGTATCAGTTGTTTCAATAGGCTCAGGAAGTCAAGAAAGTGAAAGCGAAAAACCTTTAACTAAAGATGAAGTAAATCTAGATAATTTTAGAATCGAAAAAATTCAAAATAAAGAGATATATATTCATGTGGCCACACTTCTCTTCAAACAAAGTGCTGAAGAGCTAGAAAACAAGCTTAAATCAATAAAAAAGGTAGATATAGTAAATAGTATGATTAATGGTAAAAATACTTATAAAGTAATTATTGGTCCTTTTGATAACTTGGTTCAACTCAATGAAACTCTTAAGGTCAATACGATTCAGCAATATGAAGATTTATCAATATTTTTAAAATAGGAAAAAAATGAAACTCATTCAAAATATAATATTTATAATATTAATATCTATTAATTCAGCATTTGCTCTCATAGATACTAATGCTGATACAGCAATTATTATGGATGCAGATACAGGTTATATTTTGTATGAAAAAAATGTAGATAAAAAAGTTTTTCCTGCTTCTATGACAAAGATAATGACATCAATGATAGTATTTGAAAAATTATCAAATGGCAGCCTTACGTTAGATGATACTTTTCTTGTTAGTGAAAAAGCCTGGAAAGAACGTGAAGGTTCATCTATGTTTGTAGAGGTTGATAAAGAAATAAGAGTTGAAGATCTTTTAAGAGGTATAATTGTTCAATCTGGTAATGATGCTTGTATCGTAGTAGCTGAAAATATTTCAGGATCTGAAAAAACTTTTTCAATTTTAATGAATGAAATGGCTACAGATATAGGTTTAGAAAACACAAATTTTGCAAACTCTACAGGTATGCATAACGTTAAAAATTATTCAACAGTAAGTGACATAGCAAAAATGTCACAATATATGATTAATAAATATCCTGAATTTTATCATTTATTTAGTGAAACTGAATTTGAATGGTCTGGGATTGCTCAAAAAAATAGAAATCCTTTATTATATAAAGATATTGGTGCAGATGGTTTAAAAACTGGATACCTATCTATATCAGGCTATGGACTTGCTGCATCAGCAAAAAATGATAATAGGAGACTTATTGTAGTTGGTCATGGATTTTCTAGCCCACAAAAAAGATCTCAAGGTACAGCAAGATTATTAAACTGGGGATTTAGAGAATATACTAATATTAAATTGTATGGCAAAGCTAGCGATGTAGGTTTTTTGCCTTTAACTATGGCAAGTGAAGATAAGGTTTCTCTAACAACAGATAAAGATATTGTGATTACTGTTGCAAAAGCAAAGAAAGATGCAATAGAAACCGAAATAATACCCATAGACAATCTTAAAACACCGTTTAAAAAAGGTGATGTGATAGCTATGCTAAAAGTAACAATACCCAAGGCCACTCCACAATATATAGATTTAGTTGCTACAAAAAATATTGATGAAGCCGGCTATATATCATCCTTTATTACTTATATATATAATTCAGTAGTAAGTTTTTTTGATTAATTCAATATGAAGTATAAAAAGTTTATTACTTTTGAAGGTGGTGAGGGGTCAGGTAAGTCAACTCAAATTAAGCTTCTAGCAAAAAAAATAGATATAAGTAGGAATGTATGTCTAACAAGAGAACCAGGTGGAACTGAATCTGCAGAAGAGATTCGTAAATTATTAGTAAGAGGAAAAGTAGACAAATGGTCAAGTATTTCAGAATTATTATTGTTATTTGCTGCTAGAAAAGATCATATTGATAATCTTATTCTTCCTTCGTTAAAATCAAATAAATGGGTTTTATGTGATCGTTTTGTTGATTCTACGTACGTATATCAGGGTATGTGCGGTAAAACATCTTTAGAGCTAATTAAAAAAATTGAAACTATTATTATAGGTAAATTTAAGCCAAGCCTAACTTTTTTAATTAATTTAGATCCTGAAATTGGTCTGAAAAGATCAAGAAGACCGGGCAATAAAGATTTAAGATATGAAAATATGGATATTAACTTTCATAAGAAAGTCTATAGATCATATTTAAAACTTGCATCATTAAATAAACAGAGAATAGTTCTAATAGATGGAAGCAAATCTATAACATATATAGAGAACCAAATTTGGAAAAAAATAAAAAATAAGATTTTATAATGGAATGTCAAACTCAAAATATATTAGGCCACGAAAGAAATTTTATAAGATTAAATAAATTAATAAAAAAGAATAAACTACCTAATAGTATAATTTTTCAAGGCTCTAAGGGGATTGGTAAAACAACTTCCGCTTATAGAATAGCTCAATTTATATTTGAACAAAAAAATAACCCAAGTGATAATTATGTTTTTACTAATTCTGATATTTACCAAAAAATCTGTAACAATAGTTACCCAAATTTATTAATTATACAAAAACCCTGGCTTGAAGATAAAAAAAGATTTAAGAACCAAATTCATAAAGATGATATTTCTTCTGTAAAAAGATTTTATTTAAATAAAGAAGGTACAGGACAGTATAGAATCTGCATTATTGATAATATTGATGATTTTTCTACTGATGCTTCTAATTCATTGCTCAAACTTATTGAAGAGCCACCAAAAGACTCATTGTTCATAATCATTAATCATAACAAATCAAGATTATTAAAAACTATTCAATCACGATCCTTTGTATTAAATTTTTCAAATTTAAAAATAGATGATTATACACATTTGTTAAAAATAAATAATTGTCGTTTTGATAATATAGGCAAACTCTACGACTTAACTGGAGCAGATCTTCAATCAAGTTTTGATTATGTTGATAATGACTTTGACTCTATTGATGATCATTTTAAATCTTTGCTTATTGACCCATTAAAGATAAAGATAAATACTGCCTCACACTATGTCACTTTTTTTAATGAAAGAACTTCATTGGAAAATAGTGATAATTTTATAAATTACCTACTTTTAAGAATTAAAATGACTATATTGGAATTAATAAGAGATAAAAAAACACCTAATATATTTAAATTAATTAAATCTTATTATTTTCTCGACAAAGTATATAAAAACCAAAAGATATTTAATCTTAATTTTGATCATATTTTGATTAAATTTTTTAACTATTTAAAAAATGCCTAACAATTACTTTATTACAACACCAATATATTATGTAAATGATATACCTCATATTGGCCATGCCTATACATCAATTGCAACAGACTTTATTGCAAGATTTAAAAGAATGAGCGGTGTAAATACTTTTTTTTTAACTGGTACAGATGAGCATGGACAAAAAATTCAAAAAGCTGCTACAAAAAGTTCGATTGAACCAATTGCCTTGTGTGATAATAATTCGATTAAATTTAGAGAGTTAGCTAATTTATTAAACCTATCAAATAATGATTTTATTAGAACAACGGAACAAAGACATATCGAAGGAGCCAAGTCACTATGGAGTAAGTTATTAAATAATAATGATATTTATCTTGATAACTATAAAGGCTGGTATTCAGTTAGTGATGAAACTTTTTATAATGAAAAAGATTTAATTAAGCAAAGTGATGGTACTTTTAAGACTTTTACAGGAAGTCCAGTTGAATGGATTGAAGAAGAGTCATATTTTTTTAGACTATCTAAGTATTCAGACCAACTTTTAAAACTTTATAACGATAATCCTAATTTTATTTTACCTAAATCTAGAAGAAATGAAGTAATTAGTTTTGTAAAAAGTGGCCTTAAAGATTTGTCTGTTTCGAGAAATACTTTTGATTGGGGAATAAAAGTTCCCGATGATGAAAAACATGTCATGTATGTGTGGTTAGATGCATTAAGTAGCTATCCAAATTCACTTGGCTATATATTAGATAAGGATTCAGATCTTTCTTCATACTGGTCTAATGCAACTCATATAGTGGGCAAAGATATATTGAGACACCATGCTGTTTATTGGCCAGCTTTTCTAATGTCTGCAAATCTTGAGTTACCAAAGAAGATTTTTGCCCATGGATGGTGGACTAATGAAGGTAATAAAATTTCTAAGTCATTAGGAAATGCAATTGATCCAATAGAAATTATTGCTAAGTATGGCCTAGATCAGATAAGATATTTTTTATTAAGAGAAATAACTTTTGGAAGTGATGGTGATTTTTCATTATCAGCTTTAAAATCAAGAATCAATGCAGATCTTTCTAATGATTTAGGCAATTTATGCCAAAGGTCATTGACTATGATAGTTAAGTATTGTGACTCAACTGTACCAGGACACGAGAATATCAACGATGTAGATAAGAAATTTCTTTCAAAAATTTCTAACGATCTAGATGAACTCTCAATTTTAATTGATAATCAAGAAATCAATATTTATATAAGAAAAATTTGGGACATTATATCTGATGCCAATAAATATTTTAATGATTATAAACCTTGGGAATTAAAAGACTCTAACAGATTAGCTTTCAATAATGTATTATATGTTACTGCTGATATTATAAAACAAATAGGAGTTATGATTTATCCAATTATGCCAAATACAAGTGAAAAAATCCTTGATTTTTTTGATATTGAAATTGATCATATATCATTTGAATTACTTAATACAAATATTGCCAAGGTAAAGATTGATCATATTAAACCATTATTTCCAAGAGTAGAGTAAGTGATAGTTGATAGTCATTGCCATCTAGATTATTTAAAAGAAGGTCCTTCTATTGAAGAGGTCTTAAAAAATGCAAAAAAACAAAATATTATATTAATGTTAAATATTGCAACTAAATTAGGTGAATTTGAAAAAATAATTGAAACATCAAACCTATATGATGTCGTGTATTTTACTCTAGGCATTCATCCACATGAAGCTAATGAGCTTACAAGTGATGTGGTAGACATAATACATAATAATTTAACTAACAATAAGCTAGTCGGAATAGGGGAGACGGGATTGGATTTTCATTACAATCATTCAGACAAAGCCACCCAAATTATATCTTTTGAAAAACAAATCGAAATATCTCAAAACTCATGTCTTCCAATAGTAATTCATATGAGAAATGCTGAAGATGATACGTTAAGAGTAATCAAAAAAAAGCTTAAAGAGAAATTATTTAATGGTGTAATTCACTGCTTCACTGGCTCTCAAAAATTT
The DNA here is from genome assembly GCA_028412835.1 of Candidatus Pelagibacterales bacterium. Taxonomy (GTDB): domain Bacteria; phylum Pseudomonadota; class Alphaproteobacteria; order Pelagibacterales; family AG-422-B15; genus CACCCN01. Next base: position 94,304 of record JAONQW010000001.1, read on the forward strand.
GCTGATGAAGTCATAGATTTAGGGTTTTATATTTCAGCAAGTGGAGTTGTAACATTTAAAAAATCAGAAGAATTAAGAAATGTATTTGCAAATATACCTGATAATAAAATTTTAGTAGAAACAGATTCTCCGTATCTTTCACCAGAACCATTGAGAGGAAAAATTAATCAACCAGCACACATTACCCATACTATAAAAAAACTAGCAGAGATACGCAATCGTAGCTATGATCAAATTGTAGATTTGACTAGAGTAAACTTTTTCAATCTATTTTCAAAAATTAATAATATTTAAAATGCTTATAAAAATACCTGTTTCTACCGGAGAATTAGTTGATAAAATTACTATTTTAGAAATTAAAAAAAACAAGATAAAGGATAAGAAAAAGCTAAACGAAATTAAAAAAGAACATAAATACCTAAAAGAAATTTTAATTAAAAAAATTAAACTAGATAAAAAAATCAAACATGAAATTTCCTCTTTAAAAAAAATCAATTTATTTTTATGGAACATTGAAGACGGTAAACGTGCTGCAGAGCGAAAAAAAGAATTTGGTAAAAAATTTATAGCTCTTGCTAGAAATGTTTATATTTACAATGACAAACGAGCATTGATAAAACTGAAAATTAATCAAATAACAAAATCATCAATAGTTGAAGTTAAATCACATGGTAATCTTTAATATAATATACTACACTTAACTAATTGTTATTAAATATTATTATTTATTTGTCATAATATATATTATGCGAATTTTATATCAATGAAATTTATTATTAAGATTTATTATTAATTACTGATGTTTTAAAATCTAAAAGTATTGATTAGAATTACACCCTATTCAATAAAAGGGAGAATAATTATGGATGAATTTTTAAATTTTTACCAAGCATCTCAACCGGAGCTAGCTATTTGGACACTTTATAATTCTGGAAGAATTGCAAATGCGCTTGTAACAATTTCATCAGTACTATTTATATGGTTAGCTATTAGAATAGCAGTCCAAACAAGAGACAGAGATGATTCAAATATACTAAGTAAGTCACTATCATCAATTTTTGGTATATTAGTTGTATATGGTACTTTTATAGCATGGACTGTAAATAGCGGATTAATAACTGGTACTATAAATGGCTTTAGAAATGTTGCTGAGGCTGGTAAATCAGCTGGAGTTGAATTATCCCAATCAGCTATATTTTTTATGGATTATTATTCAAATTTAAGCGAAGGTAGTAGCACACCAAGCTTACCAGCATCATTATTTCTGCTTGTAGTGTTAATAATGATATTAGGATCAATTTGGATACCAAAAAAGTAATCTAACTTAATTTAGTTAATGTAATTTGTGCTCGTTTTTTTAATTGCGAGCACAAATTATAAATTTTCATATATAGTTTTTGTATTTAATCAGTATTTAAATTTACTTATACCTCTCATTGGTATCTTGTATGTTTTTGGACAAAATTTTAAACGTGTAGTATCTTTATGGTATGAAACTATATTATTATATCTTTTTAGTCTTTATAATTTTTTCAAAACAAACCTATGCAAAGATTGAAAGCACCAATATTAATTATAAGTTGAAATTAAGCATTCTGGGTGTTCAAATAAAGATAGGTGAAATTAATTCATATCTAGAAATTAAAGATAATGATTATGAGCTTATGTTTTCATTAGCATCTGAAAATTTAGTAAATATAGTTACTTCAATTAATGGTAAAGGCAACGTTAAAGGTGAGATAAAAAATTTATCATTATATCCAAAAGATTATCAATACGAATATACAAAGAAAAAAAAATATAAAAATACTCAAATTCTATTTTACAATTCTAACGTCTCATCATCATCAACAATACCAAAATTTGATAAAAATAAATTAACACCCATTACAAATGATATGCTCAATGATGTTATCGATCCAGTAACAGCTATAATATACTTAGGTAATTATACATTGAATAAAGAATGTACAAATAGCTACAGAATATTTGATGGCAAAAGACGTTACAATTTAAATTACACAAATAAATTTACTAAAGGTGACTATACTATTTGTAGATTGACACAAAAAAAAATAGGTGGTTTTAAATTATCAAGTGATAACAATGATATATTTAAACCTGCACAAGAAATTGATACATACTTCAAAAAAAAAGATAATGAATATATTTTAGAAAAAATTATAACTAAAAATAATTTTTCTAATCTATTAATTGAAGTCAATTACTCCTAATAACTACTTGACAAAATATCTCTAAATTCTTCTACCCCTAATCCATTTAATGCACTTAAATAAACCCTGCTTTTGGTGTTCTTAAATTTTCTATTACTAAAAGTATCAATTTTATTAAAAACAGTTATCATATTTTTAACCTTATCATCACTAACGCCTGTACTTAATAGTGTTTTTTTTGTAGTTCTTATTTTATCTCTAAAATTCATATCATTTATATCGACTACATTAATTAAAATATCAGATTCATTTACTTCTTCTAATGTCGCTTTAAACGCATCTATTAATTGAGTTGGAATATTTGAAATAAAACCAACAGTATCTATTATTGTTGCCTTCTTTGACGGAAGAAATAATTTACTTATTTTTGTATCTAATGTTGCAAACAATTCATCTTTTGCGTACTCATTTTTTTTAGTTAATTTATTAAACAATGTAGATTTACCAGAATTTGTATAACCTACTAAGGCATACGATGTATTAACATTTTTTTTTCTATTACTTCTTTGATTATCTCGTCTTTTTATAATTTTTTTTAAATCTTTTTTAAGTGAATTGATTCTTTCTTGGATTAAACGTCTATCTAATTCAATTTGTAATTCACCAGGACCACCAATAAATGATTGCCCACCTCTTTGTCTCTCTAGGTGAGTCCATGCTCTTACTAATCTAGATTTACGATAATTTAAATTTGCCAATTCAACTTGTAGTTTGCCTTCTGAAGTAAGAGCCCTATCTGCAAAAATTTCAATAATTAGTCCAGTTCTATCTATTACCTTTATATTAAGAAACTTTTCTAGATTTTTTTGTTGTGATGGAGTTAATAAATAGTTGCATACTAGTAAATCAATACTCTTGTTACTTATTATATCTTTTAACTCAGATAATTTACCTTTACTCAATAAAGTTGAAGAATAAAACTTATTAATTCTTATACTAAAGGAAGATTTACATTTGATCTTTAGTGTTTTGCTTAAATTAACAATTTCATTTAAGTTGTAATCTTTATTGATTAAATCATTTTTATTAGTAATTAAATTTATGATTATTCCGTTTGTCAAAGTAGTTAAATTTTAGATTTTATAGCTTTTTTGTATATATCTAAAAAAATAGGTGCAAATTTGCCTGGTTTGCCATTACCAATTTTAATATTATCGACCATATTAACCGGAGTAACAAAGGTTGTAGCGCTAGTTATAAATGCCTCTTTAGCGCTACGTATATCTTTAATGTTAAAACTAGTTTCTTTAAATTTTATTTTATATTTACATAAACCTTTCAGGAAAGTCTCTCTTGTAATACCAGGTAGAATGTTATTTTTTAAAGATGATGTTCTTAGTACATCATTTTTATCTAAAATCCAGGCTGTACTTGAACTACCCTCTGTAATAAAACCAGCATCATCAATTAGCCAGGCTTCCTTTGAATTATTTTCATACGCATGTTGTTTTGCTAAAACGGGCGGGAGCAAATTTAAGCTTTTGATGTCACATCTTTTCCATCTTAAATCCTTAGTAGTTTTAACATTAATACCATTATATATATCTTTATAAAAAGTATCTTCTGATATAACTTTTCCAATTATAGTTATAGAACTCTTAATATCTTTTGGATATTTAAAATCTCTTTTTGCTACTCCCCGCGTAACTTGTAAATATACAGTTCCGGTTACTATCATATTTTTTTTAATAATATTTCTTATATGATATAGATAAGCACTTTTTTTAATTGGAGTTACAATTTTTAACTCGGATAGTGAGCGAAATAATCTTTTTAAATGTGGTTGAAAATCAATAATACATGAGTCGATTATTGTAAAAACTTCATAAACACCATCAGCAAATTGATATCCTCTATCATCAACATGTATTAATGCATCAGAATAGTCACAATACTGACCATTTACAAAAGCTATCCTAGACAATTAAAATGACCCTCTGACTTTAAATATCTCTTCAGCCTTCGATACATCATCTGACATAGTGATAAAAATTACATTGTCCCCCACCTCAATTATTGTATTCTTGTCAGGAACTATAACTTCATCTTTTCTTACAATTAATCCAATTTTTATTCCTGCAGGTAAATCTACTTCTTTTAATGTCTTGTTTATTAATTCAGATGATTTAGTTGCTTTCGCATGAATTATTTCAGCATCAGCATTACCAATTGTATAGACAGAAATAAAACTCCCTTTGTGAACATGTTTTAATATTTTGGATACAGTAGTCATTCTTGGATCTATAATTCTATCAATACCTAAAACATCTTTAATATTATTATAGTCAGAATTATTAATTAAAATTAGTGACTTACAATTATTTTTTCTTGATATTGCCGAAACTATAATATTTGTTTCATCGTCATCAGTTAATGCAAGTATCATATCAGTAGAGGAAATATTAGCTTCATCTAGAAGATCTTGGTCAAGCCCGTCTCCATTTAATACCAATGTATTATTTAAGTTATCAGCAATTTTAGACGATCTTTCTAAATTTTGCTCTATTATTGTAACAGCAATATTTGACTTATTTTCTTCTAATTCTTTTGCTATATTAAAACCAATATTTCCTCCACCAATAATTAGTAGTTTAGATATTGGCTTTTCTTCTAGGCCAAAAGCAGCCATAGTTCTGTCCACATGACTTTTATCTATTAATAGATAAACTTTATCATTAAGAAGCAACTTCTCTGACTTACCTGGTATAAATAATTTATCATTTCTTAATATTGAAATAATGGAAACACGTAAATTTTTCTTTGAATTGTCTTCATCCTGAAATATTTCATGGATATTTCTTAATTCTGTATCTACTAAAGGACAATTCTCATCAATGACAATGCCAGTCAATTCAATCTTATCACTATAAAAAGGCGCAATTTCAAATGCATCTGGAGCATTCAACTGTCTAATTATAGATCTTGCCACCTCTAGTTCTGGACTAATGATCAAGTCAATAGGCATATTATCTGCGTTATATAAATTTCTCCAAATTGGATTCAAAAAATCTTCTGATCTTAATCTTGCTATTTTTCTTGGTATCTTAAAAAATGTATGTGCCATTTGACAGGCAACCATATTTATTTCATCTTGCAGCGTAACCGCAATTATCATATCGGCATCTTTTGCACCTGCCTTTTCTAAAATAGATGGATATGATGCTGAACCCACGATAGTATTAAGATCAACTTCATCACTAAGCTTGGAAATCAATTCCTCAGATTGATCAATAACTGTAACATCATTATTTTGATTTACTAATTGCTCAGCAATACTTGTTCCGACCTTACCTGCACCACAAACTATTACTCTCATAATTAATCGATATCTGTAATTTTTAATTGCTTAAGTTTTCTATGAAGAGCAGATCTCTCCATTCCAATAAAAGCTGCAGTTTTAGAAATATTTCCATCAAATCGTTTTATCTGAGATAATAAATAGTTTTTTTCAAAAGCTTCACGTGCATTTTTAATCGGCATAGATATAACATTCTTTTGATCAAAATCATCATTTAATTTATTATTATTTAAAATCTTATGTTTATCACCAATTATTAATTCTCTTTCGACGGCATTTTTTAACTCTCTTATGTTGCCAGGCCAGTCATAATGCAAATATCGATCTTTAATTTCATTAATTATATTTCTTTTAGGCAAACCATTTGTTTTACAAAAATTATTACTAAAATATGCAACTAATTCATCTATATCATCAATTCTATCAACTAATCTTGGTAAATTTAATTCAACAACATTCAATCTATGATATAAATCTTTTCTAAATAAATTTTCATTTATTGCTGCAACAAGATCTTTAGTTGAAGAGGCAATAATTCTAGTCTCTATATTTACAATTTTATTACCACCAGTTCTTATGAATGATTGTTCTGTTAAAACTCTTAATATCTTTATTTGTGTTTGCATTGGCATCTCACCAACCTCATCAATAAACAGTGATCCATTATTTGCCTTTTCAAACAAACCAGTGTGTTTAATAAGTCCATTTTCTTCTATACCAAATAGTTCATTCTCGATTCCATTTGGTTCTAGTAATGAAGCATTAATTACAACAAAAGGACCATCTTTAAACATCGATTTATTGTGAATTTCTTTAGCAACTAAGTCTTTACCTGTTCCAGATTCTCCAGTTATTAAAACACGACTAGATGTATGTGCAATTTTACTTATAATTTCTTTAATTTTTAAAGTATTAGATGATGATCCTATTAATTGATTTTTATAAAAGTTTATTTCTTTTAACTCTTTGTTTTCATCTCTAATTAATTTAACTTCTAAAGCCCTACTTACTGATAAAGTTAATCGTTCACTTTTAAATGGTTTTTCAACAAATTCATAAGCACCTTCTTTTATAGCTTCAACAGCCATATCAATATTTCCATGTCCAGAAATAATTATAATTGGAGCTTTAATATCTTTTTTCTTTATTAACTTTAGTAATTTTATTCCATCATAATTAGCATCATTTAACCAAACATCTAGAATTATTAAGTCAAAACTATTATTTTCAAGAAAATTTATTGCGTCATTAGGATTTAATGCTTTAGTACAATTAAACCCTTCATCACTTAGTATGGCAGAAATAGATTCTGTTATATCTATCTCATCATCTATTATTAAAATTTTATTCATTTTAGTTTATTAAAAATTATTTTTACACACAAACCATTATCAGAATTATTTTTAAGTTCCAATATTCCATCATGATCTGTAATTATTTTATTTACTATTGAAAGACCTAAGCCAGTTCCACCAGTCTTCTTTCTCGTAGAGAAATATGGTTCTATAAGTTCAGATTTTGAATTAATAATGCCAATACCATTATCTTTAACTTGAACAATTACTTTTGCATTAATTTTATTAACATCAATATCTATGATGCCATTATGTATATTATTTTCTAAAATTGAATTCATGGAATTTTGAATAATATTGTTAAAAACTTGAGTTAATTGAAGTTCATCACAATTTATAACTAAATTATCATCACACTTAACTAGAAATCTGATCTTATCTTTGCTTTCAAGAGATTTGGATTGAACACAGTTTTGAATAATTACTCTAAGATTATTGTGAGTAAAAATTGGTTTGGGCATTCTAGCAAAATTTGAGAAGTCATTTACTAATTTTCCTATGTCACCTACTTGCCTACTTATTATATCTAGACATTCTATGATAATTGGATCATTAACTTTTACATCTTCAAGCTTTTTTCTAATCCTATCATTTGATAATTGAATTGGAGTTAATGGATTTTTTATTTCGTGTGCAATAGTTTTTGCAATTTCAGACCAGGCTGCGTGCTTTTCTGAATTTGCAAGCAAGTTACGTTGAACATACAGTTCCGAACTCATTGTATTGAAAGATTCACTTAGTCTATTTAACTCTATAAATTCATTAGATTGAGGCAAATTAATATCAAATGAACCTCCTTTAATTGAGTTCGTAGCATCAATTACATTAGTTATTGGTTTAACTATACGCTTGGCAAATCTTATTCCAATTAATGTAGATACAAATATTAAAATTAATATAGCTAGAATATAAATAAGCATAAATACAATTGCTATCTGCGTTCTATTTGTCTCTAAATTTGAATATTCATTTATAGCAGACTTTGTTTCATCAAATGCTTTTGTAACATTTGGATCTAGCGGTCTTCCTACATATAAATATGCATTTATAAAATTTGGTAATTTAATTAAAGCATAAACTTTGTTAACTGAAGTTGATGTCATAATTGCCAATTTACCATTAGCTGCTCTTTCTATTACTTCACTTCTAGGTCGATAATATTGAGTAAAAATTGTATAAACTCTGCTCATTAATACATCCCCCTTGCTATCAATCAAATAAGCCTCTGGTAAGGATCTAATTATTGATTGCTCTTGAAAATATTTTTCAAAAGTAAATCTGTTATTTATATACACATTATAATTTCTATTTAAGTCATTTGACATTGCATATATATCACTTTTAATTGAGTTATTATGTTCTTCTACATACCCTTCTGCTACATTAAGTGAATTTTGAATTACTGATTTTATTTTATCATTAAACCAATCATTTATACCAAAATTAACTAAAACTAAACCTAATATACCAGCAATTACTGCAGGCGTTAAAGCCATTGAAATAAAATAAAGTGCAAATCTGTTGTTAAAAGATGCAACTTTTTTTTTATTGATAGGAATTATAGTTCTATAGACTAATACAATAAATATAATACTGATGGTCAGTATAAACAGAGCGGATAGAAAAATTAAAAATTCATCTAGATAATTACTGTTATATATAGAGGTTCTTTGATTTATCAAAATTAGAAATGATACAGCAATTAGTAATATTGAACCCAATAAAATGGTAATAAATCTCCAACTAGAGATAATTCTTTGTGTAAACCTATTGAACATTTATGATATATAATTATTTTCTTAATGTCTGTGTTATCAAAGAGAATTAATATACTATAAAAATAACATTAATTAATCATAATTCTATGAAATCAATTGCCTTAATTTTAGCCGGTGGTAAGGGTTCCAGACTTAGGACATCAGTAGCTAAACAATTTATTACAGTTAATGGCCTTACAATTTTAGAACATACTTTAAAAGCATTTTCTAAGTCTTTTAGTAGAAAAAATCTTTTAATAATTTTACCTCAAAAAGAAATTAATAAAAAGAATTCACAGATTTATAAGAAATATACTGATCATGAGTTAATTCCAAATGGATCAACACGCAAAGGAAGTATTAAAAATGCAATAAAATATATCAATAATCTAAACAAAAAGCCTATAAACTTACTGATACATGATGCAGCACGTCCAAATGTTAGTAGTAAATTAATTTCCAAGATTAAATCTGATATTCAAATAAGAAGTATTAATTATGTTATTCCATACCTAAGTATTGATTCAACATTAAAAAAATTTGTGAAAGGTAAGTTGGCTACATTAAATAGAGATAATTTTATTACAACACAAACTCCGCAAGCATTTAAATATGGTGCTATTTCTAAATATTATTTTAAAAATGATACAATTACAGATGATGCTCAATTAATTGAAATATATAAAATTAAAAGTGGTAAATATATAAAAGGAGAAATCAGTAATTTAAAGATAACTAATAAAAAGGATTTGGATTTATTTAAAAAAATAAGCATAAACAACACTACATTTAGGGTTGGCAATGGATTTGATGTGCATCGTTTAGTCAAGGGTGATGGTATTATGTTAGGTGGTATAAAAGTAAAATCTAATAAAAAACTAGCCGGACATTCAGATGGTGATGTTGTTCTTCATGCATTATGTGATTCAATACTAGGTGCAATGAGCAAAAAGGATATAGGGACACATTTTCCTTCTTCAGATAAAAATTTAAAAGATGCTAATTCATCTATATTTATAACTGAAATTATGAAAAAAATTAGCAAAACTGATTATTTAATATCAAATGTAGATATAACAATTATATGTCAATCTCCAAGTCTTAAAAACTATAAAGATAAAATAAAAAAAAATATTATGAAATTAACTAACTTAAAGAATAATCAATTGAATGTAAAAGCTAAAACAACCGACTATCTAGGTCTTATTGGAGACTCTAGAGCAATTAGCTGCTGGATAACTTCTACTTTAAAAAATTAAGATCATGTTTTTTATTTCAAATTTATTCGTTACATTTTTTTATATAGGTAGATTCCCTTTTGCTCCTGGTACACTAGGTTCACTTGTAGGAGTTGTATTGTGGTACTATTTAATTTCTATTAATTTATTGTTTCTTATACTTTTTTTTATCATTTTTTTTATATTGAGTTTTATGCTAACTAATATCTACCTTAAAAGTTCTAATAGCGATGATCCATCAGAAGTAATTTGTGATGAAATAATTGGACAGCTAATACCATTATCTATTATCAGTATAACTGACGACACATACTTGATATTAATTGCCTTTATATCATTTAGGATATTTGATATTTTTAAGTTCTACCCTTCTAATAAAGCAGAAGAATTGCCTGGTGCAAGTGGGGTAATCTTAGATGATGTAATTGCTGGGATATATTCTCTGATAATAGTTTTTATATCAAAATATTTCTTACATTTATGATTAAAGATAAAGTACTTTTACTAATAAAAATATCCAAAAAAAATAATCTTAATATTTCTGTTGCGGAATCATGCACAGGAGGATTATTAAGCTCTTCAATAATTGAAATACCTGGTGCATCAGATATTTTTAACTCAGGATTTGTAACTTATTCAAATATAGCAAAAATAAAACATTTGGGAGTAAATCAAGATATTGTGAAAAAATTTGGAGCAGTCAGTAATGAAACTTCGTTAGCAATGGCAAAAGGTTTATATAGTATATCAAAGTCCAATTTAATTGTTTCTATAACTGGAGTTGCTGGTCCTGGTGGCGGCACTTTAAAAAACCCAGTTGGTACAGTCTATTTTACTTTTGGAGTAAAGCAGAATAAAAAAACTGTTACGTACTCCACATATAGACTTAATTTTAAGTCAAAAAATAGAGTTGGAATTCAAAAAAAATCTGTAAATTACGTCTTAGATAAGTTTATTGAAATAGTTAAGACTCATAAACTTGACTAGCCCTACCCTCAAAAGAAGAAACCATTTTGTTGAAAGCTTTGTCAAAAAATTTACTTATTAAATGATTGAAAACACCAACATTTAATTCAAAATCAATAAAAAAATCAATCTCACATTTATTTCCCTCTATCTTTTTGAAGCTCCATTTGTTAGTTAGATGTTTAAATGGACCATCAACAAATTCGACATCAATTATCAAATTTTTTCGATTTAATGTTACTGCACTTCTGTAAATATAAACTAAATTTTTATATCCAATTTCTAAATCTGCAATAACATGATCGTTATCAATGTCAATTTTAGATGTTTCTATTATTCTAGAATTATTACACCAAGGTAAAAATAAATGGTAACTATCGATATCCGAAACTAAATCGAACATTTGAATATTGGTGAAGTCTACAATCTTTGTCTCTTTATGTTTGGGCATTATGTCAGGCTACTAACTCTTTAAGCCTTTTAAAATCACTATCAGCATGAAATGAAGATCTGGTAAATGGACTTGATGAAACAAGTTTAAATCCCTTATTGTAAGCCTCTATTTTAAGCTTTTGAAAGTATTCTGGATGATGATATTCAACAACTGGATGATGGTTTTTGGTAGGTCTTAGATATTGACCAATTGTCAAAAAATCAACATTACTATCTAAAAGTAACGTCATAATATCTTTTATTTCATCATAAGTTTCACCTAGACCAATCATGATGCCAGATTTTGTAAAAACTTTTCTATTTTTAATTTTAATATCTTTTAATAAATTTAAGGATCTATCTATGCTAGCACCTGGCCTTACATCTCTGTATAATCTTTCTACTGTTTCCATATTATGATTAAATATTTCAAATGTAGATGTATTAAGTATATCAAGGGCGTTCTTTTTTTTATAAAAATCAGGTGTCAATATTTCAATAGTTGTTTGTGGCGATTTTTTCTTTATAGCATTTATTACTTTAGAGAATTGTATGGCACCACCATCAGGCAAATCATCTCTATCTACCGATGTGATAACAACATGCTCAAGTTTTAAACTATCAACTGCATTAGCAACTCTAGCGGGTTCAAAAATATCTATTGCATCAGGCATACCAGTTTTAACGTTGCAGAATGTACAAGATCTTGTACATGTGTCTCCAAGTATCATAAATGTGGCATGTTTTTTTGACCAACACTCGTGAATATTTGGACATGCAGCTTCCTCACAAACAGTTGTAAGCCTATTTTTTTCAACAATATTTTTAGTAAATTTGTTTATGTCTGAATTAGATATTTTTACTTTAAGCCAATCTGGTTTTTTTAAGCCTGGCACAAGAGCGTAATTACGTCTTAACAGTGATTTAGAAAGCATAATTGAGGAAGACACAATTGAAAAATAGATCAAATTTAACTATTTTCAAGATATTTAATTAATCAAATATTATTGTATACTCATCATCTTGTGAAAAATTAAGTATTTTTCTAACCATTTCATCTCTGATATCACTATTTTTATCACTTTGAAGCTTGGATATTTTAAGTTGAATAATTTCGTTGTCTTTCGAAATATTATAAATACTGCTTTCAAGATTTTTTATATCTTCATTTAGATACACATGAGCAAGCAAACCATTGTTGCCATTAATTAGATGAAACCCAATATAGAAAAAAACTATTGGACCTAATAAAAATAGATAATATTTTTTTATAGTATTATTAATCAAACTCAACTTAATCATGAATTATAGAGAATCAAATTCACATGAATCAGTCAAATATTTATGATTCGAAAACACAAAAAAAACGAAAATTAAAAGATTTGGACTCTATTTGTTCTACTAAATTATTACATTGCTAGAAAAACCTATTGTTTTTCAATGTTTTTTTTGAAGTTAAACCTTCTTCAATTCTTAATAATTGATTGAATTTTGCTATTCTGTCGGTTCTAGAAAGTGATCCAGCTTTTATTTGACCACTGTTTAAAGCAACAGCCAAGTCAGCTATAAAAGTATTTTCGGTCTCACCAGAACGATGTGATATTATAGTTTCAAATTTATTAGCTTTAGCCAATTCAATACATTCGATGGTTTCAGTAAGAGTCCCTATTTGATTTAATTTAATTAAAATTGCATTTGCAGATTTTTTTTCAATACCTAACTTTAGACGCTCGAGATTTGTTACAAACAAATCATCCCCAACAATTTGAATATCATCACCTAAATCTGAATTAAGACTAGACCATCCAGTCCAATCGTCCTCAGCCATTGGATCTTCAATTGACATGATTGGAAATTTTTTACACAATTTTTTTAGAAAATCTGAAAATTCATTTGAAGTGAACGGTTTTGTTTGCGTCATTAGTTGATATTTATTTTTTTTATAAAATTCTGTCGCAGCGACATCAAGTGCAAAAACAAAATCATCTATAAGTTTAAATCCAGATTTTTTTATAGCTAATGAAATTAAATCAAGTGCGTCCGACTCGGAGTCTAAATTTGGAGCAAAGCCACCCTCATCACCTACTGAAGTTGATAAGCCTTTATCATTAATAATCTTTTTAAGATTATGAAAAACTTCAGTTGATTTTCTCAAACTTTCTGAAAAATCAATATTGTTTACAGGTATGATCATGAATTCTTGAAAAGATAATTTGTTGTTAGCGTGAGCCCCACCATTTATGACATTAAACATTGGTGTTGGCATTTTATAGTTAGAGGTACCACCAAGATATTTATACAGCGGTAATTGATAATGTTTAGCAGCAGCTGTAGCAGTAGCAAGAGAAACACTTAAAATTGCATTTGCACCTAATCTTGTCTTGTTTTTTGTACCATCTAAGTCAATCATAATGTTGTCAATTAAAGACTGATCTGACACATCATTTCCAGTTATAGCATCAAATATTTCACCATTAACGTTTGAAACAGCCTTTTTAACAGATTTTCCATTATATTGCTTATTGCCATCTCTTAGTTCACAAGCCTCATGCTTACCAGTAGAGGCGCCAGAAGGTACAGATGCTCTTCCAATAGTTCCGTTATCTAAAATAACATCAGTTTCCACAGTTGGATAACCACGACTGTCTAATATTTGTCTTGATATAATATTTTTAATTTTACTCATTTATCATTTATAATCAGATATTTATTTAACTTTCTTTAACAACATTGTCAATTTCAATAAGCTTACTCAATATAATTGGTAAATCATCAATTTTAACCATATTAGGTCCGTCAGACGGTGCATTGTCAGGATCATTGTGTGTTTCCATAAATACACCAGCTACCCCAACTGCAACTGCGGCTTTAGATAGTACAGGAACAAACTGTCTATCACCACCGCTAGACCCACCAAGGCCACCAGGTGCTTGTACTGAGTGAGTTGCATCAAAAATAACTGGATATTTTATTTCATTCTTCATAATTTCTAGTGAACGCATATCAGACACAAGATTATTGTAACCAAAAGTTACACCTCTTTCTGTTAGTAAAATATTTTTATTTCCAGAATCGATAACTTTATTGGCAACATTAATCATGTCATGAGGGGATAGAAATTGACCCTTCTTAATATTAACTATTTTATTTGTTTTAGCAGCAGCTATAAGTAAATCAGTTTGTCTACAGAGAAATGCTGGAATTTGGAGTACATCGACATGATCTTTAATTAAGTCACAATCAATAGCGTTGTGCACATCTGTTAAAATATTTATTCCATATTCACTTCTTAAATCAGAAAAAATTGTAAGGGAGTCATGTAACCCGATGCCTCTTATCCCAGATAAGCTAGTTCTATTTGCTTTATCGTAGGAAGTTTTATAGATAAAATTTATTTTTAATGTTTCTGTTATTTCAAGAAGTTTTTCAACCATCATTTTAGCATGGTCATAATTTTCTAAAACACAAGGACCAGCTATTAGAGTTATTGGCAAATCATTAGATATACAAATGTCTTTTAACTTTACTGTATTTTGACTCATTTTTATTCTTTAGATTTTTTTAAAGCAGCCCCAATAAATGATTTAAATAAGGGATGAGGCTCAAATGGTTTAGATTTAAGTTCAGGATGAAATTGTACACCTACAAACCAAGTATGACTAGGTATTTCCAAAATTTCGGGCAATAATCCATCTGGTGAGAATGCAGAAAATATAACCCCTTTTTCTTTCAATGAATCTCGGTAATTATTATTTACTTCATACCTATGTCTATGTCTTTCAGAAATAATTTTTTCTCCATAAATTTCAAAGGCTTTACTTTCAGGCTCAACAATAGCATCATAAGCACCCAATCTCATAGTGCCACCTAAATCACTATCAATTTTCCTTTTTTCAAGCTGGTCTTCTTTGGCCCACTCAGTCATTAATCCAACTACTGATGAGCTTGAATCGTCAAATTCACTTGAGGTAGCTTCATTTATATTTAATAAATTACGAACTGCTTCAATAGCAGCAAGTTGCATACCAAAGCATATTCCAAAATATGGAATATCATTTTCACGCGCATATTTGATAGCTAAGATTTTGCCTTCAGAACCCCTTTTGCCAAAACCCCCAGGAACTAGTATGCCGTCAGAATTTTTAAGTTTATCATCAAGATTAGATAAAGAAAGATCTTCAGATTCTATCCAGTTTATTTTAACTTTAACTTTATTAAATATTCCACCATGGCTAAGAGCTTCATTAAGAGATTTGTATGCATCAGCCAGACCAGTATACTTACCAACTATATTTATATTAACCTCACCATCTGACTTCAGTATATATTCAGAAACATTTTTCCACATTTTTAAATCTAATGATTTTTTTGAATCTAGGTTAAAATATTCAAGTACTCTTTTGTCCAAACCTTCATTCATAAAATTTATTGGAACTTCATAGATAGATGGAGCATTAATTGCTTGAATAACATTATCTTTAGAAACATTACAAAATAAAGCAATCTTGTCCCTCTCATCTTTAGGAATTTCTCTGTCAGCACGACACAATAAAATATTAGGCTGAATGCCTAAACTTCTAAGTTCTTTAACAGAATGTTGCGTTGGTTTTGTTTTTAGTTCTCCACTACTTGATATGTATGGAACCAATGTGACATGAATAAACATAGACATTTCGGTATCATTTTCATAATGAAATTGCCTAATAGCTTCTATAAAAGGCAAACTTTCGATATCACCAATTGTTCCACCAATCTCACAAATAATAAAATCCTCATCATTTAGATCGTTATCAATAAATTTTTTAATTTCATTGGTTACATGAGGAATTACTTGAACAGTACCTCCCAAATATTCACCTTTACGTTCACGTTTAATTATATCCTGATAGACTTTACCAGAAGTAATATTGTCACTTTTCTTAGATATTACGCCTGTAAATCTTTCATAATGTCCAAGATCAAGATCTGTCTCAGCACCATCATCAGTTACGTAAACTTCGCCGTGTTGATATGGACTCATTGTTCCAGGATCAACATTTAAATAAGGATCTAATTTTCTAATTCTAACTTTATAACCGTGATGTTGCAGAAGAGATGCTAGGGAAGCTGCAGCAAGACCTTTGCCTAATGATGAAACCACACCGCCTGTAACAAATATAAATCGCGCCATGGAAGTATTTTATACTTTAAATGCGTGTTTATTGAAAGAACTTTAATTAAGTTCAGGTATTTCAAGTAGGTTTTCTTCCAAGATATCAAGCTCATCTTGAATATTTAAATCATCAAAATTAATTGTTTTTTCTGAGGACTGCATACTTATGATAGCTAGTGTTATGCTAGTAATAATAAACATTGTTGCAATTATAGCTGTTATTCTTGTTAGAATATCGCCTGTTCCCCTTGGAGTCATTCCATCGCTACCACCACCAATACCTAAAGCACCACCTTCAGCACGTTGAATTAAAATCACAATAATCAAGATTACAGCAAGGATTATGTGTATGAGTAGTACAATATTTTCCATAAAAGATTTTTATATGCTTTTATGAAAAATAATCAATGATTTTAGAAAAATCCCTAGGTTTTAAGGATGCACCACCAACTAAGGCACCATCAACATTCTCTAAAGACAAAATATTATTTGCATTTTCAGCGTTAACAGATCCGCCATATAAAATAGAAACATTTTTAGCAAAACTTTGATTAAATTTAAGAATATCTCTGATAGAGGCATGTATACTGTCAATCTCTAATAATGTCGGCGTTAATCCCGTTCCTATTGCCCAAACTGGTTCATAAGCAATTATTAATTTCTTATGGTCTAATTTTTTAGGCAGTGATTTAAGCTGTTTCATTAAAATAGATTTTCTATTTTTAATTTCACTTTCGAGCTCACCAATGCAAAAGATAACTTTAAGTCCATGTTTATGGGCTGAAAGTATTTTTTTTGACAAAAGCTCAACGTCTTCGCCAAATAACTGTCTTCTTTCAGAGTGACCTATAATTACATATTTGGCACCAAGATCATTAATCATCTCTGAACTAACACATCCTGTATAAGCGCCTGAATCAAGCTCATGCGTATCTTGAGCCCCAATCATTACTTTTGATTTCTTTGACGAAACTAGAGTATTAATTAAAGTATAAGGAGGACAAACAATAACATTAGGATTATTAAGCTTTTTTGAAACGAGATGTTTGTTTATAGCGTTAAAAATCTTTACAAATGATGTGAGACCATTCATCTTCCAATTAGCTACAACATAATTATTTCTTTTCATAGATCTCTTATTTAGCTATAAAAAACCATAAAAACAACTATATTCATTCATAATTTTCTAAGTACTTAAAATGCTAAATATAATAAGAAACCTTGTTAAATCAATTTTTGGTAAACTATTGCTTTTGGTAATGGTAGCAAGCTTCGCTGTATGGGGAATGGGTGACTTATTAAACTCTGGTGATAGCGGCCTTGTGGCAAAAGTGGGAAATCAAAAAATTACTATAAATGATTTTTATAATCAATTTCAAAGAAAGCTATCTGAATTTAATCAATCTTTAGAAAAAAAATTAACTGAAGAAGAGGCTCACAACCAGCAAATTACATATTTAGTTTTAAATGAAATGGTATACGGCA
Source organism: Candidatus Pelagibacterales bacterium (assembly GCA_028412835.1). Classification (GTDB taxonomy): domain Bacteria; phylum Pseudomonadota; class Alphaproteobacteria; order Pelagibacterales; family AG-422-B15; genus CACCCN01. The sequence goes on from JAONQW010000001.1 coordinate 112,221, forward strand.
AACTAGTTCAAGAATTTGCAGAAAGAAACTCTATATATATTTCTGATGACTTAATTAAGAAAACAATAATTTCAATACCTCAGTTTCAAGATAAAGATGGTAAATTTAATAAAATTTTGTTTGACAGCGCGATGTTAAGCAATTTTAACAATGAAGCAGAATTTACTGATGAAATTTCAAGATTTTTTTTAAATAATTTAATTTTCGAAAATTTTTCAATACCCTTACCAATAAATGATAAAATATCTAATTTATTTTATAACTTTGAAGCAGAAACAAGGGATATTATATATTACAATATAACAGATAAACTTATCAAAGAAATTTACCCTACTGATAATGATACTTTGAATTATTATAATGATAATCAAGCTAAGTATTTCACTGAAAAGAATGTAAAGGTAAAATATATTAATATTAATCAAAATATATTTAGCTCAAGTAATGATATTATAGATGAACAAGTTGAGACTTACTATAATGATAATATTGAAAATTATTCAAAAGAAGAGATGAGAGACATTGAAGTAATTAATGTTAATTCAATTGATCAATCAAAAAAAATAGTCGAATTACTTAATAATTATGCTCAATTAAATGAATATCTCGACGAGCAGGGTCTAAACCCAACAGAATTAAAAGATGTAAAAGTTGATGATTTTGACGCAGATTTATCAGAGCTTATATTTAGTACTCCTAAGGGAGAAATATCTAACCCAATAGAAATTGATGGTTTGGGATACTTTGCTGTAAAAATTATAGAAATTATACCTGCCAAAATTGAATCATTAAATGAAGCCAAGGATGAGATTGTTAATTTTTTAAATGAAGAAAATGCTTATAATACATTTTTAGAAAACATTGAACTAATCGAAGAACAAAATTTAACAGGATCAACTTTAGATGAGATTGCTACAGATTTCAATTTAGAAGTTAAATTTACTAATTCCAATGGCCTGTCGAATATGCTTACTGATGATAACTTAAATCTAATTTTTAATAGTGAAAAAGGATACCAATCAGACCTGCTGATTGAAGATAATGACGAAACCTATATTGTTGAAATTTTAAATGTCTATGATGCCTATTTACCATCTTATGAAGAATTGAAAGATCAAGTAACTAAAGATTATAAAAATATTAAAACCAATGAATTGCTTGAAGCTAAGATATCAGATCTTGAACTTGCCTATAAATATACCGATGAAGAAAATTTTGTTAATTTTGCAAATCAAAATGGATTTAAGATAATTGAAAAAAAAAGAGTTGAAAGAACCAATAATAATACTTTTAACCAACAAACACTTAATAAGATTTTTAAGAATAAAGTAAATTCCAGTATAATGTTCAAAGATTTTGATGATATGTACGGCTTAGTATTTGTTAAGAAAATTAATCCGGCAGACAACCTAATTAATGAAACTAAAAAACAAAATTTAAATGCAAATATTGAAGCAAGTTTTAATCAATCAATGGAAAACCTGTTAAAAAATAAGTTAGGTGCTGATATTGAGTACCAGTTATTTCTTAAAAACATAGACAATCTGTTTCTTTAAAATGGTCTCTTTAAGTAAAAAAGACTTTCAATCAAATATTAACAAAAAAGAAGATTTTTTAATCTACAAACATGTTAAAAAAATTGATATTGAACCCCATAATAGTTTTATAAATTTAGTAGACAAAAGCAAATATAGTTTTATTTACGAATCTGTTGAGGGTGGAATTCACAGAGGCAGATATACAATATGCGGATTTGATCCATTGTTAATCTTAAAAATAGTTAATAAAACTGCAACTCTTAGTAAAAAAAAGAATAATAAATTTATAAACATAAAACAAAATAACACTGATCCTTTTAAAAACTTAGAGAGTTTGATTGAAGGTCTAAAAATTAAGATTCCAAAAAATCTGCCCCCTATGTCTTCTGGTGTCTTTGGATATTTAGGTTATGAAGCAATCAATTATGTTGAAAAAATTTCAAAAAATAAAAAAACAAATAACTTAAAGTTGCCAGACTGCTTGCTATTTTATCCGAGAAGTCTTTTTATCTACGATAATCATAAGAAAAGTTTGTTTATCATAAAAGCATTCATTCATGGAACTTATGACAAAAAAGATATTAATTATGAAAAGATTTTAAGTGAAATAAATGATGACTATAAATATATTGCAAATTATAAATATGATAAAACAACCATAAATAAGAAAAAAAGAATTTCTTTAAAATCAAAATCTAATATTTCAAAAGCAAATTTTTATAAAAATATCGAAAAATCAAAAAAATATATCAAACAAGGAGATATTTTTCAAATTGTACCAAGTCATAGATTCGAAATGGATTTTGATTATAATCCGACAAAACTATACGAAGTTTTAAGGGAAACAAACCCTTCCCCATTTATGTATCTATTTAATTTTCCAAAATTTAATATTATTGGTTCCAGTCCTGAGATACTTGTTCGTGTAAGAGATAATACAGTAACGATAAGACCGATTGCTGGAACAAGACCTAGAGGTAGTACAAAGAAACAAGATATAAAAAATGAAATGGATCTTTTAAAAGATGCCAAAGAAATATCTGAACACATGATGCTTCTTGACCTAGGAAGAAATGATGTTGGTAGAGTTGTAAAGCCTGGTACAGTTAAAGTAACTTCGAGCTTTTCTATTGAAAGGTACTCACATGTGATGCATATAGTTTCTAATGTTGAAGGCCAACTAAAATCCAATAAAACACTAATGGATGCACTTATGGCTGGATTTCCAGCTGGAACAGTTACTGGGGCACCAAAGATAAGAGCAATGCAAATAATTGATGAGTTAGAAATTACTAAAAGAGGCCCTTATGCTGGAGCTGTTGGTTATTTTTCATCAATGAATGAGATGGATACTTGTATAGTTTTGAGAACTGGAATAGTACAAAATAAAAAATTATATGTTCAAGCGGGTGGTGGTGTCGTTTATGATAGCAAACCTAAGTATGAATATAATGAAACGGTGAATAAATCGATGGCTGTAATAAAAGCAGCTGAAATTGTTAAGGGTAACTACAAATGATTTTATTAATAGATAACTACGACAGTTTTACTTTTAATTTAGCTCATTATATTGAGGAAACAGGTGTGCCCGTAAAAGTTTTAAGAAACGATAAAACCTCTATTAAAGAAATAAAGAATACCATAAAACCAAGTAAGATTATTATATCGCCTGGACCCTGTACACCAAATGAAGCAGGTATATGTATTGAGGTTATTAAAGAATTTTACAATAAATTGCCTATACTAGGAGTATGTCTTGGACATCAATCAATTGGTCAAGCTTTTGGAGGTATCATTGTCCAAGCAAAAAAAATAATGCATGGCAAAATATCAAGTATGACCAATGAGAATAATTCAGAAATTTTTAGAGGTTTACCAAAAAAATTTGATGCTACAAGGTACCATAGTTTAGTAATAGATCCAAAATCACTCCCCTCTTGTTTTAAGATTATTTCTAATACTAAAGATAATGATAAAGATGTTATCATGGGGATTGAACATAATGATTATCCAGTGTTTGGCGTACAATTTCACCCTGAAAGTATTGGCACATCAAAAATACATGGTCAAAAAATAATATCTAACTTTGTGAGCTTATGATTAATAGCCTTAAAGATTTCATTCAACTTGCATTTGATAACAATCTTAATAAAGAAAATACATCTCAAGCATTTAATATTATTATGTCTGGAGAATCAACTGATGCGCAGATTAGTGCTTTTTTGATTGCTTTGCAGAAAAATGGAGTGAATGAAGATCATGTTTTAGGTGCGTTAGATGTAATGCAAAATAAAATGATTAAGGTTAATATTCCAAGCAATTCAATTGATACATGTGGAACTGGTGGTGATGGTATTGGTTCATTAAATGTTTCTACGGCAACTGCATTTGTTGTTGCAGCAGCAAATATACCAATAGCAAAACATGGCAATAAGGCATTAACTTCAAAGTGTGGATCTGCTGACGTCCTTCAGGCTTTAAATATTGAATTGATATCAGATCCTATAGACCTTGAAAGATGTATAAATGAAATAGGTATTTGTTTTATGTTTGCTCCAAACCATCACCCAGCTATGCAGTATGTTGGCAAGGTAAGACAAGAAATAGGCATTAGAACAATATTTAATATGCTTGGCCCTCTTTTAAATCCAGGCAACGTTCAGTCTCAGATTGTTGGTGTATACAGCGAGGAAGTTCAAAATATATATGGTAACGTTCTTAAAAAGATGGATAGAAATAAATGTATTATAGTAAGTGGTGGTAATGGTATGGATGAAATTAATATAAATGGTGAAAATAAGATATTAGTCCCTGGGCAAGAAATATATAATTTTAGAGCCTCTTCAATTGGCATTAATAATCAAGATGAAAAGGAGCTTGATGGTGGTGATGCAGCTTATAATGCAAATAGAATTAAAGAAATATTTTCTGGTAAAATAGATGCTTTTTATGAAATCGTACTCCTCAATTCTGCTTTTGCCTTATCATTAAATGACCTCGATAAACTTGATAATAATGTTGTTAAAAATAATTACTTGATAGCTAAAGAAATTATAGACTCAGGAAAAGCAATGGTGAAGTTAAAACAATTAATAGAATTTACTCAAGATAAATAGTTCAAATGTCTATATTAAAAGAAATTTACAAATACAAAAAAGATTTTGTAAAACAGAAAAAAAAATTATTCAATTTAAATGATATTATTGAATTATCAGAGCAATATGTGCCAAAAGGGTTTATCGATGATATTAAAAAAAATATAAAAGAAAAAGATATTTCAATAATTGGAGAACTTAAGAAGGCAAGTCCTTCTGCAGGTATTATTTTTAATAATAAGGCTGACTATCTTAATATTGCCAATGCCTATGAAGACAATGGAATATCTTGTTTATCAATTCTCACTGATGAAAAATACTTTAAGGGTTCTGATAGTGACTTAACAGAAATTAGAAAAAGAGTGTCACTACCTATCATAAGAAAAGATTTTATAGTTGACAGCTACCAACTTCATGAGTCTAAAATGTTAGGTGCTGACTGCATACTTATAATACTTTCTATGCTTGAAAAGAATAATGCAAAAGATCTTGAGGAAGAGGCTATAAGTATTGGTCTTGATGTATTGATTGAAACACATAATAGCAATGAAATGGATGTCGCCCTCGAAATGAAATCCGATTTAATTGGAATTAATAATCGTGATTTAAATGATTTTTCTGTTGATATAAATAACTCGATATCACTAACCTCCAAACCGGCTGATGGTAAAATTTATGTGTGTGAGAGTGGTATTAAAACTAGGGAGAATATTGATTATATTAAAAATAACTCTCCAATAAAAACCTTCCTTATAGGCGAATCATTAATGAGATCTGATAATTTAAAAGAACAAATTAGAACGCTTTTAATATAAGGACTCACTATATAAATTTAAGTTATTGAAATTGTTGTTAAAAATGTAATTGAAACATTTAGCGAACATTGATAGAACGTTATGCATATTAATTATTTAAAATATGCTTACTAAAAAACAAAAAGAACTACTTAATTATATAAGCACCTCTCAAAACCGTAATGGTGTATCACCTTCTTACGATGAAATGAGATCTGCCTTAAACCTTAAGTCTAAATCAGGTATTCATAGGTTAATACTGGCTCTTGAAGAAAGAGGCTTCGTTAGACGCCTAGCCCATAAAGCAAGAGCTTTAGAGGTACTTAAAGATAGCTTTGCGAGCATAGATATTGCAAATCAGGATAAGAATAATTTAATTATTGGTAAATTTAATGGTAAATCTGATCAAGACGATGCTCACAGAGTATCAACTCTCCCATTATATGGTAAAATTGCTGCCGGTACCCCTATTGAAGCTATTCAACATAACGATGAAACAATTGACGTACCAAAAGAAATGATGCCTATTGGAGAGAGTTATGCACTTAATGTTGAGGGCGACTCTATGATTAATGAGGGAATTTTTGACGGTGATACAGTTTTAATTAAGAAAACTAACTATGCTGATAGTGGCGATATTATTGTTGCTTTAGTTGATGATTCTGAAGCTACATTAAAAAGGCTTAGGAAAAAAGGTCAAAGCATCGCTCTCGAAAGTGCCAATCCCGCTTATGAAACAAGAATTTTAGCGCCACATAGGGTGAAAGTTCAGGGAAAATTGATTGGTTTATTAAGAAAGTACTAGATTTAAGCCCTTTTTTTTAAATTTCCTTTTATTATTAATATAAATCAGCTATTTATAGGGCTTATTATGAAAAAAAACCATTCCGCAACTCTCACCATTAATAATAAATCCTACTTACTTCCTATTTATAAAGCCTCTGAGGGTAGTGATGTCATTGATATAACAAAACTTTATGCTGAAAGTAATCATTTTACTTATGATCCTGGATTTACATCCACTGCCTCATGTCAGTCAAATATAACATTTATAGACGGAGAAAAAGGTATTCTTAGATATAGGGGTTATGATATTGAAGAGCTTGCTAAGAAAAGTGATTTTATTGAGGTAACTAATTTATTAATTTATGGCGATTTACCTAATAAAAGACAGTTAAATAAATACTATAAACTAATCTCAAAGCATACAATGGTACATGAGCAACTGCTAAAGTTTTTTAATGGCTTTAGAAGAGATGCACATCCAATGGCGATGATGGTTGGAGTTATGGGAGCTTTATCAGCATTTTACCAGGATTCTCTCGATATTAATGATCCACACCAAAGAATGACAGCTTCTAGGAGAATAATTGCAAAAGCTTCGACTATTGGTGCAATGGCATATAAATACTCTATTGGTCAGCCTTTTGTTCAACCTGATAATAATCTCAGTTATTCTGAAAATTTTCTAAATATGTGTTTTAGCGTTCCTGCTGAAAAATATAAAATTTCAAAGGTAATGTCTGATGCAATGGATACAATTTTGATATTACACGCTGATCATGAGCAAAATGCTTCAACATCTACAGTCAGACTGGCAGGCTCGTCTGGGGCAAATCCTTTTGCATGTGTAGCTGCTGGCGTTGCTTCACTTTGGGGACCAGCGCACGGTGGAGCCAATCAAGCCGCTTTAGAAATGCTTGAAACTATTGGCAACAAAAAAAATGTACCCAACTTTATTAAAAGAGCTAAAGATAAGAATGATCCGTTTAGACTCATGGGTTTTGGTCATAGAGTTTATAAAAACTATGACCCTAGAGCAAAAATCTTAAAGCAAACTTGTAAAAAAGTTCTTAAACATATTGGAATAAATAAGGATCCCGTCCTTGATGTTGCCATGGAATTAGAAAAAATTGCATTAAAAGATAAGTATTTTATTGATAAGAAACTTTATCCAAATGTAGATTTTTATTCTGGTATTATTTTAAGAGCTATGGGTTTTCCACCAGAAATGTTTACAGTTATATTTTCTATAGCAAGAAGTTCAGGCTGGACAGCTCATTGGCATGAGATGATTGAAGACCCAGTTCAAAAAATTGGAAGACCAAGACAATTATATTCAGGAAATAAAAAATCTGTTTATGGAAAAAAGCGATCTACAAAAAATACTCGTTAATCTACAAAATGTAATTTAATTTGATACTTCTTTAATAGTTTATAAAACTTCAATTTTTCAACGACAATCGTTGAATCCTTACTAACACCGAGAACATTTAATTTATTTTTATACATTAATTCAAGTGTATATGGTCCTACTGTAGGTAAATCAACTTTTAAGCTTTGTTTTGTCTTTGGTACTTTTATTAAAGCTCCTTCAATAATGTTTCTAGAAATTTTTCTTTTAATTGAATTTACACGAGTCAACATTCTATCAGTGCCCTCTACAGCTTCGATTGCTAAAATATAACCATTTGAAATCACACATGCTTGTGCATTATCATATTCACTTAAGGTATTTAGCAATGAAATACCTTTATTAATATCTGAAATTTCATTAGTCGATAGATTTAAATAACTTCTATCTAATAAGTATTCATTTGGAAAAATATCTATAAATGATTTAGAAGGGTAACCTTCTATTTCAAAGATATTAATAATTGAATCTAATATATTACCGTCACCTTGTTTGGATGCTAAAAGAATTGAACTTATGTATTTACTCAAGACTTTATCAATCTTTAGTTTTGAAAAATCTGGTCTATTAACTGTACCTAAAAAACATATTTGAGTAATAGCATTTGACGACAATAAATTAATACATTTTTCTAATTCAAATATTTTTAAATGATGTACAAATTTTTTATTTAGAAGTTTTTTTTTATTTGATCTTGATATATCAATATAAATAAAATTTTTAAATTTTTTTTTAATAGAATTATATGCAAGCAATGGAAGCTCATTGTCTCCGCCAATAAGGGCTAAGTTATCAATTTTTTTATTCATTTAAAACTACATAGTCCACGGCTACTATCAGATTTAATGAAATCAATTAATTTTTTTGTAAGCTCATTAGTAGTACTATTATTTGCAATTGATTCTGTTTTAATTTCATTCGAATTAAAGATTTTTTCAAAAGTATTTTTAAAGTCTTTGATTGTATCATTTGAATATTTTGCTCTTCTTAAGCCAACAATATTTAAGCCTAATAGATGAGCTCTATTGCCTGTAACAAGACCATAAGGTACAACATCGTGCTCAACGGCACTCATACCACCAATCATTGATAGTGAACCAATTCTACAAAATTGATGAACTGCTGAAAGACCACCTAATATAGCATAATCATCAACAGTTACATGGCCAGCAATTGTGGCTTGATTTGCCATAACAACATTATTTTTGACAATGCAATCATGAGCTATATGAGCACCAATCATAAACAAAGAATTATCACCTACTTTTGTAGTCCCGCCACCACCTTTTGTTCCAACATTCACAGTTACATGTTCTCTAAAAATATTATTCGACCCTATTATTAAATTGGTTACTTCATTTTTAAACTTTAAATCTTGTGGTGGTGAGCCTATAGAACAAAATGGATAAAATATATTTGCATTTCCAATGTCTGTATTGCCAGTTATATAAACTGAAGATTTAATATTATTATCATTAGCAATTCTAACGTTATCATCAATTACCGAGTAAGGACCAATTGATACATTATTGCCGATTACAACATTAGATCCAATTACAGCTGTTTTATGAATAGACGCCATTATTTTTTATCCATTATGGTTGCACTCCAAGTGGACTCCGCAATAATGCAATCATTTGTGTCTTTTGCAATACCATTAAATTTCCATACCCTACCCCTTGATCTTAGTGCAGTCACATAAGCGTAAACCTCATCACCTGGGAAGACTGGCTTTCGAAATTTTGTTTCAGAAATGTTCATTAAATATACAATCTTATCGAAAGTTTCTTCTTTAATACTAAATGCAATTAATGCAGCTGCAGTTTGAGCCATCATTTCAACTAATATAACACCAGGTACAACCGATTTTTCTGGAAAATGACCTTTAAAAAAAGGCTCATCAGCTTTAAATGATTTAAAGCCAGTGGCACTGGACAACTTTTCTATGTTAAACAACTTGTCTAAAAATAAAAAAGGGTCGCGATGAGGAATTAGTTCTTTTATCTCATCTAATAAAATTTCAGTTTTCATATCACATCATTGTCTTTTTATAATTTTTTAAGTACTTATTTATATTTATAGCTGGATAACCCATTACTGTTTCACCCCCACTAACATCTCTAATAACTCCAGATTTAGCTGCAATCTTTACATGATCTGAAATTTTTATATGTCCACTAATTCCTGTTTGACCACCCACTTGAACAAAATTACCAAGAGTTGCACTACCTGCTAAGCCACATTGACCAGCAATTATGCAGTTATTACCAATAATAACATTGTGTGCAATATGTACCAAATTATCAATGTAAGTATTTTCACCTATAATAGTGTCATTGAAACTTCCTTTATCCAATGTGCAATTAGCATTAATTTTCACACCATTTTGAATAATTACACGACCAATATGAAATACCTTAATTGGATTAAAGGATTTGTCATATGCAAAGCCAAAACCATCTTGACCAATCTTAGTTCCATCGCCTATACTGACATTATCACCTATCAAAACATTGCTTATATTTACATTTTTTCCAATATTAACATTATCTCCAATAATGCAGTTATGACCAATCGTACTAAAATCTTCTAATATTAAATTATTACCTACAATAACACCGCCTTCAATTTTTGTATTTTTTGAAATATATGGATTACAACCAATATTAGGTTTATCTAATTTAGAAATTTCTTCCCTAGTTTTTGCTCTATAATAAAGGTTAGAGATTTTTGCAATATCACAATCAAGATTATTACTTATCAATACAATCTGATTACTAAAAAATTTTTTATTGAGCTTTTTATTGGTTATTATATGACTTGCGTTTGTCTTTAAGTCATATTTTATATTGCTAATAAATGTTAAATCATTAGAAGTCGCAACATCAGGTCTAACAAATAAATTTAATTCTTTATTATAATCAAGATCAGAATTTTCAAGGTTACATATATTAGCTATATCACCAAGTTTTATATTTAGATTGGTATGATAGAAGGACATCTAGATTTAATTAATCTAAACTTACCTTAATTTTTGGTAATTCTTTATTAAGTTTTTTTATAACGTCACCTGTTATATCCATATTAGTTGCACTTAGTACTACAGAGCTTTTTTCAAGTATTACGGTTATTCCCATTTCTTGACTAAAATCCTCTAATATAGGATTAACATTTTCCAGAATTTCAAAATTAACTTTTTGAATAAGACCATCAAGTTTTCTAAGCTTGTTTTGTTTATCAACTTGAAAATTTTGTAATTTTTTTTCGTAATCTTTTGCTTTAAGTTCAAATGCCTCTGGGGCTATGACACTTTGTTGTTCAATTAATTTATTTCTTTCTTCAAGCATTTCTTTTTCGGCTTTCATTATTTCATCTTCAGTTGATTTTTGAATTGTCTCAAATTGCTTCATTGCACTTTTTGCTGCTTTAGACTCTTTAAAGATTATATTATAATCAATTATAGCTATAGATGTATTTGGATAATTAGTTTCAGCGGACGTATTGTTCAACAAAGTGATTGAAAATATTAAACTTATTATTAGTACATTTAGATTTTTTATGTTCATTTTTAAAAATTATACCCTATATCAAAAGAAAATTTATCAATTGTATCAGTTGGCTCTGACATAAATGGTTCTGCTAAAATAAAATTAATAGGTCCGATAGCACTATCCCAATTTAAATTTATTCCTACAGACGCCCTTATTTTGTGATTATCATCAATAGTTCCATATCTATTATCTAAACCCCAAACACTACCAACATCTACAAACAATGAACTTGATATATCATATTCATCAATAGGTAAATCAAAATTTGTTTCAGTATTTATCACATAATAATAATTGCCACCTGTATAAGATGTATCAAATTTAGGTCCAACCTTACCATATTTAAATCCACGTAATTTTTTTCCTCCAATATTAAACATCTCATCAATTGGTGCATATTTATCATTATAGCCATTAATTGAACCAAGCTCTGACTTAATTGCTCCAATGAATGAATTACTAAATTTGATATATTTTTTATAAGATATTTTATTTTGAAGATAGCTTGATGTTCCACCAATTCCAGCTAAATTTTGTTCAACCGTAAAAATTGATCCAGATGATGGTTTGTAGGGACTATTTCTTTTATCTATACTTAAATTATATCCAATTACTGACACTGTATCTGTTCCAGACAACAATTTCTCATAAGTAGTTGCATTTGCGTCTGCCTTTGTTTTAGAAGTTAATAATGAATATTTTGTTGTTATTCTATTTGATATAGATAGTGGAAAACCCAATGCTAAACCAGCTCCAATTGTTTCAGTCTCATAATTAACATTATCAAGGTCATCAAATTTACTATAAAGATCAGCTCTAACCAATAAATCTTTATTGTTAAAATAAGGTTCAGTAATAGAAATATCATATAAATTTTGCGTATTAGAAAAACTAGTGGATACTTTAACTTTTTGACCCTTACCTAGAAAGTTACTTTCAGAAATACCTGCTGTAAGTGTTGTTCCATTTTGATCACCATAACCGGCACCTAAAGTGGCACTCCCTGTGTTTTTTTCAATCACCTTTACATTTAAATTTAATTTATCAGTACTTAAAACTCTCTCTTCATTAATTTCAACAGTTTCAAAAAAATTTAATGCTTTAATTTTATTTTTTGCATTATTAATAGAACGTTTATTATATGCATCACCTTCACTAAAAGAAAATTCTCTTCTTATAACTTTATCAATTGTTCTTGTATTCCCAGATATATTAATTCTATTTAAATAAACTTTAGGTCCTTCATCTATAGAAAAATTAACATCAACAGTTTTATCTAAATCATTAATCTTCATATTAGGATTAATTTCAATAAAGGTATAACCAAATTGAGTTGCTGAATTTTTAATAAATTCTACTGATTGCTTTAAAACCTCACTATTAAAAGTTTGTCCTGAATATTGCGATAAATTTTTTTCAATTAATTCTGAATCTAGTTTAGAAAATTTTGTGTTTACACTAATTGGACCAAAATTATATTTTTCACCTTCCGATACGGATAAAATAATCTCAAACTTATTTGAGCTACTTAACAATTGGGCGATTGATGATGTAAATTTAAAATTCACATAACCATTTTTATTATAAAAATCTTTAATTAACTCTTTATCATATTCAATTCTATCTGGGTCATATTGGGCACCAGAAGACCAGAACTTCAGTAAAGAAGAAGTTTTTGTTGTCATTACTTTTTTGATTTCACTATCACGGAAAATTTTATTACCTAAAATAGTAATTTTAGATACTTTCAAAACAGCGGCTTCATCAATTTTATAAATTAAATTTATACGATTATTTTCAAGCAATTCAACAGATGGATCGATTTGTGCCGACAATCTTCCAGACCTCTGGTACAATTCGAGTAATCTTTTTACATCCTCTTTAACCTTACTTCTTGAAAAGACTGATCTTTCTTTGAGTTTTATTTCACTAATCAGGTCTTCATCTTTTTTTGACTTATTGCCTTCAAATAGCACCAAATTGATAGTAGGATTTTCTTTTACTATAATATTAAGGGTATTGTTTAAATAAGTTATAGATATGTCAGAAAATAATTGTGTTTTATATAATTTCTTTAACGAATTATTAGACAGCTCTTCTGAATAAAGCATGTCGATACTTAAATCACTATAAGAAAGAACAGTTTCATAACTAATTCGTTGCAAACCTTCAACTTTAATAACTTTTATATTATTGTTATCATTTGAATAAGCTGCTGCAGTAAATAGGAAAAAAATTAATAAAAACTGAATAAATCTAATCATATTCTTTTATACATAAAATTTAATCTTTAATCATTAAATTAATTAGATATTAATCTTGAAGCATAATTATCAATAATTATAAATGCTTGAATAATATCATTAATATTAGGATTTTTAATATTGTTATTATCACGGATGAATTGATTCATAATATATTTATTATTTTTTACTATATCTGTGAACAAAATTTTTTTATTGAGAAATAAATTGACCATAAGTTCATTGGCATAATTTAAAATAGCTGGACCTAACCCCCCATGATCTAAAGAGGTTTTTGCTATATCAATAGCTTTAAATTTTTCATTATCTATATCAATAAAGTTTAAAGACTTTATTGCACCTAAATCTAGTCTATGATTATCCAAATTTACATTATTGTTATCAAACAAAATACTCGATATTGATATTTTCATATTAGGTTGACTTAAAAAAGCATGCATAGAACTATCCTTAAATTCAACAAGACCGTGAATAATTGACTCAGGATGTATCAATGCATTAATCTTATTTGGCTCAATATTAAATAAAATACATGCTTCAATAATCTCAAGGCCTTTGTTCATCAAAGTAGATGAATCAATTGTAATTTTTTTCCCCATTTTCCATTTTGGATGAGTAACAGCTTGTTCAGGAGTTATGTTTATTAAATCTGAGTATTTATACTTATAAAAATTACCACCACTTGCTGTTATTGTATATTTATTAATTGAATCTATATTCTTATTTTTTAATAATTGATACAGAGCATTGTGCTCAGAATCCAATGGAACAATTTTGGTTGATGATATTGACGCATTTTTGAGAAATAAATTTCCTAAACATATTATACACTCTTTATTTGCAAGACCAATAGTTTTACCAGAATTGCTTATTTCCATAAGTAGCTTCAAAGGTGCAGAACCAGATATTGCAAAAATAATAATATCTACATGATGATTAGATATCATATTTTGAAATTCTTCAATTCCTTCAAAAACAATGAAATCTTTTAATACAGTTTTATTTTGTGAAATTAATTCTTTATTGGCTATACCAATATTTTTGCAATCAAATTCATTGCTTATCTTCGTAAGTTTACTAATATTTAAATTACAGGTTAATCCAACAACATTAAAATTATCTTTATTGTTTCTAATTAAATCTAATGTTGAATCACCTATAGACCCAGTTGCTCCATAAATAATAATGTTTTTTTTATGCATATATATTTATAAAATTAATATTAAAAACCATTAATATAAAATGAATAAAAAATAACATTATAAATGCATCCATTCTGTCAATTAACCCACCATGACCAGGCATCAAATTTCCAAAATCTTTAATTTTTAAAAAACGTTTAAGATATGACCCCAGTGTATCTCCAAAAAATGATGTAATTCCTATTAATATTGTTGCTAAAATTATAAAATAATCAATATTTTGAAAAAATTGTTCAACAATAATTGAGTAAATTATTAAAAAGACGAACCCACTTATTAATCCACTAAAAGTTTTATTGGGACTAATTATTGGAAGCAATTTTTTGCCACCTATTATTTTTCCGCCAATCAAAGAGAAACTATCAAATAACCAAATAGCAATAACTACATATAAGATATACCATATAATGTGTTCATCATACGAAAGTCTAAGAAATATAAAGTGAAATATGCTGATTGTTAAAAAAAAGGAAAATAAAATCCTTTTTATCAAACCAATTTTATTCACTGTAACATTCATAAATTCATCAATAAGAATTGATAAAATAATTAAGAAGTAAATAATAAAATAGTAATCGCCTTTAATTATAAAGAAAACAAATGGAACTACAAATAAAATGCCAGAAAAAATTCTATTCAAAACATTTTTATCAAAAAATTCTTTTAAATTTTTAATCATTTTCCAAAGTTTCTTTTTCTTAACCAAAATTTATTTATAATCTTATTCAGATCGCTATATCTAAAATCTGGCCATAGAGTTTTAACAAAAAATAATTCTGAATAAGCAGATTGCCATAATAAAAAATTGCTTAATCTATAGTCACCACCTGTTCTAATAATAATTTCAGGATCTGGCATATTAGGTTCATATAAATAATTACTAAATTTATTCTCACTAATTTGAGTATCTTTTTTTTTGAGGTAATTAATAGCGTCAACTATTTCTCTCCTACCTCCATAATTGAATGCTATGTGCAAGACTAATCCTGTATTATTCTTTGTTGCATCAACAGCATTATTTATAATATTAATGGTTTTTTTTGGAAGTTTTTTAGTTTTACCTAGATGATTAATCTTTATATTAAATTGATTAGCTGTATCTTTAAATAACTCATATGTTTCTTCAATAAGACTAAACAGATAATTTATTTCAAATAAAGGTCTTTTCCAATTTTCAGTTGAAAATGTATAAAGTGTAAGGTGATTAGTAGATTTATTCTTTGCAACAGATCTACATAAACTTATTGCTGTCTTAATACCTGACTCGTGACCAGAATATTTATTTAATGAGTTTTTTTTTGCCCACCTGCCGTTGCCATCCATAATAATAGCAATGTGGTCGATTTTTTTCAAAGGTGATGGCATTGATCTATACTTTAGAAAGATCTACTTCCTTTTCAGAAACAATTGATTCAATCAATTTAATATGTGTAGATGTAATATCTTCTATATCAGATTGTAATTTTTTTGCTTCATCTTCACCAATTTCTTTATCTTTTTCCATCTTCTTAAATTGCTCTATTCCTTCTCTTCTTAAATTTCTAATAGCAACCTTTGAAGCCTCACCAATTTTTTTTGCTAGCTTTATGTATTCGAGCTTTCTTTCTTCAGTGAGTTGTGGAAGTGGCAATCTTATTAAAGTGCCTTCAATAGCTGGATTAATACCAAGATCAGATTCTCTTATTGCTTTTTCAACTAAACTAACATTTCCTTTATCCCAAACTTCAATATTTATTAACCTTGGTTCAGGCGTAGTGATATTCCCAATCTGATTAATTGGCATTTTTGATCCATAAACATCAACTTTTATTGTGTCTAACATAGATGGTGACGCTCTTCCCGCTCTAATACCAGTCATTTCAGTTTTTAGGCTAGATATAGTAGAGTCCATTCGATTGTTTATGTCATTTTTAATTAATTCAGACATAACTTAAGATATTTCTGTATACTTATTTTTACCATTATAGGTTTTAATTAAACAATCTTTTTCTGATATTGAAAATACAATTATAGGAATATTATTATCTTTTGCCACTGAAATTGCTGACGAGTCCATAACTTTTAGATTATCATTGAGATATTTCTTATAGCTAATTTTATCATATTTCTTTGCTTTTTTAAATTTTTTAGGATCTTTATTGTAAATTCCATCCACTTGAGTTGCTTTGTATATAACATCACATGTTAATTCAGCCGCTCGCAATGCTGCTGCTGTATCTGTTGAAAAGTATGGATTACCTGTCCCCGCTGCGCAAATCACAATACGTCCTTTCTCCATATGTCTTATAGCTCGCCTTCTAATAAACGTTTCACAAATTGATTGAATAGGTAAAGCAGACATTACTCTTGTATCAACATTGATTTTTTCTAAAGCGTTTTGTAAAGCAAGTGAATTAAGAACAGTTGCAAGCATACCCATATAATCTGCTTGGGCTCGGTCCATTCCATCTGCTGATGCAGCTAAGCCTCTAAATATATTTCCACCACCAATAACAATACAAATATCTATTTTCTTTTTAGAAAGATTCTTAATATCCATAGCTATTCTATCTACAATAGATAGTTTAATGCCATATGAATCATCACCCATCAATGCTTCACCAGAAAGTTTTAATAAAATCCGGTTTATTTTAGTTTTTGGCATTATTTATTATTGACCAAGCTCGTATCTAAGAAATGAGTTAATCGAAACTTTAGATGCTCCATTATTACCAACATCATTTAATAGTTGAGTTATTGTCATGCTTGGATCGATTACATATTTCTGATTTAGCAAGACAACTTCCTCAAAAAATTTTTTCATCTTACCATCTAGCATCTTTTCAACTATATCATCGGGTTTTCCTGACTCTTTAAGTTGCTCTTTGATAATATTTTTCTCTATTTCTATAATATCAGTATTCAACGAATTTTCATCGAGAGATTTTGGACTTGTAGCTGCAATATGCATACAAATATTCTTACCAATATTATTTAAATCTATAGCTGGGTCAGATTTTAGCTCTAACAATACTCCTATTTTTCCTAAATTATCTCCAAGTGAATTATGAATATAGCTGTATGTTTGTCCTTTGATAAAATTTGATCTTTTAAAAACAATATTTTCTCCAATTACCCCTATTGCATCGTTTATAATAGAAGAAACTTCATCTTTAACACTCTCGGCATTATCTTCAGCATCAAGAATAATTTTTGTAATTTTCTTAACTAGAGCATGGAAATCTTTATTTCTTGAAACAAAGTCTGTTTCAGAATTTATTTCAACCATTACAGTTCCAGTCTCATTAGACATAATAGATATAAGACCTTCATTTGCGTCTCTAGTTGATTTTTTTTGAGCTTTAGCAATTCCTTTTTCCCTAAGCCATTGGAAAGCTAAATCAATATCAGCATTATTTTCTGATAATGCAGCTTTACAATCCATCATGCCTGCACCAGACATTTTTCTTAAATCTTGAACTTGTTTTGCAGTAACAGTCATTTAATTACGCTTTCTCTTTAATAGCAGGCTGTTCAGCAGTTTCAGTGACAACTTCATCTACCTTCTTTGTATTATCATCAAAAGAAATATCGCCACCACTGTTGTTAATAGCTTCTCTAACTAGTCTACAATAAAGGTTTATAGATTTTCTAGAGTCATCGTTACCTGGAATTGGATAGTCAATTAAATCAGGATCACAATTTGTATCAATAATACCAATAATTGGAATATTAAGATTTATTGCCTCAGCAATTGCAATATGCTCTAGCTTAGTATCGATAACAAAGATTAAGTCTGGCGCTTTTTGCATTTCACTTATACCACTAAGAGAGCGAACAAGTTTTGTATGTTTATTTGTTAACTTTAATATCTCTTTTTTTGTAAATTCATTATTAGGATTAGTTTTTAAGACTTCAATCTCTTTCATTTTAGTGATTGATTTTTGAATAGTTGAATAATTAGTCATCATTCCACCAAGCCATCTATGATTCACATAATACTGGTTAGTGTCTTTAGCTAAATCAGCAACTTGTTGGGCGGCTTGTTTTTTTGTTGCAACAAATAAAATCTTACCGCCTTTTGCTACAGTTTTCTGGATAGTATCTAAGGCAGTTGAAAGCATGCCCATAGTTTGAGTAAGGTCAATAATATGGACGTTTTCACGAACACTGTGAATATACTGTTCCATTTTTGGATTCCATTTTTGCGTTTTATGACCAAAATGAACTCCACATTCGATTAATTCTTTAAGATTGAAGTTAGGTATTTCCATAATGTATTCTCCGGTTATCCTCGCACAGCATTTACACCCTTATCGGGACCGGACAGCCTAAGCTATCGCTATGTGATTTATGAACTATCATTTATCTGATTAAAGAAGGTAATTCAATACCTTTCTAGCAAAGTTCTACACTCTCTATTTCAGGAATATTTCTAAGTTTTTCAATCAAAATATCATTGATCAGGAATTTTTCACCTATCTTTATAGTTTTTCCGTCAAATATTAATAGAATTGTTCCCTCTCCCTCAACAATCTCCATCTCTTTGATGGCTTGAACTGCCTGTATTGAATTGGTAACTATTTTAATTTTCTTATTAAGAGGCTTTGAAGGACTATTTTCATTAAATTTTACTATATCATCGAGATTGTATACTTTTTTTATTTCAACCCTTGTTTGCCCATTGTCTTCAGTAAAATCTGCACCAACAACATAAGATTGGCCAACAATTAACATGTCCCGATATTTTCTCAAATTTGCTTCAAAAATAATTCCTTCATAAATAGAACTAGTATCAGAAAAGTTTAAAAAAGCGTAAGCATTACCACGAGCAGATCTCTTTTCTTTTTTAGCCAATAAAGTTCCTGCTACTAAAATATTTTTACTATTTTGTATCTCCTTAGATTTGAGAATTGTCATATATTCTCTTACATTATTATTTATTAAATTATTAGTGTATGCGGCAAGTGGATGGCCAGAAAAATAAAAACCAACTATTTGAAACTCTTTAATAAGTTTTGTTGCCTCTGACCATTTTTCTGTTTTTAAAAAATCAAATTCAAAAGAACCAGTATTACCAAATATATCGCCTTGATTACTATCAGTTTTAATATTGAAATCTTTTATAGCTTTAACAATTTCATTTGATTGATTGAATATATCTTCTCTTTTAATACCAAGCTCGTCAAAAACTCCTGCACAAGCTAAAGCTTCAAGTGTTTTTTTATTTGCAATTGAGCCACTTACACGTCCTAAAAAGTTATTAAAAGACGAAAATAATCCACCTTTATTTCTTTCTTCTATTAATTCTTTCATTGACTCGATACCAACATTCTTGATTGCACCAAGAGCATATTTAATACCATTATCATCAGTTACAAAATAAACGTCAGAGGTATTAATGTTGGGTGAATATAATTTTATTTTCATCCTAGACAATTCCTGTTGAAATGTAGCTAGTTTATCAGTGTTATTTATATCTAACGTCATCGAGGCAGCAAAAAATTCAAGTGGATAGTGCGTCTTAAGATATGCAGTTTGAAATGAAATCAAACCATATGCAGCAGCATGGCTTTTATTAAATCCATAATCAGCAAACTTTGCTAATAAATCAAAAATATTTTGCGCTTCATTGTCTTTAATTCCATTTTCTATGCATCCAGAAACAAATCTTTTTCTTTGGTCCTTCATCTCTTTTTGTATCTTTTTACCCATTGCTCGTCTTAATAGATCCGCTTCACCATCTGAATAACCAGATAACTCCCTAGCAACACCCATTACTTGCTCTTGATAAACAATCACACCATAAGTTTCTTTTAAAATATTCTCTAGTCTTGGATGAAGATACTCAGGTTTTTCTCTTCCATGCTTTCTTTCAATGTATGTTGGTATATTCTGCATTGGACCCGGCCTGTATAATGCAACTAGAGCAATAATATCTTCAAGTGCATCTGGTGTCATTTGCCTTAAGGTCTCTTGCATACCAGGACTTTCTAATTGAAAAATTCCTGTTGTTTCGCCACTACTCAAAAAATCAAATGTTTTTAAGTCTGTGAGATCAATCTTATTAATATCAAAATCAATTCCTTGATTAGTTATTAACTGAACGCAATTATCTATGAGAGTAAGAGTTTTAAGTCCAAGAAAATCAAATTTTACGAGACCTGCTTTTTCAACATGCTTCATATCAAATTGTGTTAGATATGTTTTAGTGTCTGGATCACTATACAACGGAACATCTTTAAATATTTCATCTTTTGAAATAACAACACCTGCAGCGTGAATTGATGTATGTCTTTTTAAACCCTCAAGTCTTAATGCAATATCTAGAAGCTTTTCTACTTTTTCATCATTATTAGCCTCTTCGGATATTTTGGGCTCATTATCTATGGATTCTTGTAAAGTTAATGGTCTAGAGGGATCGAATGGAATTAATTTACACAAATAGTCAACCTGACCATACGGAATGCCCAATACTCTTCCAACATCTCTTAATACAGCTCTAGCTTGTAATTTTCCAAAAGTAATAATTTGAGCAACTTGATTTTCGCCATATTTTTTAGAAACATAATCTAAAACTTCGTCGCGTCTATCTCGGCAAAAATCTATATCAAGATCCGGCATGGAAACTCTTTCTGGGTTAAGAAACCTTTCAAATATTAACCCAAATTTAATTGGATCAATGTCTGTTATGTCTAGTACCCAAGCAACTAAAGAGCCAGCCCCAGAGCCTCTTCCAGGACCTACTGGTATCTTATTATTTTTTGACCATTTTATGAAGTCTGCAACAATCAGAAAGTATCCTGAATATTTCATATTAATAATGATATCTAATTCTTTTTGGAGCCGATCATGATAGTTTTTCGAAATTTCATCCTTTGACTCAACTATACTTTCAATATTAAATTTAAATTCTAAGCGTCTTTGTAAGCCTTTCTTTGCATCTTCAATAAGGATATCATTTTCAGACTTATCTTTCGTAGAAAAATTTGGAAGAGTTGGTTCCTTTGGTTGAGGTCTTGAGGAACATCGTTTTGCGATTTCAATAGTGTTTTGAATTGCCTCTGGTAAATCAATAAATGTTTCTAACATTTCTTCAGATGATTTAAAGTATGTTTCTTTAGGAAATTTTTGTCTATTTGCTTGAGAGAGATATTCTTTTTTATCAATACATAATAGTGCTTCATGAGCATTATAATAATCAGGGTTTTCAAAGCAAACCTCATTAGTTGCAACTAATGGAATTTCATTTTGATAAGATAATTTTAAAAGTAATTTCTCTGATTGAATTTGAACCGGATCTCCAATTCTTTGAATTTCAATATACATATTACTATTAAATTCATCTTTAATATTATTAAGTAAACTATTAGCCCAGTCATATTTGTTATGAAAAAGTAGATTATTAAAAATATTTTCATAGCCACCTGTAAGTAAAATTAGACCTTCCTTATGAGTAAAAAGCTGTTCCAAAGTAATAAAAGCATTATCAGATGAGTGTTGCGTATAAGATATAGAATTCAAATATAATAAATTTTCATAACCTCTATCATTTTTAGAAAGAAGATTAATACAGAAGTAATTGTTGGAATCATTCTCTGGGTCAATAACGTATTGGTTTGGTGTTTTAATTCTTATTTTTGCACCAATGATGGGTTGAATTCCAGCCTTAGAAATAGTTTCAGAAAACTCCAATGCACCGAATAAATTGTTATTATCAGTCACTGCAATTGCAGGCATATTATTATCTGCGCACAAGTCTGCGATTTTTTGTATTGTTAAAGCTCCCTCAGATAGTGAATAGTCACTTTTTGTGTTTAAATGAATAAAATCGTTCAATTTTTAGTTCCTATCTCAAGTTTTTTATTAGCTAGAGATGCTAAACTAAGGTTGTGGGTAGCCATAACAATTGCACAACTTTTATTTTGTGAATATTTCATAAGATAGTCAAATACATTGTTAGATGTATCATGGTCTAAGTTCCCAGTTGGCTCGTCAGCAATAACAATGTCAGGATTATTTATAAGAGCTCGAGCAATAGCTACTCTTTGTTGTTCTCCACCAGATAAATCTTTTGGGGTATGTTTAAATCTATTAGATAAGCCAAAACTATTTAACATTTCTTTACTATTTTCATACGCTTCCTTCTTTGAATAACCTTGTAATAATAAGGGGAGCGCAACATTTTCAGTTATATTAAAGTCATCAAATAAATTATTAGACTGGTAAACAAAGCCTAGATGTTGAAGCCGTAGATTGTCTTTTTTAACTTCATTAAAGTTAGATATATCATTATTAAAATATAAAATATTTCCTGATTCAAAATTGTCAATTAATCCAAGTATATTTAATAAAGTTGTTTTACCAGACCCGGACGGACCTGTAATTGCAAAAAAATCTCCTCTATTTATAGTTAATGAAAAATTTGAAAGTACTTTAATTTCAATATCACCTTGCGAATAAGATTTAGAAATATTATTTACTTTAATTAATACATCAGACATTTTTTAAGATTCCTTTAATTTCAAGTCTTGAAGCGGCATATGAAGGATAGATTGTTGCAAGTATAGACACTAAAATAGAAAATATAAATATATAAACAACTTGGATTAATTGCATATCAGTTGGAATTTGATCGATATAATAGAGCTGTGGTGGAAATAAATTGAGACCAAATTGGCTATTCAATATTGATCTTATATTTTCTAAATTAACAGTAATTAAATAGCCAATAACTGTTCCTATAATTGTACCTGATATGCCTACTACAGAACCAATTAAAAGAAATATTCTCATTATTCCAGAACGACTTATTCCAATTGTTCTCATTATAGCTATTTCTTTAGTTTTATTTTTTACAAGTATGAATAAACTTGTAACTACATTGAAGGCGGCAATAAGAATAATTAATGAAAGTATTATAAACATAACTGTCCTTTCGACTTTCAATGCTTCAAAGTAAGTACTATTAACTTCTTTCCAATCTCTTATTAAATATTCACCAACTGGATAGTTTTTAATTAATTTCAGCTTAGTTTCTTTGAGATTGTTAGGATCAAGTAAGTGAATTTCTATTATTGAAACTTTATTTTTATTACTGGTTAAATCTTGGCCATTTTTAAGAGATATTATTGTAAAGTTGCTATCATACTCGCTCATACCAGTATGAAATGTTCCCGAGACTTCAAATTCTTTAGACTTAGGTAATGAGCCAAATGGTGTTGATATTGTTTGAGTAGAATACAGTTTTATCTTTGACCCCAAATTCAACCCAAGTTTTGTGGCCAAAGTATCACCAATAATGATGCAATCACAATCTAGCGGCAGTATTTTTGATGAATTTAAATTTTCGTAGATTAATTCATAGTTAGATAAGTTGATTGGATTAATTGCTTTTACCAAAACACCATTATTTTGATTTTTTGAAATCATTAATGATTGAAATGTTATATTGGGATCAACAAATTCTATATTAGTAAATTCATCTATATTAAATTGGTAATTTTCAATATTTGACTCAAATTTACTGATATATAGATGACCATTAAATCCAATAATTCTTTTTTGCAGCTCGATCTTGAAGCCATTCATTACTGACATAACAATTATGAGTGTTGCTACGCCTATTGCAATACCGATAAATGAAAACCATGAAATTATTGATAACAAGCCATCAGATCGCAATGGTTTGAGATATTTAAAAGCTACAAATCTTTCAAAATAGTTAAATGGCACAGTTGTTTAATTGTTATTAATCTTACTTATAGTCTCGCTAATATTGATAATTTCAGTTTGACCTGTCTTTCTGTCTTTAATTTCAATAGTTTTATCTATAACACTATTCTTTCCAAAGATAATTTGCTTTGGTAGTCCGATTAAATCCATTCGAGAAAATTTTGCACCAGGGCTATCGTCTTTGTCATCATAAAGTGTTTCAATTCCTGCCTTGTTAAGTGTTTGATATATCTGTTCACACATAGAAACAGCCTCTGGATCTTTAATTTTTAAATTAATAAGTCCGATAGCGAACGGGGTCACTGCATCTGGCCATATAATTCCATTATCATCGTGTGAAGATTCTATAATAGCTCCCACTAATCTTGAAATACCAATTCCATATGAACCCATATGCACTGGGACTGTTTTACCATTTGAATTTAAAACGTTAGCTTTCATTGGTTCTGAATATTTAGAAGAGAAATTAAAAATATGACCTACTTCAATACCTTTAGTATTGCTTTGAAATTCTTTTGGAACTTCTTTACTAAATTCATCTTTGGAATATTTATCATCCGCAGCGGCGTAAAGATTTTGATATGAGACAACTATTTCAGATAAGTCGCTTGAATAATCAAGATTCTTGTCAACATTCATGAGTTCTAAGATTCTCTTGTCATAATAAATATCACTTTCCCCAGTTTCAGAAATGATGACAAATTCATGAGACATGTCACCTCCAATTGGTCCCGTATCAGCAGCCATAGGTATAGCTTTGAGCCCAAGGCGTTCAAATGTTTTTAAATAGCAAACAAAAAATTTGTTATATGATGTTCTTGATGAATCCATATCCAAATCAAATGAATATGCATCTTTCATGAGAAACTCTCTCCCCCGCATTACTCCAAATCTTGGTCTTAGTTCATCTCTAAACTTCCATTGAATATGATAAAGATGACTTGGTAATTCTTTATATGATTTGACTGCTCGTCTAAAAATATCAGTAACCTGCTCTTCGTTTGTAGGTCCGTATAACATTTCACGGCCTTGACGATCATTTATACGCAACATCTCCTTACCATAATCATCATATCTGCCACTTTCTTTCCATATATCAGCAGGTTGAATTGTTGGCATTAAGATTTCATTTACACCAGCAGCATCTTGTTCTTCACGCACAATATTTTCTATTTTTTTTAGAACTTTGAGTCCTAAAGGCAGCCATGAATATATACCTGAACTTGATTGACTGATCATGCCAGCACGTAACATATACTTATGAGATACAATCTCAGCATCAGCAGGAGTTTCTTTTAATACTGGTAAAAAATAATTACTTAACTTCATTCGAATAAAATATGTCTAAAATATAAAGTAAAAGACCCTGATCTTTTAAAAATATATACATAATAGACCATATTATGATCGAAATGATAGTAGTGATCAAAAATTTCTTAAATATTTGTGGATTACTAGGGGCACCGGTATCATTGCCACCTTCGACGATTTTTTCTGCAGTATCACTAATATTTAAAGGTAGAACAATAAAAAGTAATAACCACCATATTAATAAGAATAGGATAATAGACCCAGCAATACCCAATGTTAAACTTCTTCTAGCTCAATTAAAGTGCCATTACAGTCTTTGGGATGAAGGAACACAACAGGCTTGCCATGTGCACCAATTTTAGGCTTACCAGTTCCAGTAATTGCCACCTCATGCTCATTTAGTTTTTCTATAGCAGTATTAATATCTTCAACCTCAATACAAATATGATGCATTCCACCTTTAGGGTTTTTTGCCACAAAATTACTAATTGGTGAGTCTTCACCAAGTTCTTCAAGAAGCTCTATTTTAGTATTTCCAAGATCAATAAAAACAGTTGAAACTCCATGATCAGGTTGCTCAACTACCTCAGATACTTTTGCACCAAAAATTTCTTTATACTGTTTGGCAGCAGCCTTAATATCTGGAACAGCAATTGCAATATGATTTAGTTTTCCAAGCATAGTTTCTAAATATGTACCAGGTGAATATTTGTTAAAGGTTTCTTTCTAGTACGCTTAAATATAAAGTTTTTTGATACACTCTCAAGTTTTTTATGAACCTTGGAATCTTTTTTACTCAGATTGTTCGTATTATCAAAAAAATTGTATATTTCTTCTTCAAGACTATCAATAATATCATCATCATATTCATCGAATAAATCTATTCCATTGCAAGATATAATCGGCGGTGAATTCAAACGTAACTTTTTATTCAGTACGCATGTAATATTTAGAATTCCATTAAAGCTCATGCGTTTTCTTTCAGATAGATGATAGCTGTCACTAGGAACTAACTTATTACCATCAAAGTATAGTCTTCCACTCATGCATTGATCAATTACTTCAGGCTCTCCTGGAGCTAATTTTAAGATATCTCCATTTTGAATTAGCATAGGATGTTTAACGCCAAGAGATTTTGCAAGTTCAGAATGATATTTTAAATGACGATGCTCTCCATGTACTGGTACAGAAATTTCTGGTTTTATCCAATTATACATATCTATCATCTCGTCTTCACAAGGATGTCCTGATACGTGAATATCTGCATCATATTCAGTTATTACGTCTACATGCATTTCAGAAAGCTTATTGAACATGCCATAAAGTTTTTTTTCATTACCAGGTATTATTTTTGAAGAAAAAATCACAGTGTCATTTTTATCAATTTCAATTCCCTGAAAATCATTATTTGCAATGCGCATCATTGCACCTCTTGGTTCACCTTGACTGCCAGTACATAAATACAATAACTCACTCTTTTTTTTCTTTGCAGCTTCTTTTTCATTTAAAATAATCTTTATATCTTTCAAAATACCTACTTCACGAGCAACCGAAATCATTCTATGCATTGATCTCCCAACAACTACTAGGGAACGATTAGTCTCTCTCGCGACATACGCAACTGTTTCAAGGCGTGCAACATTAGATGCAAAGGAAGTAACAAAAACTCTATTTTTTAACTCTTTAACTACTTTAACAAGGTTGTTTCTTACGGTTAATTCAGACCCAGATCTTCCTTTTGTCATCACGTTTGTTGAATCACAAATCATTGCAGTTATTTTATTTTTATATTTTTCTTTAAAATTTCTTGGATTTGGATTGCCTACTAAAGGATCAGGATCAATTTTCCAATCTCCAGTATGATAAACCGTTCCTAGATCTGTTGTAATAAACATTGAATTTGGTTCAGGAATAGAATGTGTCATTGTTGAAATTTCTATATCAAAAGGACCAATTTTTAGATTTGAATTTAGATCAACAATATTTAAATAACCAGATAGATCTATACCTCTTTCTTCAAACTTTAGTTTTATTATACATGCTGTAAACGGAGTAGCATAAATTTGACATTCTAAATCAGGCCACAAATATGCAAGTGCACCAACATGATCTTCATGCGCGTGTGTAATAAATACGCCCACAAGATCATTACGACGCTCAGCTATGAAACCATGATCCGCCATGATAATATCAATACCTGGCAAGCTATCATCTCCAAATGTAATTCCAACATCTACAAGGAGCCACTTCATTTCATCTATATCAGGACCATGACCATACAGATTCATATTCATCCCTATTTCTCCTGTTCCAGCCAAGGGTAAGAACACTAGTTGATTATTATTATTTGCCATTAATTTTTTTATTGATTGAATAAAGTCCTTTTAAGGTAAGATCATCATTAAAGTAATTTATTTTTTTAATATCTTCTCTAAAGATATGTGAAAGACCACCTGTACCTACGACAGTACATTCTTCTAAACCTATCTCACTTTGAATTTTTTCTATCAGACCCTCTACAAGACTTACATACCCCCAATAAATACCAGATTCAATTGCACTTTTTGTGTCTCGTCCTATTACAGTAGAGGTTCTCTTTAAATCAACCAATGGAAGTTGTGCGGTATCACTATTCAAAGATTTTATAGATAATTTGATCCCTGGGCATATTAGGCCACCTTTATAAGTTCCATCCGAATCAATAATATCAAAAGTTGTAGCAGTTCCAAAATCAATAACAACAAGTGGAGGCTTATATTCATCAACAGCAGCTATCGCATTTACAATTCTATCGGTCCCTAGTTCACTTGGCTTATCAATATCAATTTTCATACCAAGAATTTTATCTGTAGAGCTTAGTATATTTGCTGATACGTTTATTTCTTTCAATTTCTGGTTTAAGTGATTACAAGCCTCAGGAACTACAGACGCAATAATAAAATTATAATCAGAGATTGATTTGAGATCATTGAAAATATTATCTAATTCAATAAGAGTAGATTTTTCTTTATTTAAAAGATCAACAGTAGAGATTCTATGTTGATTTTGAATTAATCCTTCTGAATTTATAATTCCAATTAGAATATTTGTATTTCCAATGTCTATTGCTACTAACATTTAATCCCTTAGTATTTTTAATTCGCCAGAGTTAAGTTTAACCTGACCACTATCACTTTTTAAGATGATTTCATAATCTTCAGAAACATCTTTAAAAATTCCATTACCCTCTTGAGAGTTTGAAATATAATTTATATTTTCGTTAATTTTCCATGCATTCTTGAGCATGGCAGCCCTAATAAGATCAGAAGTTTTATCCGAAAATTTATTAATTTTTTTCTCCAAAATATATTTTAGTTTTAAAAATACATCATTAACTTTAATCTTGTCATCTAGATACATATTTACATGTGATGTATCATAGACTTTTAATTTTGGTGATGAATTTATGTTTATTCCTATGCCAATTATTGAAAATTTATTTTCACCATTAATAATATTTTCTATTAAAGCGCCTGATATTTTAGAATTATCAATCAATATATCATTGGGCCATTTTATCTTTATTTCATTGCTCTCTTTTAAGAAAAATTTAAGAGTTTCATAGATTGATACTGCTACTAATGCTGACAACATTGGCATTAGTTTTAAATTCCAATTTATTGGACAGACTAATGAACAAAATAAATTGCCATTAGATGAAACCCAACTCGACCCCATTCTACCTTTGCCTGCATTTTGTTCATCTGCTACAAACCACATTGGTGCCGTAGAATCTCCAGTACTTAAATATCTTTTAGCTTCAGTATTAGTACTGTCTATCAATTTATAATGTCTTACATCAGGAAAAATATTTGTGAAATTGTACGTCATATTGAATTAAAAGAATGAACTTGCAGCATAATTAGAAATTTTAATTAATGGTAAGGGGTACAAACAAAAAATTAATATTAAAATTGCAGAAGGATGAGTCAATAAGCCAAGCGATCTGTGGCTAAACCCATCAAATGAATTTTTAGATTCATCAAAATAAATAACCTTTATTATTCGTAAATAATAAAATGCACCAATAACACTTGCTAAAATACCTACAATAGCAAGCAGCAATAAGTTACTTTCAATTGCAGCGATGAAAATATAAAATTTTCCAAAAAAACCTGCCAATGGTGGAATACCCGCCAATGAAAACATCAATATAGTAATGACAACTGAATAGTAAGGGTGAGTTTTATAAAGACCAGAAAGATCTGAAATATTTTCATAGTATTCACCCTTGTTCTTCATGCTCAAGATAAATGAAAATACGCCTATATTCATTATTAAATAAATAGATAGATAGATAACCAATGAACTAATACCTTGCGGTGTTCCACAAGCTAACCCTATTAAAGCATAACCCACGTGACCGATGGAACTATAGGCCATAAGCCTTTTAATATTTTTTTGAGCAATAGCAGCAAAAGCGGCAAAAACCATAGATGCGATAGATAAGAAAATGATTATCTGTTGCCAATCAAATGCAATATCACTAAATCCAACTATTAAAAACCTTACCGCCAAAGCAATTGCAGCTACTTTTGGAGCTAGGGCAAAAAATGCAGTGACAGGAGTTGGTGCACCCTCATACACATCAGGTGTCCACATGTGAAAAGGAACTGCAGAAACTTTAAATGCGATACCAGAGCAAACAAAAACAATTCCAATTATCAATCCAATATTTCCAGAAGTGACCGTAGTAGATATTAAATTTAGATTTGTATTTCCTGTAAAGCCATAGATATAAGAAAGACCAAATAACAATAAGCCAGAAGATAACGCTCCTAATAAAAAATATTTTAAACCAGCTTCAGAAGAAGCTAAGTGGTTTCGATTTAAAGCCGCTAATACATATAAAGTTAAACTTTGTAATTCAAGTCCAATAAAAATAGCAATAAGATCATTGGCGGAAACCATAATCATCATACCAATAGTTGCTAGTAATATTAAAATTGGGTATTCAAATAAGTTGATATTCAAATCTTCACGTGAAGAATGGTACATTACGATAGATGCTAACGAGCCAATTAAAATTAATGTTTTTGCAATTTTACTGAATTCATCAATTGTTAAACTATTATTGAACGCTGATTGCACAGGCTGAACAAGTACCAAAATAATTGCAATAATTAAGGTAATAATTGCAAGATTGATAATAAGTTTAATATTCTTAACAAAAAGACCCACAATTAGTAATAAAACAGCAGAAATAAAAATACTTAATTCAGGGAGTATGGGTAAAAAAATATTCATTTAGTACTCACTTTCCATTTTTATAACAGGCTCGTAGCTTGCAGGTTCGGCAATAGCAACATCATTTGCAATATTGGTAATAAGTTGAATAGTAGATGGTTCTATAATGTCAATTAGTGGTTGAGGATAAAAACCAAAAAAAATAGTAAGAAAAGCTAGTGGAAATAAAATTATTATTTCTCTGTAAGATAAGTCTAGGATATCTTGAAGATCATCTTTTATTAGTGAGCCAAATATTACCTTACGATAAAGCCATAATGAATAAGCGGCTGCAAGTACAACACCAGAAGTAGCAAATACTGCAAAATAAGTATTTACACTAAAGATTGACAGTAAAACCAAAAATTCTCCAACAAATCCACTCGTACCGGGTAAGCCAATACTACCCATGATAAAAATCATGAATGCAAACGCGTATAGTGGCATTCGATTAACAAGCCCACCATATCTATCAATTTCTCTTGTATGGATTCTGTCATAAACAACACCGACACATAAGAATAAGGCTGCCGATATAATACCATGACTTAGCATTTGAATTATTGCTCCTTCAATACCTTGTAAAGTAAAAGTGAATATACCAAGAGTTACAAAGCCCATATGTGCAACTGAGGAATAAGCTATTAATTTCTTCATATCAGTTTGAACTAAGGCAACAAGTGACGCATAAATAATTGCAATAATACTTAAAGTAAAGATAAACGGTGCAAAGTAACTAGAAGCTATTGGAAAAATACCCAAAGAGAATCTAATAAATCCATAGCCAGCCATTTTCAGTAAAACACCCGCTAGAATGACTGAGCCGGCTGTAGGTGCTTCAACATGAGCATCGGGCAGCCATGTGTGTACAGGCCACATAGGTATTTTAACTGCAAAAGAAGCAAAAAAAGCAAGCCAAAATATATATTGTAACGATGGGGCCAAATCAAACTGTAATAGGTATGTAATATTGGTAGTTCCTGTTTCCATATAGATAGCAATAATAGCTAACAACATGAATACTGACCCAGCTAGCGTAAATAGAAAGAATTTAAAAGTTGCATAAACTCTTCTTTCGCCACCCCAAATACCAATAATTAAAAACATTGGTATAAGCCCACCTTCAAAAAATAGATAAAATAAAACTAGATCAAGTGAACAAAAAACACCAATCATCAAAGTTTCTAAAATTAAGAAGGCAATCAAATATTCTTTTAATGAAACTTTAATACTTTCAAAACTAGCAAGTATACAAAACGGCATTAAAAACGTTGTA
Organism: Candidatus Pelagibacterales bacterium; assembly: GCA_028412835.1. GTDB lineage: Bacteria > Pseudomonadota > Alphaproteobacteria > Pelagibacterales > AG-422-B15 > CACCCN01. The sequence continues at coordinate 144,425 of JAONQW010000001.1, forward strand.
AGAATGATTAGTAGTATTGATATACCATCAACTCCTAAGTGATAACTAATTCCAGAATTTAACCAAAAGTAGCTTTCAGTAAATTGAAAATTTGGATCGCTTTGATCAAAATTGATTAGCATCGCAATGGAAACAATAAAATTAAGACACACAACCCATAAAGCCGTCTGTTTTAAATTTCTTTCGCCATTTGCAGTTGTTGAATTAATTAAACTTAAAAGCGCGACACCAACTAGTGGTAAGAATATTATAATACTTAGTATTGGTAGTGATGACATTTAAATATTTCTGTAAATAAAATAAGTTATAAAAAAAGATACGCCGATTAAAATCGCAAAAGCGTAATGATATATATATCCAGTTTGAATTCTTTTTGCTCTTACTGACAAGTTTAAAACAGTTTTTGCTATACCGTCAGGACCAAAACCATCTATGATATAACCATCAATCATTTTCCAAAAAAAGTAACCAACTGCTTTTGCTGGCTTTACAAAAATATAATTGTACAACTCATCAAAATACCATTTATTTAGTAAAAATTGATAAAGTGGGCCATTCATCTTTACTATATTTGCTGGCATATTTTTATTCTTTAAATACATGTACCAAGCAAGGAATAAGCCAAGAAAACCAAGGAACATAGGCGCATAATATATTAAAAAAGGAATATGGTGATGATCATGGTGATGAAGAGCAATGGAGTTACCCCAAAACAACTCACTGCTTGTGCCAATAAAGAAGTCTTTGAAAAAGAAACCTGAAAATAAAGCTCCAATAGCAAGAATAATTAATGGTATCAACATTACATTTGGTGATTCATGAATATGACTAATATCTTTCTCTTCGATGCGAGTAGTGCCATTGAATGTTAAGAACATTAAACGCCAAGAATAAAAAGAGGTCATTAAAACTCCTATAAGACCAATAATAAATGCATAAGAAGAAAATCCTGAGCTTGCTAAGTAAGCAGACTCGATAATGGCATCTTTTGAATAATAACCGGCAGTATAAGGAAATCCCATTAAAGAAATCGTACCTATAATCATTAATATATGTGTGAAAGGTATATAGTTACTTAATCCACCCATTTTTCTTATATCCTGCTCATTACTAACAGCATGAATAACTGATCCTGCACCTAAGAATAATAACGCTTTGAAAAATGCATGAGTAAATAAATGAAACATGGCGGCACCGTAAGCGCCAACTCCAACAGCAAAAAACATATAGCCTAACTGGCTACAAGTTGAATAAGCTATTATTCTTTTAATATCATTTTGTACCAAACCGATTGAAGCGGCAAATATAGCTGTTGTAGCGCCGACAAAGGTAATAAGACTTAAAATATCTGGTGCAAGATCATACATTGGGGAACATCTTACAACTAGAAAGACGCCAGCTGTTACCATGGTTGCAGCATGAATTAATGCAGATACAGGCGTTGGTCCTTCCATTGCATCTGGCAACCATGTATGTAAAAAAATTTGTGCAGACTTGCCCATTGCGCCGATAAATAAAAGGAAGCAAATTAAATTTAAGCTTCCAATGTTGTAACCAAAAAAGCTAATTGTACTTGCTATATTAGATGTACCAGAAGCTAAAGACTCAGCTTTTTGAAATACTTCTTGATAATCTAGTGTTCCAAATAAATAAAATATTGCGAATATACCCAAAGCAAGACCAAAATCACCAACGCGATTTACTACAAAGGCTTTTATTGATGCGGCATTAGCAGTTGGTTTCCTATACCAAAATCCAATTAATAAATAAGAGGCTAATCCAACACCTTCCCATCCAAAAAAAAGTTGAAGAAAATTATCAGCAGTTACCAATGCTAGCATTGTAAAAGTAAACAATGATAAATAAGCCATAAACCTTGGTTTAGAGTTATCGTGACTCATATATCCTATAGAGTAAATATGGACTAATGCTGACACTGAAGTGATTACAATCAACATAATACGAGTTACTGGATCAACATAAATAGACCAGCTAACAACAAATGTGCCTACTGCCATCCAATCAAATAACTTAATATGAACTACACTATGGTCATTAATATGCGCTATAAATGCAAAACTAGACATTATAGCAACAATACTAATTAATGATGCTGTAATGATTTGAGCGGCCTTATCCACTTTTGAATTATTGGGGCTAAAAGATAATAAACCAGCTATAAGGAACCCGATTAGTGGAAAAAATACAATCGCTTGATACATTTTAATAACAATTACCCTTTAAGACTGTTTATATTTTCAATTTCGATATTGCCTGCATTTCTGTTGTAGACCACAAGTATTGCTAAACCAATTGCCGCTTCAGCAGCAGCAACTGTAAGAACAAATAATGCAAAAATTTGACCGGTCAGATCACCTAAAAAATATGAGAATGAAACCAAATTAATATTAACAGCTAACAATATTAACTCTATTGACATAAGTATTATGATTACATTTTTTCTATTGAGAAAAATCCCAATAACACCAATGCTAAATATTAAACTCGATAAAATAAGAAATTGTTCTAATTGTATCATTATATATCTATACCCTCACCAGAATTAACTTCTTTTAAAACAGTACTTGAAGCATTACGCTCTAATTGTTCACCAATTACTTGTCTTCTAACACCTGGACGATCACGTAAAGTCAAAACAATCGAGCCAATCATTGCAACAAGAAGAATAACACCTGATAATTGAAAATATAAAATGTAGTCAGTATATAAGACTGAGCCTAAGGCTTGTGTATTAGTCATGTCAGAAAAATTTAAAAAAGGGTTAGCCAATATTTGAATGTTAGCTAAGTCTAGTCGAGTATTAATTAGTACGATAATTAACTCACATATAAAAACAACGCCAATAAAAATTCCAAAGGGCATGTATTGAAGGACATTTTCCTTACTTTTAGTAAAGTTAAAATCTAGCATCATAACTACAAATAAAAACAGGACTGCAACTGCACCTACATAAACTATTATTAATATCATTGCTAAAAATTCTGCATGTAGGATCACAAACAATCCTGCCGCATTAAAGAAAGTTAAGATAAGAAATAGAACTGAGTGGACTGGATTTTTTGAAGATATTACCATTAATGAAGACAACAAAATTACTGTTGAAAATAAATAAAATGATAATAAAGACGCGGTCATAATTTATTTATATTTTGCATCCTGTTCTAGGTTAGCAGAAAGAACGCTTTCCCAGCGATCACCATTAGATAACAGTTTTTCCTTATCGTAATAAAGTTCTTCTCTGGTTTCAGTTGAGAATTCAAAGTGTGGGCCTTGTACAATTGCGTCTACAGGACAAGATTCTTCACATAAATTACAATAAATACACTTAACCATATCAATATCATAACGCGTAGTTCTTCTTGTGCCATCATCACGTGGTTCTGTCTCAATGGTAATTGCTTGAGCAGGACATACAGCTTCACAAAGTTTACATCCAATACAACGTTCTTCACCACTGGGATATCTTCGTAAAGCATGTTCACCTCTAAACCGCGGACTTAACTTGCCTTTTTCATATGGGTAATTAAGTGTAGATTTTTTTCTAAAAAAATACTTCTGTGCCAGTATATAAGCACCAATAAAATCAGTTAAGAAAAAAGCTTTAAGCTTATTTAAAATTTTCATATTAAATCTGGTGCCAAATTAAAGAAGAATAGAATACTCGAAGTCAAAACAACTGCCGCAAGAGATACTGGTAAAAAGACTTTCCATCCCAGTCTCATTAACTGATCATATCTATATCTGGGGACAAAAGCTTTAACCATAGCAAACATATAAAATACAAAGATAAGCTTTAGTAAAAACCATATGAATCCAGGTATCATATTAAATGGTGTAATATCTAAAGGTGGAAGCCATCCACCTAAAAATAGTATTGTTGTCAATGAACACATTAGTAAAATATTTGCATATTCACCAAAGAAAAATAGAACAAAGGGGATAGCAGAGTATTCAGTTTGATATCCAGCAACTAATTCAGACTCCGCTTCAGGTAAATCGAATGGAGGTCTGTTGGTTTCAGCAAGAGCAGAAATAAAAAAGACAACAAACATTGGAAACAGTGGAATCACAAACCATATTTTTTTTTGTGCCAGCACAATATCTGTTAGATTTAATGACCCTACACACATCAAGACTGTTACAATTACAAAACCAATCGATACTTCATAAGAAACCATTTGAGCCGCAGATCGTAGGGCACCAAAAAAAGGGTATTTACTATTTGATGACCAACCTGCAATTAAAATTCCATATACACCAAGTGAACTAATTGCAAAAATATATAAAATGCCAACATTAATATTGGAAAGTACTGCACCAGCTTGTACTGGAATCACAGACCAAGCAGCAATAGCTAATGAGAATGTAAGTATTGGAGCAAATATAAATAAAATTTTGTCTGCCCCATCAGGGATTATAATTTCTTTAAATATATACTTGAGGCCATCGGCAGGAACTTGAAACAAACCAAATGGACCTACAACATTTGGACCTTTTCGTTTTTGAACTGCAGCCCATATCTTTCGGTCTCCATAAACTGCAAGTATCACCCCAACTAATATTGGAACAAAAACTACCATACTCCACATGAGGATTATAAATATATCAAATATATTATCAGAAATTAAAGTTAATGCGCTCATTGCTCTAATAACTCATTTCTTGCTTGGCTACATTCAGCCATAGTTTGTGAATTACGAGTTATTGCATTGGTTAGATAAAAATCTTTTATTACATAATCCACATTAGAATTACATAAATTTGTAACTGGAGCTTTATTTGCTAATAAACGTTCATATTTTGGATAAGCACTAGAATCAAAATTAAATAAATGACTGAAGTCAGATTGCAGCATTGATCGCACGTTTGCTAAATCAATTATATCCCAATTTAAATCTAATAAATTGCTTAATTCATTAATAATCTTCCAATCTTCTTTAGCATTACCTGGAGGAAAGCTAGCTTTAAAAGCATACTGTAAACGACCTTCTGTATTAATATAAATTCCATCTTTTTCTGTATAAGCAGCACTTGGTAAAATTATATCGGCTTTATTTGCCCCTTGATCGCCATGAGTTCCTATATAAATAACTTTAGCACCTTTAAGTCTATCAAAGTTTATTTCGTCTGCACCTAGGGAAATAATTAACTTAATTTTATTATCCTCTGCTGCACAATAAATTTTTTCAAGAGAGCTGCCTTGTTTATAAAGTCCTAAATTTAAAGCACCCGTTCTAGCTGCTGCAATTTGTAGAACATTGAACCCATTCCAATCGTCTTGTAGAAACTTATATTTATGGATCAGTTCTTCTATTACACTAAAAATAGATATTGAATCTTTACGATTCAATATTGAATTTCCAATAATGATCATTGGATTAGCTGCCGCTTCAATAATCTTTGAAAAATTATTCTTATTACTGATAAGGTCAGATAATAAGTTAAGGTCTTCACCAAGGTGTTCATACTCATACGTAAGGTCTAAATTTGCACCAATAACAGCAATAGGCACATTAGTTGCTAATTTATGTTTTCTGATTCTAGCATTTATAATAGGCGCCTCTTGCCTAACATTACTACCAACTATTAAAATACAATCTGATTTTTCAATATCTGCTATTTTTGTATTGAATGAATATTGTGATGGATGAGTAAATGGTATGTTACATCCCTCTTGTCGACATTCAACATTTTTGATGCTTAATGCATCAGATAGTTTTTTATAAAGATATAACGTTTCAAGATCACATAAGTCGCCAGATAAAAAAGCAATTTCATCTACTTTATATTCATTTAAGTAATCCGTTACCTTAGCTAAGGCTTCAGACCACTCTACAACAGTAAGTTTATTATCTTTTCTAATGTAGGGCTCATCAAGTCGCTGAGTTAATAAGCCATCACAAGCATATCTAGTTTTATCTGAGATCCACTCTTCATTAATATCTTCATTTAATCTTGGGAGTACTCGTTTAACTTTCCAGCCATAAGTATCGACGCGGATATTAGAACCAACTGCATCCATTACATCAATAGTTTCAGTCTTTTTTAATTCCCAAGGTCTAGCTTCAAATTGATATGGTTTTGAAGTAAGTGCTCCTACAGGGCATAAATCAATCACATTTGCCGATAATTCAGAATCTATAGTTTTTTCCAAATAGGTGGAAATTTCCATATTCTCCCCCCTATTTAACGCACCGATTTGATTGACGCCAGCAACCTCATCTGCAAATCTTATACATCTAGTGCAATGAATACATCTTGTCATATACGTCTTAATTAAGGGACCCATATGTTTTTCTTGAACTGATCTTTTGTTTTCATCAAAACGTGAGTGCCCCGCACCATAAGCTACAGTTTGATCTTGTAAGTCACATTCACCAGCTTGATCACAAACAGGACAATCTAACGGATGGTTTATTAGAAGAAATTCCATTACTCCTTCTCTCGCTTTTTTAACTTTTTCTGTATTTGTGCGGATACTCATGCCTTCATTGATTGGCATAGCACATGATGCTACAGGTTTTGGTGCACCCTCAACTTCAACTAAGCACATTCGACAATTTCCAGCTACAGATAGTTTGTCATGATAACAAAACCTCGGAACTTCCTTGCCCGCTTCTTCGCAAGCTTGCATGATCGTCAAATGATCTTCAACTTCAATTTCTGCATTATCAATCTTTATTTTTTTCATTAGGCAGCAAAGCTTCCTTTCTTAAGTCGCTCTTCAATTTCATCTCTAAAGTGTCTAAACAAACCTTGTATTGGCCATGCAGCTGCATCACCTAGCGCACATATTGTGTGGCCTTCTATTTGTTTGGTAACATCAAGTAGCTTATCTATCTCAGCAGAGGAAGAATTACCGGCAGCAATCTTTTCTAAAATTCGCCACATCCAACCTGTGCCTTCTCTACATGGTGTGCATTGTCCACAACTTTCATGTTTATAGAAATACGCAATTCGTGCAATTGCCTTAACAAGATCTGTAGATTGATCCATTACAATTACAGCGGCAGTTCCCAATCCACTCTTAACAGCTGACAATGAGTCAAAGTCCATTAAAACATCATCGCATATATGTTTAGGTAACATAGGAACAGATGATCCACCCGGGATAATAGCCTTAAGATTGTCCCAACCACCAATTACACCTCCCGCATGCTTCTCAATAAGATCTTTCAAAGGAATACTCATTTCTTCCTCTACATTACATGGGTTGTTAACATGACCAGATATACAAAAAACTTTAGTGCCAGTATTTTTTTCTCTACCAAAAGATGAAAACCAATTTGCTCCTCTTCTTAAAATGGTAGGTATTACAGCAATGGTTTCAACGTTATTAACAGTTGTTGGGCTTCCATAAAGGCCCTTATTTGCGGGGAAAGGTGGTTTTAATCTTGGTTGCCCTTTTTTTCCTTCTAAACTTTCTAATAACGCTGTTTCTTCACCGCATATATATGCCCCTGCACCTCTATGGACATAGATATCAAGATCCCATCCAGAACCACATGCATTTTTTCCTATAAGACCTGCATCATAAGCTTCTG
>JAONQW010000010.1 GCA_028412835.1 Candidatus Pelagibacterales bacterium
CAATCTTTACTCTTTTAATTTATTTTTCAGATTTAGTTGAACAATTTAGAAAATCTACAAACAGAGATGTGCCTATAGATATTATTTTTAAATTAACATTTTTAAATACACCCACATTAAGTTTTTCAACTCTACCAATTGTAATCTTTTTTTCTACAGTGTTTTGTTATTTAAAATTAATTAGAAGTTCTGAATATATTATTATGGGTTCTTCTGGTATATCCTCATTACAACTATCAAAAGTACCTATACTTATTTTTTTTATTATCGGTATTTTTTTTGTAACAATAGTTAATCCTCTGTCAGCTATTTTTCAAAAAGAATTTCATGAATTGGATTATAAATATATAAAAAAAATTGATCGACTAACATCAATATCTCAAAATGGTGTTTGGTTGATGCAAGAGAGTAATGATGGAATAATTAATATTATATATGCAAAAAATATAAAAGATGATGGGGCAACGCTGCTAGATTTTATGCTTCTAGAATACACTGGGGACAATGAGTTTATTGGACGAATTGATGGCAAGATTGCAAATCTTAAAAATGAAAAATGGCACATGAAAAATTTATTAATAACTAAGAAATATCAAGATCCTACATTTTATGAATATTTAGAATATGATGCATTTATAAGCAATGAAGACATTAAAAATAGCCTTTCTGCTCCTGAAATGATGTCTTATCTTCAATTAGCATCATTTATTTATATTTTAGAAAAATTAGGTTATTCCACAAATGATTATAAGATCTATTTCTACAATATATTGCTAATGCCTTTAATTATTGTTGGTTTTGTCCTGTTAGCAAATGCAATCATTATTGACGTTAAGCATAATGATAAATTCCTAAAAGTTGTGGTATCTTCGTTTCTACTTGTTTTCATTTATTATTTTTTTTCAAACTTAATGAATACACTGGGGTCAAATTCAAAATTATCACCTTTAGCATCATCCTTAATTACTCCATTTTTACTTTTTTTTATATCAATAACTATTAATAAATATAAAACATTAAATAAAAAAATATGACTCAAATTAAACAATATAAATTCTTTTTTTTAGCTTTAGTCATTACCTATTGTTTTTGCCTAATCATATTCAATACCTCTTTAGCTCTATCTAAGGAAAACAAAGAGGTAAAAATTGAAGCAGACCAAATTGAAATGAGCAATGATGGAAATAAAATTAATGCATCTGGTAATATTAAGATTGAAACTCAAAAATTAAATTCAATAGCTGATGAGCTTATTTATTTGAAGGATATTGAGGTAATGAAAGCATATGGAAATGTAGTTATAAAAGATGATCTTGATAACTATTATTTTTTAGATAATTTTGTTTCTGATAAGAATTTTAATGATGCAATGGGTTCAAGTATAAAAATACGTTTAAAAGATGGAACAAGAATAGTAGGCAAATCTTTTTCAAGAAAAGATTCTAATATTAATCAAATTGATGATGCAATTTATACTCCATGCTTAAAAGAAGGCTATATCATTAGTAATTGTCCAGGTTGGAAATTGAGTGCCAATAGAGTTATACATGATTCTGAAAATAAAGCTGTTTACTATGAGGGAGCAACTTTAAGTGTACTAAATATTCCCATTCTTTATACGCCTTTCTTCTCTCATCCTGATCCATCAGTTAAAAAAAAATCTGGATTACTAATGCCTACTATTGCAAGTGATAGTGTACTAGGCGAAACTTTATCTATTCCTTTTTTTTATAATATATCTTCTAATTATGACTTAACATTTACACCAACTATTCAAACAAAAAAAGATGATTACTATTCTTTTGATTATAGACATTTAACAAAAAATCATAAATTAAATATAAACTCTAGTATTTCTAATAACGAGTCTAATACTGGAACAAAAAACCATATATTTATTGCTGGGGCAGTTAAAAACCCATTTGGAAAATTTGATTACAAGATACAGACATCTAATAATGACACTTACTTAAGAAAAAATTATATAAATGACTTAACTATATTGACAAGTGGTTTAAATTTTTCAAAAAGTATAAATAACAGCTATCTAGAATTTAACTCTTACATCTATAAACATTTAAATAACAATAATAATCAAAAATGGGAATATATTTATCCAAATATCCAGTATAATCTAGATGATTATACAGATCCAATTTTTAATTTAAAATGGGATATTAAAAACTCACTTCTTAATTATAAAAATATAGATAAAGAATCTAGTCAACAGATATCCTCTGAAATAGAATCAAATAAAGTTGTTATTTCTAAAAACACTGGATTAAAGTTTGAAAACACTGCTCAAAATAGATTACTATATTTTAATAATAGTGGTGACAATTTTAATCAACTAAGAATTTTTCCACAAATTTCAAGTAAAATTTCCTTTCCATTAAGTAAGAATGCAGGAACTAGAACTGAGACAATTGAACCCATTGTAATGCCTATTTTAGCGCCATACAATAATTATAATAATAGTCAGATTATCACTAACAGTAATATTTTTTCATTAAATAGAGAAACTTCACTTTCACAATGGGAAAGTGGCCCACGAATAAATTACGGAATTAATTGGCTAATAAATAACGAAAGTCTTTTCATAAATACCTCAATAGGCCAATCTGTTAAATTTAACAAAAATAAATTGCCTAATTCACATAAGATTTCAAATTATTTTATTAGTAACACTCTTGATTTTGGTAACATTGGATATATTAAATCAGATATTACAATAGATAGAACAGATCTTTATTTAAAAGATAACAATATAAATTCTTCTATTAAGATTAACAAAATTAAATTTGGATTCGACTATGATTATGAGACATCTAATAGAATTAAAACTTCTGAACAAATTTCTTTAGGAGCTAAATTAAGTCTTAATAAATATACAGATGTAATTGCATCTGTCAGAAAAGATTTATTAACTGAAAAAAGTATTGGAAATGCCCTTGGTGTTTATTACGAAAATGATTGTTTAGCCATTAACTTAGATTACTATAGAGACTTTACTGCTGTCGATGATATTACGAATTCAAGTGGCTTTAGCTTTACAATTACCTTAAAGCCTTTTGGTACAAGTAAAAACTATGGAAAAATTAAAAATTTTGGACCAAATTTATAAAATATGAGAAAAATAATTACAAAAATTATACTTTTTGCTTTTTTATTTGTCGGCAGTTTAGGATCATTAAATGCTGAAGAAAAAAATTTAAAAATTATAAAACTTGTTAATGATGAAGTTATAACTAATTTTGATTTAAAACAAAGAATTAAACTATTTTCAATCTTAAATAAAATAGATATCAATAGTGTAAATATTGATCAGTACGCAAAGGAATTATTGTCTCTGATGGTTAATGAAAAATTGCAACATGAACAAATGAAAAAATATAACATATCCATTAACCAAGATGAAATAAATAAGTATATTAAAAATGCTTATTTAACTAATGATATAAATGATATTAATTCTTTGCTTATTAATAATGATTTAGAAGTTAATATTTTATATGAGTCAATTCGTATTAAAATTGGTTGGAATGAATTATCAGGAAGGCTATTTTATAGAACAGCTAAAGTTGATCCAATTGACCTAGAAGATGTATTGCAACAAAACCCAACATTATCTAGAGAAGATATTAATAATCTTCTAATACAGAGACAAATTGAATTAAGGGCGTCAAAATTGTTAAGAGACCTTAGGTCAGAAGCAAATATAGAAAATAGGTAGAATTTGATTATTAAAAAAAAGTCTTTAGGTCAAAATTTTATTTATGATAAGAATTTTTTGAAAAAAATATCGAATTTTATCTCATCAGAATCAAATAATACACTAATTGAAATAGGTCCTGGACCTGGAACTTTAACAGAATTTTTATTTAAGAAAAAATTTAGAAAATTAATCCTAATTGAAAAAGATCAAAGACTAATAAGTACTTTGACTAAAAAATTTTTAGATAAGAACGTAAATATTATTAATATTGATGCTTTAGAATTTGAATTTGAAAAAAATTTAATAAAGAACTCAATTATTGTAGGTAATCTCCCATTCAATATTTCAGTTGAGCTACTTTACAAATGGACAAAAACAAAAAAATGGCCTCCCCAGCAGATAAAAATGGTTTTAATGTTTCAGAAAGAGGTTGCTGATCGCATAATAGCCCTTCCAAACTGTAAGGCTTATGGAAAGCTTTCAGTAGTTGTTCAGTCTCGCTATATTATAAAAAAATTAATAGATGTACCTTCAGTTTTATTTACTCCTGCTCCAAAGGTTGATGGTACTATACTAGAATTTATGCCTCTCAATGAATACAAAGAAGTAGATATAAATAAAATTGATAAAGTTGCTAAAATGGCTTTTTCGCAAAGAAGGAAAAAGATAAAAAATAATCTGAATGAGTATATTCACATAATAAAGCAACTTGATATTGATGAGAATCTTAGGGCTGAAAATTTAAGCATTTTAAATTACTGCAACATCGCAAGGCTTATATAAATTTACTCTGTTAAATTTCTAATTTTAGTGAATAAAGTTTTTTGTCTCGTTCTTTTTTTTCGCTCAGCACCAATTATGTTAATTATTTCATCTATACATTTATCAAAATCATCATTTGTTACCACGTAATCGTATTCTTTCCAATGACTCAACTCATCTTCAAATTTCAACATTCTATCTTTAACAATATCAATACTCTCTAGATTTTCTTCTTCCCTTTTTTTTAACCTACGCTCAATTTCAAGTTTATCAGGTGGCAATATAAATATTGTTAAAACATTATTATTGCTTTGGGTAAGTTGTTGGGTGCCTTGCCAATCTATATCAAAGAGTACATCAAAGTTTTTTTCTAAGAGATCGTTAGTTGAACTTGCTAATGTTCCATATTTATTATTAAAAACATTTGCATATTCTAAGAAACTTCCTTCTATGGCCAATTTATCAAATGCTTCAATTGAAGTAAAAAAATAATCTACACCATTAGTCTCGTTATTTCTTGGCTTTCTAGTTGTTAGTGAAATAGAAGGTCTTATTTTATCATCTAACTCTAATAGTTTTTTACATATCGACGTTTTACCTGCACCTGAAGGTGAAGATATCACAATTAATATTCCTTTTGTTTCTAGGTTTTTTGTCAATTTAAATTTGCAAATATTAATGAAACATTTGTTCCACCAAAACCGAAAGAGTTTGATAAAACATTATTGATTTTATAATCAATATTAAGACTTCTAATAATATTTATCTTAGTGTGCTCCAAAGGATTTTCAATATTTATAGAGGCAGGCATAGTCTGATTTCTTAATGCTAATATTGAATATATTGCCTCTACTGCTCCAGCAGCTCCTAAAAGGTGTCCCGTCTGAGATTTAGTTGAAGACAAACATACATCTGTTGATCTTTTACTAAAAATAGCTTGAATTGCCTCAATCTCAACCTTATCACCTGCTGGTGTAGAAGTTCCATGGGCATTAATATAATCAATTTGTGAAGCATCAATCATTGCATCACTCAAAGCGTCTTCCATAGCTCTTTTTGCACCATCACCGGTAGGTTCTGGTAAAGTATAATGGTAAGCATCAGCAGACATTCCATAGCCAATAATTTCACAGTATATTTCTGCACCCCTATTAATAGCATGCTCATACTCTTCAAGAATAAGGCTTCCTGCGCCTTCACCCATTACAAAACCGTCTCGCGCTTCATCGAAAGGTCTTGAGGCCTTTGATGGTGAACAATTATAACTAGTACTAAGTGCTCGACATGCTGTAAATCCCTCTATACCTATTGGGGAAATAGCTCCTTCAGCGCCTCCAGTAAGCATAAGATCCATCTTTCCCGATTGAATTAATCTAACAGATTCACCAATTGCATGAGCTCCCGAAGCACAAGCTGAAACAGTAGAATAATTGGGCCCTTTTAAATTATACTTTATAGAAGCATAGCCAGCAGCCATATTGATTAATCTACCTGTAATAAAAAACGGACTTATTTTTGACTTATTGACGTGGAAATCTAAAGATGTCTTTTCAATACCTGGAAGACCTCCAATGCCTGAGCCTATTATACAACCAGACCTAAGAGACAGATCGTTAGAGATTGAAATTTTTGAATCTTGAAAAGCTTGGTCAGACGCAGCCATTGAAAATTGAATAAAATCGTCAACTTTTTTTATTTCTTTTTTTTCAATCCATTCTTCTGGATTAAATTTACCTTCATCTAAATTTCCAAGGGGTACTTCACATGCAATTTTACACTTATAATCACTAGGATCAAATTTAGTAATCTGTTTACATCCAGAGGTTCCGGATAATAAATTATTCCAGTTATGATTAACACCACACCCAAGTGGCGTCACCAAGCCTAGCCCAGTGACAACAACTCTTTTCATAATCGTAAATAAAAATTAATTTTTAACTCTCTAGATGGCTGATGGCGTCACCTACAGTTAATATTTTTTCTGCTTTTTCGTCAGGAATTTCGACATCAAAAGCTTCTTCAAAAGCCATTACTAGCTCTACTGTGTCGAGACTATCAGCTCCAAGATCATCAATAAATTTTGCATCATTAGTTATTTTTTCTAGGTCATCAATACCAAGATGTTCTGCAATAATAGATTTTACTTTTTCAGCTACTTCACTCATAATTTCTCCTAATTATTTTAATAATGCCTTTATCCTTATATTGCTCATAATGTCAAGCCACCATTAACATGCAATACTTGCCCCGTAATATAAGATGATTCGTCTGATGCAAGAAAGAATACTATACTAGAAATATCTTTTGAGTCTCCTATTCTGCCTACTGGTATATTCTTAGCCATAGCCTCTAATTTGCCTGGATCTATAGAATCCAGTATGTCAGTTCTTATAAAACCTGGTGCAACAGCATTTACAGTAATACCCCTTGATGCAACTTCTAAAGCAAGTGAGCGGGTAAACCCTTCTATTGCAGCTTTTGAAGCTCCATAATTAGTTTGTCCAGCATTGCCCATTTTTGCAACTGCCGAAGATATATTAAGAATTCTTCCCCATCGTTTTTTTACCATACCTTTAACTACAAGCTTACATAAACTAAAATTTGCTTTTAAGTTTACATTTATTACATCGTCCCAATCATCTTCTTTCATTCTTAAAAAAAGATTATCTTTTGTTATGCCTGCGTTATTGATTAATATATCCACTCCTTCAAAATCACTTGGGATTATGTCAAACATATTTGAAATATCATCGAGTTCTACAAGGTTACATTTAATTACCTTGGTATTATTTACAAACTTTGTTTCCAAAGATTTTAGCTTACTATCATTTGTTCCAGTCAAAATAAGGTTATATTCTCTATTATAAAACTCCTCTGCAATTGATAAACCTAGACCACCAGTTGCACCTGTTATAAGTACTGTTTTATTTTTACCCATCATTAAATCTCTTTTAATTTTGATAAATCTTCAATTTTAGAAATAGAAATTGCGTTGGCTGACTTACTCATTCTCTTTACAAGATTAGTCAAAACATTTCCAGGTCCTATTTCAATAAAAGTAGTAGTGTTTTGATTAACCATATATTCTAATATTTCTCTCCATCTAACTCTACTTACCACTTGATCAACTAGAAGACTTTGAATATTTTTGGCTGAACAAGGCTTAGCATTGACATTTGATACTAAGGGATATTTAAAGTCTTTAAAATGAAAATTCATAATTTCTTTTTTAAGAGCAGTTGCCGCACTGTTAATTAACTCACAGTGAAATGGGGCACTCACAGGAAGTTTTATGGCTCTCTTAATATTGTACTTTTTACTATTGTTGCAAATATAATCAATAGCAGAAATTTCACCACTTAGCACAACCTGACCATTAGCATTATCATTTGCTATAAATATTTTACCATACTCGTTTAACTCAGGTAATATATCATCAATTTGTTCAAGTGAAGTTCCTATCAAAGCAGCCATACCGCCTGTACCCACCGGCATACTCTCTTGCATTGCCTCTGATCTTATCTTTAGCAGCTTAGCTGCATCAAAAAACTCTAATGAATCATTAGCAACTAGAGAAGAATACTCACCTAGTGAATGCCCAGCTACCATCTTAATATTGTTTATATTAGTCAATTTTTCAGCCTGAATTGTTCTAAAGATTGCAATGCTGGTGGCCATAATTGCAGGCTGTGAATTTGTTGTTAGAGATATATCAACATTACTTCCATTAAAAATTAAGTCACTTAAAGGCCTATTTAAAGCTAAATCTAGCTCATTATAGACTGATTTAGCACTTTCATAATGATCGTAGAAATCTTTACCCATTCCGATAAATTGGGAGCCTTGACCTGGAAAAAGTAGTGCAATAGTCATATAAACATTTAAAAAGTAATTCTTGCTAATAAATTAATAATAGAATATTTATTCTTTTTTTAATATTAAATTAATAGAAAACACTTATTTTAAATGTCTTTATACGAACATGTACTTATCTATAAGCAAGATTTGAGTTCTACCCAATTGGAATCAGAAATTAACACGCATAAAGACTTGATCAAAGAACTTGGTGGCGAAGTAGTATATGAAGAAAGCTGGGGTTTAAGAAATTTAGCTTATATGATTAAAGATAATAAAAAGGCATTTTATCAATTTATGAATGTTAATATGCCAGGAGATGGAAATGATAAAATTACTGCGAAACTAAACCTTAATCAAAACGTCATTAGGCATATATCAATTAAAGTGAAAGAGTTTGACAAAACTCCTACCCAACTTTCTAAGGATCCAGAATAAATGGAAAAACAAGACGCTCCATCAAAAAAAGATATTAAATTTGATTATAAGAATTTATATCCCTTAAAGAAATTTATATCTGAAAAGGGTAAAATTACACCTAGAAGAATTACATATATCCCAATACAAAAGCAACGGGAATTAACAGAAGCTATAAAAAGGGCAAGGTATCTTGCGCTTTTACCATATGTAGGAAAATAAATAAACTCATGCAAATAATACTACTTGAATCAATTGAAAGAGTTGGCAAAGCTGGTGAGATCGTTACTGTTAAAGATGGATATGCTAACAACTTCTTGCTTCCAAAAAAACTTGCAATTGTAGCTAACAAAAAAAATAGATCTGAACTAGATAGTAAGATGGATAATATCTCTAAACAAAATGATATTAAAATTTCAGAGGCTAATTACCTAAAAGATTCACTTGATAAAATCTCACTTACTATGAGAGTAGAATCAAATGATGAAGATGCTCTTTATGGAGCAGTTACTCAAAAACAAATATCTGATTTATTAAAGGCCCAAGGACACAATATTTTAAACGAAAATATTATTACTGGTGAAATTAAAACTCTCGGAGAATTTAATATAACAATTAAAATTTATGAAGATATAACAAGCACGATTAAGATATCTTTAGAGAAAAATTAATTTCCTACATTTAAAATCAATAACTTGAAAGCCTTATCCTAACTTAGATATAAGCACTCATTTGTATAAAAAGATCAACAATCCTATTGAAAGTGTGAGTATCTTTTTCCTATTACAACTTTAATTAAATATCATTTTGTTTATGTTGTTAATTATGTCTTCAACAATTCAATTAAGTCAAAATTTACAAAAAGATCTCAAAGAATTACCACATAATGCTGAAGCAGAACAAGGACTACTTGGCGCAATACTTTTGAATAATGATATAACTGATGAAGTGAGTGCTATAATTGACTCAAATCATTTTTATGAAGAAATACATAAAAGAATTTATGAGGTTATTAATAGACTAATTGCAAAAGGACAACTTGCAACACCAGTAACTTTAAAAAGTTACTTTGAAGTTGAAAAATCTTTAGAAGAAATCGGTGGCTCTTCATACCTAGCAAGATTAGCTAATGCAGCTGTATCTCTTGAATATGCAAAGAACTATGCTCAGATTATTTATGACCTTGCTGTTAGAAGGAACCTTTATATTCTTGGTGGAAAAATTGAACATAATGCCATTGAAAGTGACATCGACGTTAATCCTAGTGAGCTAATAGAAACAGCAGAAAAAGAATTATATCAAATATCTGAAAAAGGAAGCCAACTGCATGCAATGCAAAACTTTAGTAGCTCTCTTGATGATGCGATGTTGCAAATAACAAAGGCATATGAAAATGATTCAAGTGTAACGGGTATCTCAACTGGCTTTATTGACTTAGACCAAAAACTTGGCGGACTTCACCCATCTGATCTATTAATATTAGCAGGAAGACCATCAATGGGTAAAACTTCTCTTGCGACTAATATTGCATTTAATATTGCTAAAAAAGCTTATGATGAGGATGACAAAAATTCAAATGTGGCATTTTTTTCTCTGGAAATGTCTGCTGAACAATTGGCAACTAGAGTGCTTTCAGAACAAGCTAAAATTAGCTCAAATGAAATGAGAAAAGGTAATTTGTCTGAAAAAGATTTAGATTCGTTAGTTGCAACATCGCAAAAAATTGTAGAGATGCCATTGTTTATCGATGATACTCCAGCAATAAACATAGCTACACTAGCTTCTAGAGCAAGAAGATTAAAGAGAAAGCATGGTTTAGGTGTGATAATTGTAGACTATCTTCAGCTACTTAGACCACCTAAAACATCGAGAGGTGAGTCTAGGGTTTTAGAAGTTTCTGAAATAACTCAAGGGTTAAAAGCTTTAGCTAAGGAATTAAATATACCAATACTTGCTCTTTCACAATTATCAAGACAAGTTGAGCAGCGTGAAGATAAACGACCTCAATTATCAGATTTAAGAGAATCTGGATCAATTGAACAAGACTCGGACGTCGTAATGTTTATTTTTAGAGAAGAATATTATGTTGAAAGAACTGCGCCATCTCCAGGAACTTCTGAGTATATTGATTGGCAACAAAAAATGAGCGAAATTCATGGTCAAGCAGAGCTTTTAATAGGAAAGCAAAGGCATGGTCCAACAGGCAATATAAGATTGAGCTTTGAGAGTAAATTTACTAGATTTGGAAATTACATTGGCAGTGAGTACGCTCAAGGTAATGACTAATTTAAATCAAATAATCGATGTCAAACTACTATTCTAAAGATGACAATGCTCTTTTAGAGATCAATCTAAAAGCACTGTCTAAAAATTACAATAATCTAAAAAATAGGCTTGATAAAAAGGTTAAATGCGCAGCCACTGTGAAAGCTAATGCCTATGGCATTGGAGATAAACCTGTAATTAAAAATTTAATAAAAGATGGATGTAAAATATTTTTTGTAGCACATTTTTCAGAAGCAGTAAGATTAAGAAACTATTCTAAATCAATAAAGATTTTCTGCTATCATGGTATAAATCTGAAAAATTTTAGAGAATTTATGAAGTTTAACATCATCCCTGTGACGAATACATTAGATCAAGTATTAATGATTGATTCATTAAATAAACAAAAAAAATTTAATAAAAAAATTGCTGTTCATTTTGATACAGGAATGTCTCGCCTCGGACTAGATAAAAAAGAAACTAAATGGCTGTTAGAGAATAAAAGTAAGATATCAAATATAAAAATAGAATTGATTATGAGCCACCTTGCTTGTGCAGATCAACCAAAAAATCCTATGAATGAAAAACAACTTAAAAAGTTTAATTTAATAAGAAAAGAATTTAAAAAATCAAAAGCAAGTTTGGCAAATTCTGCTGGAATGTTTCTAAATAAAAAATATCACTTTGATTTAGTAAGGCCGGGTATCGCATTATATGGTGGAAATCCATTTATAAATAAAGATATTAAATTACATAATGTTATAAAATTAAAAGCTAAAATTATTCAAATACGTCAAATTCAAAAAAATGATACAGTTGGATACGGTGCAACATTTAAGGCAAAAAAAGATATGTTAATAGGTACTATCGCTATTGGTTATGCAGATGGGATAAATAGAAAATTTAGTAATAATATGTATGTTTCTTTGAATAATATAAATCTAAAGGTTTTAGGTAGAATATCTATGGATTTGATAACAATAGATATGAGTCGTTTTCCTGAATTGTTGAATTCTAAGAAAATTGTCTATGTTGATGTTATAAATAAGCTTAATAATATCAATAATATATCAAAGAATATTAATACAATTTCTTATGAGATACTTACTTCACTAGGCAATCGTTATAAAAGAAAATATATATAAATTATTTAATGAATACTTTTCTAACAAAATACATAAATGTATTAACCATTGTTTTTTCCATAATTTTCATTGGTGCTTTATACAGTACTAAAGATTTTCAGTTAGATGCATCATCGGACACATTAATTCTAGAAAATGATCAAGATTTAAATAACTATAGGGAAGTTATCAAAGAATACTCATCTAAAGATTTTCTATTAATTGCCATTACTAGTAGAAGTAAGATAATAATTGATAAAAATATTATTTTTATAAAAAATTTATCAGATGAAATATCTAAATTGAAATGGGTTGATAGTGTTCAATCGATTTTAGATGTTCCAATTCTTAAGTTGGGCAACCAGTCCCTAACTGATCTTGCAACCAGACAACTAACTCTAAGATCTCCAGAATTAGATTTGATAGAGGTAGAAAAAGAACTTATAGAGAGCCCAATTTTTAGTGAGCTTGTAATTAGCAAGGATGGAAAAAGCTCTGGTATAATTATTACTATTAACGACAATAATGACTTTATCAATATTGTAGAAAAAAGAAGTAGTCTCAAAAAAATTTTAAGCCCCTCTAGTTCAATTAAAAATGAATTAAAAGTTATAGAAAAAAAATACAACGAACTAAAAAAAAATATGGATTTAGAAAGAGCACAAAATATAGAGGAAATTAGATCTATTATTTCAAGGTATAGAACTGATCAAATCGAATTACATCTTGGTGGAGTTTCAATGATTGCTAATGATACAATATCTTATGTTAAGAATGATATTCTAATATTTGGTTTCGGTATTTTATTATTTATTATCTTTATTCTTTATTTCATTTTTAAGGATATTAAATGGATAATTTTATGTTTAGCTAACTGTATATTTGCCTTAGTCATTATGACTGGAATTATCTCATTGCTTAATTGGAAAGTTACAGTAATTTCATCTAATTTTATCTCATTAATGTTAATTCTAACTTTATCGATGACAATCCATATAATTGTAAGATATCGAAATCTAATTAGAGTTAACAAAACATTATCAAAAGTAGAACTTATTGTGCAAAATATGTCTGAAATGACTAAACCATGCATATTTACAACACTCACAACTATTTTTGCTTTCTTCACTTTATACTTTAGTGGAATAAAGCCAATAATGGACTTTGGTCTAATGATGTGTGTAGGGCTTTTAATTACATTGATTTCAAGTTTTACTTTTCTGCCCATACTAATGATGAAGTTGAAATTAACTATAAAAAATAATGAGCAAAAAATTGAGGGTAGATCTATATTTGTTAAATTAATAAATGATTATCCAAATATATTGATTTCATGTTTTATATTATTATTAATTGTTGGAATTTATGGAACATTAAATTTAAAAGTAGAAAATAGTTTTGTAAATTATTTTAAAAGTAATACTGAGATTTATAAAGGTATGAAATTAATAGACGATAAGCTCGGTGGCACAACTCCATTAGAAATAATTATACAATTCAAAGAAGGCAATGCTGACGATAGTATTGATGACGATTTTTTTGACTTTGGGTTCGAGTATGACCCAGCGGACTACTGGTTTACTAAAGAAAAAATGGACCTTATCAAAGATGTTCATGATTATATTGATCGCTTTGAATTTACTGGCAAAGTGTTGTCACTGGCTTCAGTTATACGAGTGGCTGAAGGATTAAATTCAGACAAAGAATTTGATAATCTTGAGTTGTCAGTAATCTATAAAAAACTTCCAAAAGAATTAAAATCTCAAATATTAGACCCTTACCTTTCTATAGATAAAAATCAAGCTCGAATAACAGTTAGAATGATAGATACAAATAAAAATTTAAAAAGAAATGAATTCTTAAATGAAATTAACTATAAGTTTCAAAAAGATTATAATACACAAAACTTTAGCGTCATAACAACTGGTATACTTGTGCTATATAATAATATGCTTCAAAGTTTATTTGATTCACAAATATCTTCACTTGGTACGGTGATGCTTGGTATATTCATTATGTTGATTTTTTTATTTAAATCGTGGAAGTTGGCAGTAATTGGAATGCTTCCAAATATAATTGCTTGCGTAGTAATACTTGGCATAATGGGACTCGCAAATATACCTTTAGATTTAATGACTATAACAATAGCCGCTATAACTGTAGGCATTGCAGTTGATAATTGTATTCACTACGTATATCGATTTAAAGAAAACTATCTACTTACTGGTAGCTACAATGAAGCTGTTTCTATATGCAATCTAACTGTTGGTAGGGCAATAAAAAATACTTCTTTAACAATTATTGCAGGCTTTTCGATTTTAATTTTTTCTAATTTTTGGCCAACTATTTATTTTGGAATATTTACTGCTTTGGCTATGTTAATAGCATTAATTGGAAGTTTAACATTATTACCAATCTTAATTACTAAAACTAAGGTATTTAAATGAATATTGATCTAGCAGAATTTGCTAATTTTTTTGATATATTTTGTCTTACTATAATTACAGTTTCAGCATTATTGTCTCTTAAAGCTGGTCTTTTAAGAAATTTACTAAATCTAGTTAAATGGATAGCATTAATTACTCTTTTAAAATATTCTTTTGGATACTTAAGAATTCCATTTAAAGAGGCCTTAAATCTTTCGCCCACACTTATTGATATAAGTATATTTATATCAGTATTTATTATTTCATATGTCATTTTTACATTGATAAATAGATTAATTATAGGACAAATTAGTTCTGATAGAAGTGGTGTGATAGATAGGCTGTTTGGATTTCTATTTGGTATTTTTCGAGGTTACATAATAATAATTATAATATTTTCTGTTTTCAGTAGCTGGAGTTTTTCAAACACTTTACTGAAGTCTTATAAAAATGATTCTGTGCTATATGAAAGTATAGATAAAGGAAAAGAACTTTTTAAGATATTACCAAGAGAAATTGAAGAAAAATTAGAATTAATTTAATGTTAAAAAATAAAATCTGTGTTGTTACTGGGGCATCTTCAAACATTGGAAGGGGTGTAGCGATCGAGCTCTCAAAAACTGCACAGCACATATATATAATAGGTAGAAATGTTAATGCTTTAGAAGAAACAAGTGACTTAATTTCAATAAATTCGTGTGAAGCAACTATTGTTCCACTTGACCTGACTAAATTTGACTTAATAGATGAATTAGGACACAGCATTTATAAAAAACATCAAAGGATTGATGTGTTCGTTTCATGTGCTGGTATGATTAGACACCTATCCCCTGTAACATCAATCAAACCAAAAGAATTTGAGGAAATTATAAATTTAAACCTTATAGCTAATTATAGATTATTAAGATCATTTCATCCATTATTTTTAGCATCAAGTAAATCAAGAGCATTAATAATTTCAAAAAATATTAATCATACAGCAAGTCAATATTGGGGTGCGTACAACACTACCATGTCAGCTTTAAATAATTTAATAAGGACTTATGCAAATGAAAATAAGCAAACAAATCTAAAAATAAATTTATTTGAACCACCATTGTTAGAATCTAATTTTCTAAATATAACTTCTCCTGGTGAAAATAAAAAAAATTTAGTTGAATTAAATAAAGTCGTTACTAGAATTATATCCTGCTTAGGAGAAAATATTATTGAAACAGGGAAAATGTTTAGTTTTTCTTAATATAAGGGTTTTTTGCCGAAATAAAGTCTAACTGAACAGGCACTCCAATTAGTGAAAATTTTTTTCTCAAAATATTTTCATAGAAGCGCTTATAGCTTTGAGGCACTTTTTTACTTGTGTTAATAAATATTTTAAATCTAGGATAATCGTCATCTGTTTGAACCATATACTTTGGCTTAACCTCTATCTTATTGATTTTTGGAAACTTTTGACTCTTCAACATGTCTCTTACAAAATTATTTAACTTAGGGGTGCTAATTTTTGTCGATTTAACTCTACACGCTCGAATAACAGTTTTTAATATTCTTTCAATATTGTCTATTGAAAGTGCCGATATAAATTTAAGGTTAATTGTATTTGATGGGCTGTAACTTTCTAAAAAATAATATTTTTTTTCTTTTTGAAATTTATTTAAATCATCAATTAAATCAATCTTATTGAAAACAATAAAAAGAATTTTTTTTCTTTTAATGACAATTTCTGCTATTTTTAAATCTTGTTTAGTAAGATTTTTTGTTGCGTCCACTAATAAAAATACCACGTCAATTTTATCAATTAGCTTTATAACGTTGTATGTAAGCTTAATTTCATCTTTATCATCAATCTTATTTTTCCTTCTTAATCCTGGAGTATCAAAAAAAATAAAATTTGTGTCTAATATGCTAACTTCATTCTTAAAAATATCTTTAGTCAAACCAGATTCTGGGCCTGTTGGCGAAAGATATTTATCGTTTAAAGTATTGTAGAATGTTGATTTGCCAGAGTTAGGCTTTCCAACAATTAAAAAATTAATGTTTTTCACGTAATCAATCTAATTTATAAATATTTGAATTATTATCCATTATAAATAAATTTTTCGATATAATGATGGGATTAATACTAATTCCACTTATATTAATTTTTTTGCTAGAAAGAATTTCACTTGTTGTTGGGGAAATACTTAGTAATTCACCATGAGTTGATAAAACATAAAGTAACCCATTAATGAGGTATGGACCTATCCAATTATTTTTTTTACCAGATTTTTTTCCACTCCTATTCACTTCAAGTTGAGTTATCCAATAAATTTGACCTGTAAGCTTATTTACACACATTAACCTTGCTTCATTATCAACAATATATAATTGGTTATTCGATATTATGGGTGAGTTTCTTCCTGACATTTCTAGGGACCATGCCAAGGAACCATTTACTATATTTGATACTACTAACCTTCCATTGCTACTAACTGCATAAACCTTATCTCCTGATATTACTGGATTGGCAGCTATATCTTTGATATCAAAATTACTTAAAGATGATATTTTTGATACATTTTCCGACCAATAAATATCTCCTGTATCATAATTAAAAGCAATAATTTCTCCGTTACCAAAAGGCGCTATAATAATATTATCTATTGCAGCAGGAGAAGCTG
Source organism: Candidatus Pelagibacterales bacterium (assembly GCA_028412835.1). Lineage (GTDB taxonomy): Bacteria > Pseudomonadota > Alphaproteobacteria > Pelagibacterales > AG-422-B15 > CACCCN01. The sequence goes on from JAONQW010000010.1 coordinate 17,222, forward strand.
TAAATAAACTTTTTTTGTCCTCAAATGTAGTTTGAAAACTCCATTTAATATTTCCATTTTTAAGATTTAGAGCATAAATCTTATTATCTAAGGTAATGAAATATATATAATTACGGTAAATAACGGGTGCTGATAAAATAGGTATACTTATGTTTTTTTCCCAGATTAAATTACCATCTATAGTGCTAAAAACTTTTATTTGTCCATAGCCATCAGCTAAAACAATTTGATCATCAAAATATGCTAACCCACCACGAATAATTTCATATTCATCTTCATTTTCATTTCTTAGATCTAATTCAAATTTAATTTCTTTTGATTCTACATCAATACACCTAAGGTAACCACGAGTGCTTACATTACATAATTTCCCTTCAAAATAAATAGGTTGAATAGTATTTGATGCTCTACCACTATCTTTTTGAATTTTTTCTTTATTATCAAAACTTATTTCAGAAAGAAAATGTGGCAAATTATTTTGAGGGTTTTGCCCTGACTGTGACCAATAAGTAATCTCTTTTGCTTGGCTTAACTTTATTTCATCTAAATTTAATTCTGCTGATACAAGTAAATTTGAGGCGTAAGATAGAACTGAAATTCTATCATTAATTAGTTTTTCGTCCTTATTGCTAGCACAGCTAGTCAAAATAAATAAAATGGATAGCTTGATTAACAGATGCTTCACATTAACTCGCTATCTGAATTAACTTTTCTAATCTTACTTTTAGGTCGAATGGAGTGTTTTCATCTATAGATAACTCAGTAAATATAGAATTCGCTTTTTCGATATCTCCTAAAATTAAAAGCTTGATACCAAATATTTCTTGAAAATATGGTCCTAATATAATTTTGTTTGCAGTAATTGAATTTGCAATATCTTCAATTTCCTTAATCTGAATATTTTCAAAATTAATTATTATATATTTATACAACGCTAGCTCTCGATATATTTGCTCTAATGATTTGTTGTTATACATTTCTTCTAAAAACAATAATGCTTTTTCTTTTTGATTGTCTTGAATTAATGTTTCTGTAAGTTTGAAGCCACTAAAAGCTGATAAAGTTTTATTTTTTTCATTATATAATTTTTCTAGGCTTTTATTTACAAGTTCATATTGATTAATTTCAATTTTTTCTGCAGCACTGTAGTAAATATCTAATAATTTTTTATTATCAGTAATATTTTTCTGCTTAAAATACTGACTTAAACTAAATATTACAATTATTAGTACAATTAAACTAATTACATATTTTCCATATTTATTCCAAAGACTTTGGTATCTTTCTTTTCTAATATCTTCATCGACTTCATTAAATATATTTGCCATAATTTTATTTCTTTTCTTCTTTTACAATCATAGGTTTCATTTGATAAGTGTGTTTTTCTGATGGAAATTTTTCTGACTTTACTTCACTAACATAATCTTTTATAGCATTTTCTATTGGTGCTCTAATATTAATATATTCTTTTACAAATTTTGGAGAGATATTTGTTAGTCCGAGCATATCTTCTGTAACTAAAACTTGACCATCACATTTGACTGATGCACCTATACCAATTGTGGGTATGTTTAAAATCTTAGTAATTTCTTCCGCCAAAGGTTCGACCATTCCCTCTAAAACAATGCTAAAAGCTCCAGCATTTTCTAAAGAAATTGCATCATCAATATATTTTTTCCATTCAAATTTATCTCTACCTTTTATTTTATACCCGCCATCTAAAATTACACTTTGTGGTTGTAAGCCAATATGCCCCATTACTGGAATCCCTCTTTCTGTAATATATTTGACTGTTTCTTTAATTAATATGCCACCTTCTAATTTAACGCCTGCACAATTTGTTTCTTTAATTGATCTAAGAGCATTACTAAACGCCTGTTCTTTAGATTCTTCATAAGTGCCGAATGGAAGATCCATGATTACACAAGATTTAACTGTAGATTTTATAACAGCTTTAGTGTGTTCAATCATTTGATCAAGTGTTACTGGTAATGTGTTTTCATAATCATACAGAACCATACCTAATGAATCACCAACAAGTAGAATATCTATATGTTCATCTAATAATCTGGCAATAGGTGCTGTATAGGCTGTCAAGCAGGTAATTTTTTCATTACCCATTTTAGTCTGAATATCGTAAATAGTTTTTCGAGCCATAATTTAAGTCTTTTAGTTTAAATGAGAAAAAATTCTATAAAAAGTATAGAGTTATTATAAGCAATTGATTTAATTATATTATTTATTCTATGAAAGTTGCCCACTCATCAATTGGTCTTCTAGGAGTATTCAATTCATTTACTTTATCGTCCATGTTAGCATGTCCAATCGCCATACCACAAAATAATATAGAATCATCAGAAATATCTAAATAAGTTTTCACACAATTTTGTTTAAGTGACCATGATTCTTGTGCACAAGTATCTAAATTATTATCTACTGCTAGTAACATAAATGTTTGAAGAAACATGCCAAGATCAGACCATTGAGGTAAACCCATTTGTTTATCAATAAAACAAAACATTCCAACCGGGGCACCAAAAAAATCAAAGTTTTTAAGCATCTGATTCAATCGACCTATTTTGTCTTCTCTTTTTATATCGAGCAATGAATACATCTGCTCACCCATTTGGTTACGCGAAGTCCTATAAGGCTCTTTTAATTTTTCAGGATAAATTGGATATGGGGGTTCTTCTTTGCCTTTCCAATTTTTTTGAAATTGTAAAAAATCTTTCATTGATTTTTCATTAACAATATAAATTTTCCAAGGTTGTAAGTTTCCTCCAGATGGTGCTCTTGAGGATTTTTGTAGCATTTCTTTGATAATATCATTGCTAACTGGTTTATCTGCAAAGGACCTAATCGATTTACGATTCTTGATAATTTCTGTTAATGTTTTATGCACTATTATTTTCTTTCGGTATAAAAATAAAATTTTGAATATAATTAATGTCTAAATTTCTAATTGCATTTTTTTGATTTTCTTCAACTGAAAAGTTATTAATTTTTTTCAATTTTCCAATTGAATTACAAATATACTTATCATAGCCAAATTCATTCATTGTTGTAAATAATTCATTAGTATCTTTTGTATGAACTATTTCATTTTCAATTATCATAACTGGTTTATTTTTTAAAATAGTATCTTTAGCACCTCTTATTACTTCAATTTCAAACCCTTCAACATCTATCTTTATTAAGCCTATATTTTCAATATTTAAACTATCAAGCTTTCTACATTGAATATTTATGATTTTACCATCATTTATTTCTTTAGAGGCTAATGATGCTCCATTAGATGACCAACCTTTTCGATGATGAGGTATTTTAATTTCTACTGGGCCATCATTATTACCCAATGCAATTGGAAGTACTGTGACATTGCTATCAACTAAGCCCTTTAAATTCTCTAAAGGATATGGATTTGGTTCAAATGCAAAAACATGCTTTGATGCTCTGGACATAAAAAATGTAAAAAGTCCTAAATTAGCACCTATATCAATACTATTTTGATTATTTTTAACCAAATTTGAGATAAGACTTAGTTCGGGGCTTCTGTATTTAGCATACTTATAACATCTAATACGGTGATAAAGTCTGAATGGTAAATACTTAAATTTAATATTTTGCTTTAGTCTATTAAGTCTATCTCTAAATGTTATTGCAGGAAGTTTATCAAATTTAATTAATGAAAGTTTATTTATATCAAAGGTTTGATTGATTTCAGTCATATTCTAGTTATTTTACATTTATTTTATGCATTGTCACAAAGTAACTTTAATGCTTCTTCAGACCGGTCTTGTGGCACAAATATATGATCATGATAATAACCAGCGCAAATATTCGCACTAATTCCATTATCTGATAATAGCTTAGAAATTTTTGAGGTTAGTCCAACGCTTGATAGACTAGATATAAGTTCTAATGAAATACACCTAAATACTCCCTCATAGCTAAAATTATTTAATTGAGCAGTTTCTTTTTTAATTACTAAAGTTAAACCTTCCTTTTCATTAAATGAAGCAATTGGCTTAAGATTCACATAGTCTCCGTATCTTGAAGAAGGAAAATTACAAAATACATAATTTTCTAAAAGAAGCACGGGCAATAGTTTATTAAAGTTTTCATCTTTACTAGACACTAAATTAAATCACCTAACAATCTTCTTATATCTTTAACCAATTTAAATGAAAAGCTTTCTTTATAAGGAATTGTATCTGTGTTATTCCAAACTGGGTTTGGCCATGCAGCATCATTTTTTTTTCTAACAATTATATGAATATGGAGCTGAGGTACAATATTACCTAATGCGGCTATATTCATTTTTTTTGCATTGAAATGTATTGATAATTTTTTTGAAACTGTATCAATTTCTGAGTTTAATTCTAGCCTATCTTTTTTTTCTAGTTCATATAATTCAGTAATATTTTTCCTTGTTGGCACAAGAATAAACCATGGATAATTAGAATCATTCATTAGTAATAACCTACTTAATTTTAGGTCAATAATATGAAAAGTATCTTTAATAAGTCTAGGATGTAATTTAAATTCTTTCAAAATTATAGCCTTCTTTTTTTAAAAGATTTTTCTTTCTTGCGATTCCACCCTTGCCGCTGTATCCACCTAAAGTACCATCAGATCTGATTACCCTATGACATGGTATTTTGATTGGATAAGGATTTTTACCGCAAGCATTTGCTACCGCCCTTATTGCTTTTGGTTTTTTAATTAATTTTGCTAACTCCTTATAAGTTTTAACTTTACCTTTAGGAATTTTAGAAATTTCATTCCAAACTTTAATTTGAAATTTAGTCCCTCTTAATATCATTTTATTCTCCTAATATTTAACTATCATTAAATCTTTGATCAGCAGCTTCTTGACTAATTAATGGTATTAATTGAGCGACTAGAACACCTATAATTATAAGTGCAGATCCAATTATTTGTATAGGCGATAATATTTGAGATAATATGACCCAAGCAGTAAATGCAGCAAAAACTCCTTCTAATGATAGAGTTATAACTGCTGTTGATGGTTTTACATGCTTCTGACCTATAATCTGAAGCGTATAAGCAACACCTGTTGACATAACACCCACATATAATAACTGTCCAATTTCTTCATAAATCCCTGTAATTGATGGCTCTTCAAAAGCAAACATAAGAGGTAAGCTAATTAAGAAGCAAATTCCAAATTGATAAAATGCAAGTGAAAATGGAGCATTAACAATATCAAAAAACTCATCAATAAGAATGCAATGTAATGCAAAAAAAACTGCACAAAATGCTACTAAAACATCTGCAGATTGCGCCTCAAAAGAATTGCCAGTTGTCAGGTAATAAGAACCAACTAAGCAAATACTAACAGATAGCCAAACAGACCAGTGAATTTTTTTTGCTAAAAAGAATCTCGATATAATTGGCACAAATGGAACATAAAGAATTGTCAAAAAAGCAGCATTGCTGACTTTAGTAAATTGCAATGCATATTGTTGTAGATAGGAGCCGACAAATAATGAACAACCTGTAAGAAATACGATTATATATAATTTATTTTTTTTGTGTCTTTCTACTTTAAAAAATACATCACGCTCGATAAATGCTAATGGAAAAATTATAACTGTACCAATAATAAATCTAACATTGATAAAAGTTAGAGGACCTATAAAATCCATGCCTGTAGTCTGAGCTACGAATGCTGTACCCCATATTAAAGCTGCAAATATTAATGATACTGATGCGGTAACTTGTTTGGAAAACATTTAAGCAATTTTTAATTTTTATAAAATAAAACTATATCTTTAGATGGTATCTCACAAGTCCAATTTCTTTGATTGGCAATAGTTTTGAAAGTTTCTTCAGCATAAAAAACAACATGTGTCGGATCCTTTCTATAATACCATTCTTTAAACTGACTTTCTGATGTAAGAAAGCATGTCATAATTCCTAACCATGAATTTTGTAGCAATAAACTATCTAATAATTTAAATTCTTTATAAGGATCAAAAAAATGCTCAATTGTTTCAGTGCATGTGATAAAATTGTATTTATTTTTTAAAACTTCTTTATTTGGGAAGAAAATTGGATCGTATAAATCAACTTTATATCCAAATGTTTTAATGATATCTGCAAGTGCTGGTCCATGACCACAACCAAATTCAAGCCCATAATCATTTTTTAATAATTTTTTTTCTAATGGTATAAATAGTTTTGAGAGAAAGTTTCTATATGGAACGTCATCAATTTGATTATTATGTTCTAAATATCTTTTTTTTTCAATATTATGGTCTGGGTAATGTGATTTATCTAAAAATTTTGCATAACAATTCTTACATTTCCAATACTTTTTTTCATCAATAATTGCAAAGACTTCAACTAGTTTGCTTTTACAAACAATACATTCCATATGTATTTAATAAGTTTTAAGATTGGTCAGGGTTAATTCCTTTATATTGACTATAATATTTCATTACAAAATTTATATCTTTTTCATTATCACCACTGGGTTGGAAAAGATCTCCAATTTTTAAAGTTTTATTTGTAGCATCAATAGATAACAATAATATTTTTGAATTAGTTTGTTCTGCTATTCTTAAAAAACCACTTTTCCATCGATTTACTTTTCTTCTTGAGCCTTCTGGTGCCACTCCAATCATTAGACCCTTTTCTTTTTCTACAGTTTGTACAACATAATCTATTAAGGAACTTGGGTTATCTCTGTTTACTGGTATTCCACCAAGCCATTTAAAAAACCAAGCTATACCAGGTATGAATAATGAATTTTTACCTAACCATTTAATATTAACATTTAATGCAAATAGTGCTGAAATTCCGAGTATAAAATCCCAGTTTGAAGTGTGGGGTGCAGCAATAATTAGAATTCTTTCTTCATGAGGAATTTTGCCTGTAATTTTCCACCCTGAAGAGCCAATGACAAGCTTACCAAGCCATTGAAAGAATGCTCCCCACTTTCCTTTTAAATGATCTGGTACTTGATCTTTGGTAATTTTAGCTAGCCTCATCAATAATCCTCATAGTAGTAATAATTAGTACCAATTTTATTTTTAGTTTTTGCAATGCAAGCAGCTAATCTATTCGCATTTATGCTTCTATATTTTTTTAAAGAACCCCATAAAAGTAAGTTAATCAAGAATGAAAGATTCTGTCCCAATTTTTCCAAAAATCTTGTTTCATCTCTTGAACCAATTAATAAACTTGGTCGGTATATGTTTATTTGATCGTAATCAAGATTATCAATCGCCTCTTCAAGCTCACCTTTAACTCTTAAGTAAAAATTTTTTGAATTACAATCTGCGCCAACTGAAGATACTAAACTGATTTTTTTTGCACCCATATTTCTAGCAATCTTTGCAAATTCTAGTGAATACTCAAAATCCACTTTTCTAAATGCTTGTTGGCTTCCTGCTTTTTTAATAGTAGAACCCAAACATATGTAGATATGATCACATGGCGGAAATTTTTTATTATCTAAAGCTGAATTAAAATCAACTTCAAACAGACTATTGCTATTATAATTATTTTCAATTGGCCTTCGTGTTACGGCAATAGTCGAGATATTTTTTCTAGTTAATTCATTAACTAATAGGCTACCAACAAGTCCTGTAGAGCCAATTACAAGAGCGTTATCAGTCATATTTAAACTGACTATAATTATTGCTATAAAGAATATTCAAAATTTTGTGTTGTTGGGTTTAGGCCTAAAAGCTTAGCTCCATTTCTAATATGATAATGAGTAGCCATAGGAGTTAGAGGAGATAGAGTTACTATTCTTTTGAAACCATTTGTTTTTGCAAATCGAAGTGCTTCTTCCATTATTTTTTGTCCTGCACCTTTTTTCTTTGACCAAACAGTATAAGCAATAATTGTATCAGCGTTTTCTTCATACTTATTTACTTTACTCATTAAGTCTAATTCACGTACTGTATGTGGAACATCATTTGTAAAAGCTAAGCACATAATTGCTTCTATTTCGTTGTTGTATTCAAGACCATAAATTTTTCTATCATAAGATTTTCTCCAATCTAAATCTAATTCTGGTCTTACAGGATCTTCGGAAACATCAATATTATCTAATTCAATAAATTGAGCTTTCTTAATCCAACTAAAATCAACAAAATTTTTTTTCTTGAACCAACTTAATATACTTTCAAACATAGCTATTATTTATCTTCTTTTTTAAAAAATGGAATTAAAAAAACCAAACAGGCAATTAAGAAGAAGATACTTCCGAACATTGACCAGAAACTTCCAATACTAGCTATGCAAAAGCCTATGGCTGAAACGATAAAAAGGATCCATCCTAGTAGATTTATATATTTGTTTTTCATTTTAATATTTAAGTGATTTACAATATCAATTGATATTAATATTGCCCAATATTTAGAGGTTTCATATTAATTTATTATGTTGCTAAGATTTAGTTGATTCAAGATTGCGTTTTTCAGCTGCTACCCAATCCCTAGGTAAGACTCTGGAAACAATAAAGAAACTTATTGCTGAAGGGATAAAGATACCAAAAGTTACCGTCATTGCATATCGCATTGAATCCAAATCATTATAATTTTCTTTAAAAACATCAATAAGCCATCCCGTGAATGTTGGACCTCCTCCAAGAGCAATCATATTTAAGATAAAGAAAAATAAAGCTGTAGACATTGCGCGCATTTTTATTGGCGCTAAGGTTTGAGCTATTGCAAAGCTAGGGCCTAAATATACGCCAATAAAAACTAAGAACAAGGAAGTCCAAAGAAGATTCATCTCTACTGATGGAGCCCAGTAACTAAGAATACCAATTGGTAGACATAGCAAAATAGTTATGGCTGGTAACCATCCATATACTCTAATATCTTTTTTACCCCACCTATCAGCAAGCTTAGCTCCGAAATAAGTACCTCCAACATAAGCAACACCATTAATAATCCCTAGAATGATAACTAGTTTTTGGATATTAAATGTTGGATCTAAAGCTATTAAAAATTTTGTATGAAAAGCTGAAGTCGCGTATGCAGCAAAAGAACCGAAAGCAATACCAAAACACATGGCCCACCATGCTGGAATTTTTAAAAGAATTTTTAATGACTCTACAAAAGGTGGTTGAATAATTTCAACTTTTTCCTCAAACTCCATTGCTCCTCTTACAGGCTCTCTGACAACTAGTCTAAGTACAATGGCAAGGACTATACCTGTAAGACCTAAAAAAATAAATATACGTCGCCAATCTACCTCTTCTGGAGAACTACCCATAAGTACTGCAGTAATAAAATATGCTGCCATTATTCCTAATGGTATACCCATAGAATAAACGCCAAGCGCACCTGCTCTTTCCTCTTTAGAATACATATCTGAAATTATTGAATGTGATGGTGGACTTCCACCAGCTTCTCCAATACCAACTCCCATTCTTGCAATCGCTATTTGAGCGAAATTAGTTGCAAGGCCTGTAAGGGCAGTAAACCCACTCCATGTAGCCAGTGCAATTGAAAGAATATTTACTCTATTATACCGATCTGCTAACCAAGCAAGAGGAATGGCCACTGTGGTATAAAGAGTTGCAAAAGCTAATCCTATTAGAAGCCCTAATTCAGTATTTGATAAGCCTAAATCTTTTTGAATAAAAGGAGCAAGAATACCTACAATTTGTCGGTCAATAAAATTAAAACCATAAACTACCGTAAGAAGAACTAGAACAAAAGTTCTATAGTTTTTAGTCATTGTATTTTTTTCACTCATAAATAACCTCTTATAAACTATACATGTTATTTAAAAATTAGTTGTAAAAATTAACTATATTCTTCATTTAAGTCTTTTAAATAAATGAAAACGGCGACCCACATTAGGGCAAAGCTTGCAAGCTTAGTAATTGAAAATACTTCATTATAATAAAAATAACCCAGTATAAATTGGAATGTAGGTGTTATATAAAATATCTTACCAGAAGGCCCTAATCCACAAAGCTCAACCCCCCCCCTAACATATAGAAATAAAGGGATAACTGTCATTGAGCCAGCTAATAACAGCAGTAAACTTAAGGATGGATTTGATATTCCAAAATCATTAAAGCCATTAATTATAATCATATAAAACGCCACCAAAAAGAGCCTAAAGCTGTTAGTCACAGTCCTTTATTATAATGTACTATTGTTCATATAAATAATTTGCTCTTGAGATCGCAGGTTGATCATTGGTATGACAGTGCACTCCACCTCCAGCTGCCCAAGAACTTAGCATCTCAATTAGATACACTTTACGATTAGGAAAATAGCTCTCTATTCGAGATTTTGCTGGGATATCTGTTTCTGGATTACCAAAACCAGGTACGATTACAAATCCGTTTCCAACTAGCCAATTCATATAGTTAGCATCAAACATTTGATCGTTATGTTTAACAAAACCTTCAATAGGCTCTCTTATTACATTAAAACCTGCTTCATCGATTATCTTAGCCGCCTTATCATAAATTTGAGCATCGTTACTATCTGGTCGACATAATGATTGAGTTGTACACTGAACAACAACTACAGTTCTTAGATCAATGAACCGGGCAATACCATCAAGGTGTCCTTTGGTAAGGTCTCCATCTGGAATACCCTCAATAAAGATAACATTAGTTACCCCAAAATGCTTCTTTAGATCAAGTTCTGCTTGTTGTTTATTGTAGTTTAAGTTCCGTTTCGGATCACTAATAGTACTCCAATTTAATATAACTGTGTCAAATCCATTAAACTCGAGGTTACCTCGTTCATGCACTATATCTATGTGATCAACAGGCATATCAAGTATTGCGCCAACCTTGTCTGGGACTTCATTATCTAAATTAAAAGGGATATCTGAACCAAAAGCGCCACCCCATGCATCAAAATTCCAATTTTGAATTCTTAATTCATTATCGTTAAAAATATAAACAGGACCATTATCTCTCATCCAAGCATTGTCATTAGGCACTTCATGCCAATAGATATTTTTATTTTCTGGATCTGCCTTGATATCTCTTATGGCTTTTTGTGCCTCTTTATAGATTTGTTTTGAATCGTATAGAATATGAATCTTTTCATAGCGCGAAACAATATCAGTTATCTTTGCAAAAGTTATTTCATAGTCTTTTTCCCAATAGCCAGGCCATTGCATCCAAATTGCTTCTTGAGGCTCCCATTCAGCAGGGACACGCTTAGTCTTATCGATTACTTCGCTTGCTTTACTATTAATAGTCATTACTGAAATTAGTAGTGTTATAAAAATAATACAAATTTTACTTTTCAATTTATTCTCACTCAATAGTGCCACTTTGTAAAAGTATTGTATAACAAAGCTTATAGAAACTATTTTTAAAGTGTATAAGTATTGTGTAAGTTTTCATTTACTCTTTAAAGGTATATTTTAGATAAGTATCCAACAATACCAAAAAGATAAATTAAAAGGAAAATCAAATTCACCCATTTTAATTGAGGCTCAGTGTGTAACCACGCCATATAAATCCAAATCAAACAGAATGGAAAAGAGAAAAACATAGCAAGAGGATACCAATCAAAAATAATTGCTAGTGCGCTAAGTATTCCAAGCAACAGAGCAAAATTTTTCAAAATTTTTTCAGTTTTTAATGAAATAGTTAATGGAAATAATGTTGAAAATATATGATTAATAAGTCTATCCATTAACAGACTTGTATTCTAACTACAGCAACTATTCAAATAGTTTCTTATTTCCACTCAATAGTGCCTGTTTTTATTTATGTTGTATGGCAACGTATATAGGGCCTTTTAAAAAAAATACTTTGCAGTTGAGCATTTCAAAGCCATCGCACAACACCAATCAGCCCAGCACTTGCATAAAAAAACTGTAAAAGTAATATACCGTAATGTTTACAAAGCAATGCCCACAACCCTATCGCTAAAGCAGAAATAAATAGCAATGCAAAGCCTAGCACTTCAAAGCCAGTATTCGAAGCAACTAACATTGAGTAAAAAATCGCTGTAATAACACCAAACCATTCAAGTGCTTTTTTTAAATTAGTATCTTTAATCATGCTATTAGAATCTACTTATAATATTTGTCGTAATATTTTTCTCTCTCATTTTTTATCATCCCAGCAGTTTTATCCATAAATTTATTTCTATCTTCTCTGTTTTTAAAAACCCAAATACAAACTGTATCCTTACTGTGATAAATTGCTTTTAATTCATCATCGATATCCCAAATTTCTTTTGGAATTTCTGTTTTAATACAAATCATTCCCACTCAATAGTGCCTGTTTTTATTTTTTATGATATTATTTTATTCTTTTCATTATCAACTATAACAGGGCTTTCATAGTATTCAATATCTGGTTTAGAGTATCGTTCTGTTATCCACTTTATTCTATCTTCACTAAACCATTTTTTGGCATTATCTATAGTTGAAAAAGTGTAGACTCCTCCAGCAAAACCGTTTTCAGTATCCGCTATATAATTTTTTCTTAATAGACCTTCTACATCCACATATAAAACTGAAGTTTCAATAAACTTTTCCTTAAGGGTTTGTAAATTAAGTTCGTTAGATATTTTAAATTTAACAAGTACTGTAATCATTGCTATCTCCTAATATTAAAGAATTAAATTTTTTATTTTAATATGCATTTTTTTTATTCCCACTCAATAGTGCCTGGGGGTTTAGAGGTTGTATCATATACTACGCGATTAATGCCTTTAACTTCATTTATGATACGAGTTGAAACTTTGCTTAAAAACTCTCCACTAAATGCATAAAAATCAGCAGTCATACCATCGACTGAAGTAACTGCTCTTAAACCACAAACAAACTCATATGATCTTTGATCGCCCATTACACCCACCGTTCTTACTGGTAATAAAACTGCAAAGGCTTGCCATATTTCATTATATAAATTAGCTGCTTTAATCTCATCAATATAAATTTTATCTGCCTGCTGTAACATTTTTACTTTGTCTTTTGAAATATCTCTTAATACACGAATACCTAATCCAGGCCCTGGAAATGGATGTCTTTGAATAAATTCTTTAGGTAATTTTAATTCTTTACCTAGTCTTCGCACTTCGTCTTTAAATAACTCTCTTAGAGGCTCAACAAGCTCTAGCTTCATATCTTTAGGTAAACCACCAACATTATGATGTGATTTAATTACTGATGTTGGTCCACCATGAAAACTTTGGCTCTCTATTACATCAG
>JAONQW010000011.1 GCA_028412835.1 Candidatus Pelagibacterales bacterium
TATTAAATATTCTTTAATGTTGATACTTTTTTACCCTATAGCTAATATTTTTATATATATGGACGCTTATAATGAAAAGTAAAAATATTTATTCATCATATGATAAAGTCAATACTGAAAAATTGATAAATAGAAGAGTTGCTTTACTTACAATTGCTCAAGTAGGTCTATTTTCAATTCTCGGTACTAGACTTGCTTATCTTCAAATCTATAAACATGATGACTATAGCTCTCTTTCTGATGATAATAGAACTACCCATAGACTTTTAGCGCCTCCAAGGGGGAATATAGTCGATATATCTGGTAAAATACTTGCAACTAACATTGAAAATTATCAAGCATTAGTTGTTTTAGAGGAGACAGGAGATATTTATGAAGCATTAATTTCCTTTAACAAAGTCTTACCAGAAAAAAAACTTGATATTAGAAAAATTTTAAAAATTGCAAAAAAATCATCTAAATTTAAACCAATCAAACTTATAGAAGACTTAACGTGGGATGAATTTGCTAAATTAAATGCTAATGTTCATAACTTACAGGGAATATACCCAAGTGTTGACTACAAAAGATATTATCCCGACAAAGAGTCAGTTGCACATATTGTGGGATATGTTGCAAGCTTGTCTGAGGATGAAACATATAACAATCTATTTTCAAAATTAACAAATGCCAAATCTGGAAAGATTGGAATAGAAAAATCTAAAAATTTAGATTTAAGAGGTCAGATTGGAAATAAAAGACTTGAAATAAATGCATTTGGTAGAGAGATTAGGGAGTTAAATCGAGTTGAGTCAAAAAAAGGTCAAGATATTCAGCTTACTATAGATAGTGATTTACAGAAATTTTGTTATGAACAACTCGATGGATTAAGTGGATCTATAGCAGTGACAAATATTCATAATGGAGAATATTTAGCATTGGCGTCAGCGCCTGCATTTGATCCAAATAAATTTTATAACGGTATATCGCAAAAAGATTGGAATTTCCTTACTAAAAATCTTTATAAGCCACTTATAAATAAAGCTATATCAAATCATTATCCACCAGGCTCAACTATAAAACCACTAGTCGCACTAGCTGCGTTAGAAAAAGGTTTTGATCCAAACAAAAGAATAAATTGTGATGGCAGCTATGAGATTAAAGACACATCAATGGAAAAAGGAACAAAATCTTTTCATTGCTGGAAAAAAAAGGGTCACGGCCCAATGAATATGAAAGAAGCTATTCAAAGGTCATGCGATGTATATTTTTATACCGTAGCTAGAGAGATAGGGATAAATAAAATTGCAGAAGTTTGTAAAAGGTTTGGGTTGGGTGAAAAAGTTTTCAATGACTTTTTTGAAGAACTCTCAGGCACTGTTCCAAACAAGGAATGGAAAAAAAAGGAATTAGGTTACAGCTGGATGATAGGTGAAACTTTAGTTGCAGGAATTGGACAAGGATATTTTTTGACAACGCCTGCTCAACTATCTTTAGCTACTGCACAATTAGTTAATGGAGGAAAAAAAATACACCCTAAAATTATTTATGATGATTCATCCCCTGAGAAAAAAAAGTCTACTATATACCTAGCTAGCAAAAAACATTTAGATTTTATTAAAGACTGTTTATATGTATCCACCAACGAACAGGGCGGTACGTCTTATCGATCAAGAATAATAGGCGAATATGAATTTGCAGGCAAAACAGGAACTTCTCAAGTTAGAAGAATTTCAGATAAAGAAAGAGAAGAGGGAATAATTAAAAATAAAGACTTAGAGTGGAGTCAGCGAGACCATGGAATTTTTATTGGTTACGGACCAATAAATGATCCAAAGTTTTCTATTTCAGTCCTTATTGAACATGGAGGTAGTGGTTCAGGTGCGGCAGCACCTATAGCTAAAAACGTAATGAACTTTATATTTAAAAATAAACTTAATATTGAAAGAAATATTGATATATATGCCTAGTTTTTACCAAATTAAGACATCGCAAAGTTTTTTTGATAAAGTTAGAGAAATAAATCTTGCTTTAGTTTTTTTGTTAGTAATAACTTTCTTTTTTGGATTGCTGTCACTTTATAGTGTAGCTGATGCAAATTTTGACCCATGGGCAAGAAATCATTTAATTAGGTTTATAATTAGCTCAGTATTATTTTTAGTTATATGTTTAGTAGATATTAAAATAATTTTAAAACTTGCTTACCCATTATTTTTCTTGAATATTCTAGCTTTAATTCTAATAATTTTTATCGGTACCGAAACTTATGGTGCTACACGATGGATTAGAATTGCAGGAATTAGTTTACAGCCCTCAGAGTTTATCAAAGTTTCCTTGATACTTTGTTTGGCTAAATACTATCATTCAATTCCAATTATTGAGGCAAGTAAAATTTCAAGAATGATTATTCCAGCGATTATTACACTCATTCCGATAGCCTTAGTGATTGTTCAACCAGATTTAGGAACTGCAATAATTATATTAATAGGTGCAGGTTCAATATTTTGGATTGTAGGTATTAACTATAAATATTTTATTGGTTCCTTCTTGCTACTCTGTGCATCTATTCCAGTTGGATGGCAATATTTACATAATTATCAAAAAGAGAGAGTATTCACTTTTTTTAATCCAGAGAGAGATCCTCTTGGAAATGGTTACCATATAATGCAATCAAAAATAGCTTTAGGCTCGGGTGGATTTTCTGGAAAAGGCTTCTTAGAGGGAACTCAAAGTCATCTACATTTCTTACCTGAAATGCATACAGATTTTATTTTTACAATGTATGGTGAAGAATTTGGTTTTATTGGAACGTTTTTACTATTAATTATATATCTCTCAATCATCTTAGTATCTTTTAATCTAGCGGTTAAATCAAGAAGTAGCTTTGGTAAATATGTGTCATGTGGATTAATTTTTTTATTTTTCAGCCATATATTTATTAATATTGGAATGGTTATGGGGCTATTGCCTGTTGTCGGCGTACCGCTTCCACTTATTTCATATGGAGGAAGTTCAATGCTTGCCACAATGATTGGTTTTGGTCTAATTATGAATTGCTATATTAATAGAGATATAATTTTAGCCAAAGAAGGTCTTATTGATTAGGGAAATAATCTTCACAATCACCTTCTCTATAAACATCAGTGGTAGCACAGTGTAAAGCACCTCCGAAAGGATAAGCATCTCTAAATGGAACTGGAATTACCTCAAAACCAAACTTGTCAATCTGTTCACATTGATAGACTTCGGTTTCCTCTACACATACAGTTTTTGGATCAACAACCAAAACATTCATACTAAGCCAAATACTTGAATAGCATAACGGTGGCGGTTGGTTATGTGCAGGTTGAGCAGCATCAATAATCTCCCAGTCATTCTTCTTAAATATTTCTCTTTGCTCGTCTGGTAACTGTCTTGTTGGGTTGTTTATGATCAAGCCTGGTCTAAGAGGAGTAAATGTTGCATCAATATGGATTGGGTAAGGATCTCCAGGAAAATTTAACGTATGTATTCTATGATTTGGAAAATGACGTCTTAACCAATCACTGCCTTTTAAGTTGGTTGTAAATCCATGTTGAACAAAAAGATCTTTTCCCATTCGTAATATATCTGCAGCATCAAACAGCACTTCTTTTTCTGTTGTTACAAATCTTTTTTCTGCTACCATTTTTAATCTTTCATCAACAGTAATATCTTCACTTAAGTAATTTTCCCTATAAGACTCATCTGTTAATCTTGGCTTAGGAGCGCATTCAAATCTCATATCAGGATCATTATTAAAATATTCTTCAATTAAAGGTCTATAACATAAGTATTCAAACCACCTTGATCTATACGACATGGTCGCTTCAAGCATTTCATTGCCAAGCGTTAAGATTACGTCACGCGGAGGCATGCAGCCAAACATTGTGCCATTATCCCAATCAGGAGTTGATATTTTTTGGTTAAAATCGAGTGGCGTTGGTCTATCAACTTTAACACCCCTTGATTCCAATATCTTAGATAGATTATCTAATTGAATATTTGCTTTAATAATAGACTCTTCTGACCTTGGGCCATCAATACCATGCATATCACTATCTTCAGGTATTTTTGCATCTGTTGCAGGCTCTGCTGGTGGAATACAGCAATTATCAGCTTTACCTACAATTACATGCTTTAATGGATCCCATTCATTCCAAGAATTAACTATTTTTGGCATTAAATATAATATCCCTTTCTTAAGATTAGACCAATATTTGGCTTGAATTGAATATAAATTGAAAGTAAGAGTCAAGGAAATTAAAGGTTTTGATATTGAAAAATAGTTTACTTAATTTTGATGTAGTCATCGTTGGATTTGGACCTGTTGGACAGTTTACAGCAAATCTTCTAAATCAATATAATCTTAAAATTGCAGTTATAGAAAAATCTAAAGGTATATGTCTTAAGCCTAAAGCTAATGTTCTAGATGATGAGATAATGAGAAATCTTTCTAGATTTAGAAATTTTGCAGAGTTTAAGAAAAAAACAAGTGTTCCAGAATATATTGAATTTACTTTCCCAAACAAAAAAATTATTCAAAGTAATCCAGTAAAAAAAAGCTTAAACGGTTTCCCACTTATTTCAATGTTTCACCAACCTGACTTAGAAAACAATTTGTCAGAAAATATAAAAAATTCAAAAAATATTAATATATTTTATGAAGAAGAATTAATCGATTTTAAGCAAAAAAATAATCAGATTTCTATAACTACAAGCAGCTCAGATAAAAAAAATAATAGAATTCTTAAAAGTAGATTTCTTTTAGCTTGTGATGGGGTCGATAGTTTTGTTAGAACAAGACTAAATATTGATCAAATGGATCTGCA
Organism: Candidatus Pelagibacterales bacterium; assembly: GCA_028412835.1. GTDB lineage: Bacteria > Pseudomonadota > Alphaproteobacteria > Pelagibacterales > AG-422-B15 > CACCCN01. Next base: position 4,830 of record JAONQW010000011.1, read on the forward strand.
ATACAATAAAGATTGGCTCATAATTGATATTAAATTAAATAAAGGAATTACTCTTGATAAAGTAGCGCGTCAAATTTGTGATCCAAATAGACCCACAGTATTTATGCACGCTCCAGAAGGTAGACATAGATTTGAATTCCAGCTTTTAGCTGGTGAAGATTCAATTGAAATGAAAAGTAACAATTCAGTTTATAAATTTTTATCACCATGGTTAGACTCTTCGCAATATACGATTGAACGCAGCGAGGTTTATAAATTTAGAGGAATAAAAGCTAATCAGTGGAAAATAGATAATATATTCCTATTAGGAGACGCAGCTCATCAAATACCTCCTTATGCAGGACAAGGGATTAATTCGGGGATAAGGGATTCAATTAATATTTGTTGGAAATTAAGTATGGTTATAAACCACTCATTAAACCCAATCATGCTAGAGTCATATCAAATAGAAAGAGAGATTCATGTAGAGGAGACCATTAAATCATCAATTGCCCTTGGTAAATTAATTGACTCATTGGCTATTGCCTATAAAAAAAATATGCCAATTGCTGACGCAGTTGCACCAGAAGCAAGGGATCAGGCTTACGGAGGGAGAAAGGCTAATCCTTCTGAAGATATAAATCCTGGAATATATTTAAACTCACCTGGTCATAAATTTACTGGACGATTAATTCCTAACTGCAGGCTGAAAAATAATAAAAGTGTTGATATTAATTTAGACAGTGAGATCAATGGACAAATTGCCATAATTGGAGAAGGTAATATCGATGATTATTTAGATCATGATACTGTTAGTTTGTTTAAAAAGTTAAACACTAAGTTCATTAATATTCTTGATTATTCGTTTAAAAATACTGATTTAAGAGAAATGATCAAAGCAGGGTTCATATTAGTACGCCCAGACTTTCATATTTATGGTGTTACTGATAGTGAGCATAATCTGCAAGAGCTTGCAGAACAGTTTTTTGTATCACTATGTCTTAATAAATAGAAAATTTTATAAAATTTAACGAATCAACTGTATTTGATATCTAAATTTATACATAATTAATATGTGATAATTATGTCACTATATTTTAAAAAGTTGGAATATATCAATAATATCAGGTATTTAAAATCAATTAGAATCTTGGCTTCTATATCTATGGAGGTTAATCTCACATCAACAATAAATGTTGTGTAATGTGATTAGTCACAATAACGAAAGGAATATCAAATGTTAGATAATGCAAAAAGAATGGTTGCAAGCCTTACTTCGCTGGGAATAGCGCTCCTAGGACTTGGAATAGTTGCATCACTACTAAGCCCAACTGGAAGAATTCCATGGCTAGGTGATATAGCGGGCAATATAATTGGTCTAATTAATAGCTTGGGAAGCCAAGGTATCGTTGGTCTAGTTGCTTTAGGTGTAATTCTTTATTTGTTTAGAGACTAATACCTATTTTTAACCCCTAAGTATATTGCTTAGGGGTTAGAGCCAATTAATGATATAAATCCTTATGCTATCAAAAATTAAAAATATTCTACGCGAAATCATAGATTTTGGACTTTTACTGATAGTAATTGCTATTATTTTAGAGCTTTTATTTGGTCCATCATCTCCATTTCTTGGCCAAAATATAATAGATAATTTAGTTAATCTTGTAAAAGAACTCGGTGATGCAGGTGTAGTTGGCCTAATTTCAATAGCAATCATCATCTATCTTTGGTCAAGAGTTAAAAAAGACTAAGATTTTAAGATTTTTTTAAATTTACCCTTGCTCACAATGTATTTTTAAAGATAGGCTATCCCATTATAAAATATGGAGGTCAATCGTGAGAATAATTAAAGTTTTTACAACATTACTGATTACATTATCTTTGTCTTCTTTTGCTTTAGCAGGAGATTGGTCAAAAATAAGAGTTGGTACAGAAGGGGCTTATGAGCCTTGGAACTATACAAATGCTGCTGGCGAATTAGTTGGTGCTGAATTGGATCTTGCAAGAGATTTATGTGCAAGAATGAATGCTGATTGCGAATTCGTTCAACAGGATTGGGATGGAATTATTCCTGCCTTAGTTCAAGGTAAGTACGATGTAATCATGGCAGGAATGTCAATTACTGAGGAAAGAATGAAAACAATTAGTTTTTCTTCAGCTTACATGACTGAGCCAGCTAAAATGTCTACAGTCAAAGGTTCACCACTTACAACATTATCAACAGCTAAAAATCTTAACTTAGATGATGATAGTGCAGCAACTAAAGGGACAATTGGTACTCTAAATGCCGCTCTTAAAGGCTTAAGACTTGGTGTTACCGCAGCTACTATTCATGAAGATTTTGCTAATGCTTATTTAGATGTAGATCTAAAAATTTATCCAACTCAGGATGAAATGAATTTAGACTTATCTGCAGGTAGAATTGATGCTGCTTTAAGTGATAGTGGTACAATTGAAGCATACATGGGCACTCCATCTGGAGCTAACGTAACATTCTTTGGACCAAATATTTTTGGTGGTTTATTGGGTGAAGGTGTTGGCGCAGGTATCAGACAAGGTGATGCTGATTTAAAAGCAATGTTTGATAAAGCAATTGCTGAAGCTGCTGCTGATGGAACTATTGGTAGAATTTCAACTCAATACTTTGGTAAAGATTTAGCTCCTTAATAGCTAATCCTTAACAAAAGAATAAAAACGGCTGTATTTTATTGCAGCCGTTTTTTTTTAACTTATTATCAAAAATATGATGGAACTTTTAGCATTTGGAGATACGGGTTGGGGTGATGAATTACTTTTAAGTATGGTTATGACAATACTTGTAAGCACTTCTTCACTTGCTTTTGGTTTAATCATAGGAACTATTTTTGCAAGCTTTAAACTTTCAAATTCTTACATACTGAAGACTATAGCGGAATTCTATACAACTGTAGTGAGAGGTGTCCCCGAACTTTTAGTGATATATCTTTTATTTTTTGGTGGCAGTGGTGCTGTAATGTATGTAGCTAAAATATTTGGTCATATGGGCTATATTGAACTAAGTCCTTTTACAATTGGTACGATTGCAGTTGGTGCTATTTCAGGGGCTTATTCGACAGAAGTTATAAGGGGAGCCATCTTAGCTGTTCCAAAAGGTCAATTTGAAGCTGCCCAAACATTGGGAATGGCTAAGTATACAATGTCTTTCAAGGTTATATTCCCACAAGTAGCTAGGCTCGCACTTCCAGGAATTGGCAATGTTTGGCAGGTAACTTTAAAAGATACTGCTCTGATTAGTGTTACAGGTCTCGTTGAAATAATGCGTCAGTCAAAAATTGCAGCTGGCTCAACACACGAACCATTTATATTCTATACAGTGGCTATAATTTTATATTTGTTTATTACATCTATCTCTTATCAATTTTTTAATAGAGCAGAAACTAAATTTTCTAAAGGTTTTGTGAGAGAGGTATCGTAATGAGATTTGAACTTATGTATGATTCTTTCTTTAAAATTATTCAAGGTATACCGCTTACTTTGGAAGTAGTATTTTTATCAACTATCTTTGGCTTATTCTTAGCAGTAGGTGTCGCATTAATGCGTGTTTCAAATAATAAAATTTTTAGTAATTTTGCTTATTATTTTATTTATACAATAAGAGGTACACCGCTATTGTTACAATTATTTTTTATATATTATGGTTTAGCCCAGTTCTCTTTTATACGTGAAAGTTTTTTATGGTTTTTCTTAGAAGACCCTCTTTTTTGTGGAATATTAACCTTAACTTTGAGTACTGCTGCATATTCCGCTGAAATTATTCGAGGTGGAATGCAATCAGTAGCACCTGCATATATTGAAGCAGGCAGCTCAATGGGAATGAGTAAAATGCTTAGACTAAGAAAAATAATTTTACCAATAACTATTAGACAAGCATTGCCTGCCTATGGAAATGAATTAATTTTAATGGTTAAAGCAACTTCATTAATAAGTATTGTAACATTAATGGAGATCACCGGCATAGCGAGAACAATAATTTCTAAAACTTATGCCCCAGTAGAAATATTTATAGTTGCAGGATCAATATACCTTCTTATCAACTTTATCATAACTCGATTTATCAAATATGCAGAATATAGGTTAAATCATGGATCAATTCAGTAGGTAGTATTTTTATGAATTACTTTGATAAAAAAGTCATTTGGATTACTGGGGCCTCATCAGGTATTGGAAAAGAACTTGCTATTCAATTATCTAAATTAGGAGCAGTTCTTGTGTTAACTGCAAGACGAGAGAATGAATTAGAAAAAGTAAAACAATTATGTGGCAACTCAGAAGTACATTTATTTCCATATGATTTAGAAAATTTGGAAAATATACCAGAATTATATGACTCTGTTATTAAAGCCGTGAATGGTATAGATATTTTAATTAACAATGCAGGAATTTCAGCTTGGTCTTCAGTAAATGAAACTGATCTTGAGGTATACAAAAGAGTTATGAACCTGGATTACTTTTCAGTAGTAAGTTTAACAAAATCTGTTTTACCCGATATGATAAAAAAGAAATCTGGTCAAATTGTTACCAACACAAGCTTAATGGGTAAATTCTCATCAAAAAAAAGATCAGTTTATGCTAGTGCTAAACACGCTCTACATGGTTTTATTGATGCATTAAGAGCAGAAGTATATGAACATAACATAAAAGTTAACACTGTAGCACCAGGCTATGTAAATACAGAAGTCGGTATTAAGGCTTTAGTTGAGAATGGAACTTCCTATGGAAAGAATGATCGTGGGCATGACTCTAAAGGTATGTTGGTGGAAAAGGCTGCAACAATAATAATTAATGCCATACAAAAGAATAAACGTGAAGTTTTAGTTATACCAACTTTTTCAATATTAATGTTTGCTTCTTTATTGAGTAGATTTTTGCCTGGTTTAGGAGCTATTGTAGCTAGAAATTTTGATGAAGATAAACAGTAATTATTTATTTAGATCTTCAGCAAGAAATTTCATACTATCAATTCCCCAGTACATTTCATTGTTAAAATAAAAAGTTGGTACACCAAAAGCACCATTATCTAAGGCGTACTGTGTATTTGTTTTAAGCTCTTCTTTAATTTCTTCACTCATTATCCCTTCAGCAAAATCATTGCCATCAATACCAGAATCAATTGCCACATCAGACATTATCATTTGATCATTAAGGTTAAGTACTTTAACCCAAATAGCATCAAACATTTTTTCTGTATATATTTCTAAGAGATTTAGTTTTTTAGCTAAAATTGCACCTCGCATATGTGGTACAGTAATTATTGGAAAGTATGGGTTCATTTTTATTTCAACACCCATGCTGCTTGACCATCTAGCCATGTCTTTAGCTAAATATGCAAATTTTTTCGGTATAGCAAGTGGAGGCCTATTATCTGTTGATTTAAATATTCCACCAACAAGTACTGGTTTTAGATCAACAATTGCCCCAGTTTCAGTAATTGAATTTAAATTTTTATATGCCAGATATGAATAGGGACTACCGAAATCAAAGCAAAAAGTAACAGTTTTGGTCATATTTATTTGTTATAGTTTGAAATGAAAGTATACATTATTTAATAGAGTAGTAAATGAAGATAGTGATCATAACAGGTGAGGAATCAGGAGATGAATTGGGAGCATCATTAGTTGATGCGTTAAAAGAATCTTCGCTTGGTAAATTTGAATTATATGGAATTGGAGGATCACTTTTATTAAAAAGAGGTATTCAAAACTTTCATCATATTAATGAAATAAGCGTTATGGGAATTATTGAAGTAATTCCTAAAATTTTAAAAATAAATAGAATTATTAAAAATGTTACAAAATCAGTATTAAATCTTAATCCTGATATTGTTATTACTGTAGATAGTCCAGATTTTACACTTAGAATTGCTAAAAACATTAAATCTAAAAATCAAAAGATAAAAATTCTCCACTATGTAGCACCATCAGTTTGGGGCTGGAGACCCAAAAGAGTCTATACTGTTAAATCTGTTGTAGATAAACTTTTAACAATTCTCCCTTTTGAACAAAAAATATTTGAGGAAAAAAAAGTACCAACTACTTTTGTTGGCCACCCAATAACAAGCAAGATAAAACCACAAATCACGCTTGATCAATTTAATAATAAATATATGTCAAATAATGATATGCCAATATTACTAATACTACCAGGCAGTAGAAAACCTGAAATTGATAAACTATTAAGAATTTATCTAGAAACAGTTGAAGTATTTAATATCTATAAGAAATTTTCTGTTGTATTACCAATTAAGAAGGAATTAGCAAATTACGTAAGAGATATAATAGATAAACAAAATATTAATTATGATGTTACAATCTTAGGCAGTGATGTTGCAAAGTATGAGTCTTTTACTGTTGCTGATTATGCAATAGCTACTTCTGGAACTGTAGCTTTAGAGCTCTCATATTTTGATATTGCGTATCTCGTTACTTATAAGTTTAATTATTTAAGCTATACAATAATTAAATCACTTGCTCAGGCAAAATTTGCTAATTTAATCAATATTATTAATGATCAAGAAAATATTCCTGAATTAATTCAATCTAAATGTACTGTAGATAATATAGGAAAAGTCTTCAATGCAATTGTTAGTGATCAAGAATACAGAGAAACTATTCTCAATGCTTCTCGTATAGCAATAGATAAACTTGGTACAAATTCAAATCCATCAGCATTAGCGGCTGAAGAAGTTCTGAAAATAGTAAACAATGGTCAGTGAAAACTATAAAAAAATTGAATCAAAAGCGTTCTGGTACTTAGAAAGATATGCTTCAAGTTCTAAAAACCTCAGAGACTATTTGAGAAAAAAAGTTAGAGATACTGAGTTAAATCAAGATAGTGAAATTATAATTAATCAAATTATAACTAATTTAGAAAAGCAAAATATTTTAAATGATGCGGTATTTTCTGAAAGTAAATCTAGAACATTTATAAATAAAGGTTGGTCACTATCTAAGATTAAATTTAGATTAAAACAATTAGGTATAAATAGTGAAACTATTGAGATTTGTATTGATAACATCAAAGCAGAAGAATCTGATATTGAAATAATTGCTGCATCAAAATTAGTTAAGAAAAGATCCATAGGTCCATTTCGAAGAAAAGAATTGGATGAAAAGTTAAAAAATAAAGAGTATGGTATTTTGGCTCGAGCTGGATTTAATTATGCATTGTCAAAAAAACTATTGTATGATTTGTCAGCAAAAGAAATCGAAGACATAATTAACAATTATAATTAGGTGAAAAATCATGAAAGATAAAACTGTAATAGTTACTGGTGCGGCAAGAGGTCTGGGACAAAAATATGCATTGGAATTATCAAAGGCTGGGGCTTTAGTTGTAGCTGCAGATATAAATTCTTGTGAAGAGACTAAAAAATTAATTCAAGAAATTGGAAATGATTGTTTAGCCCTCGAATTAGATGTTACAGATTTTAATAGCTGTAAAAGTCTAATCAGTAAAACGCTAGAGAAATATAATAAAGTAGATGTATTAATTAATAATGCCGCATTATACGGAACATTAAAAAGCAGTAGGTTTGAAGACATTGATAGTGATCAATGGGACAGGGCAATGAATGTTAATGCTAAGGGAGTATGGAATTGTTGTAGAGCAGTTGTACCTTCGATGAGAGAGCAAAAAAGTGGATCAATAATCAATATAGCATCGTTAGCAGCTGTTTATGGTATGCCGTATGCTGCTGATTATGCTGCATCTAAAGCAGCAGTTCTTGGTCTGACAAGAGTAATTGCTAGAGAAGTTGGAAAAGACGGCATTAGAGTTAATTCAGTTGCACCATCTATGGTTAAAACTGAATCAGCAGAGGAATTTCTCGGTGATAAAGCCGAAAGAGCCTTTGATGTCATTGCTAAAGGCCAAATACTACAAAAAACTTTAGAAGTAGACGATATTTATGGAACTATACTTTACCTGGCAAGTGATCAAAGCAAGTTTGTTACTGGGCAAACGCTTATGGTTGATGGAGGAAGTGTTTTACTTTAGTTTCTGTAAATGGCTAAGGAGAAACAAAAAAAGCAATCAAATCCAATTGCAAAAGAACTTAGAACAGAAAAATTTAAGAATAAGATTATTCCAAATAAAAAAAGAGTACTTGATAAAAAGAGAATCAAGGTGAAAATTTAGTTTATCTAGTTATCACTATTTAGATCCTCAGCATCAGGATATAGATCCATCATAACAGGAGACGCTCTACTTGTAACAAATACAGAGCTTCCTTGTTCTTCTAGAGGTACAGAATCTCTAATTGAAATTCTATATAGTGCATAGATACCTATAGCCGTATGAACTATAAATAAGTAAATCCAAAATCCATTGGCGCCAATTAAATTCATGAATAACCCAGCTATAATAGGTCCTAAAGTTAATCCAATTCCTCCAACCAATAATAATCCACCACTTGCTGCTACCATTTCACTTTTACTTAGAAAGTCATTGGTGTGAGCGATTGCAATAGAGTAGAGTGGAACAGTTAAGCCGCCAAAAATAAAAGCAATAACAAGTAAAACAGAAAAAATACTGTTAAAAAATAATGCTAAAATACTAAATCCAGCAGCTGCAAAGGCAACTATAGTAAGTATTAATCTTCTGTCATATTTATCTGACAGATAGCCAATTAGATATTGAAAAATTGCTCCCCCACTTACAAAACTAAACATAAAAAATGAAGTTTGGGATATATTTAATCCACTTTTTAAAGTGTAAACAGAACCAACACCCCAAAGAGCACCATGTGCAGTTCCTACTGCAATAGCAGAAATGACTCCTAAAGGGGAGGCCTTATATAATTCTTTTATTGATAATATTTTTGCAACTGTAAAATCTGGTTGTTTACCAACTGTAATAAGAATAGGCACCAGTGACAAAGAAATTAAAATAGATACTAACATAAATAAAGTAGCACTACTCGGATCAGCAAAATTCAAAAATAATTGTCCAATAGCATTACCTCCCATACTAATAATCATATAGACTGATAATGCTTGTCCTCGACTCTCATTTTCAGACTGATCATTAATCCAACTTTCAGCAACACAGTACATACCAACAAAACAAAAACCTGTCGTATACCTCATTAAGAACCAAGTTATGATAGAAAAATGTAATGAATGAAGTAAGATTGCAATGGATGCAATTGACGCCAAAGAAGCAAAAACTCTAACATGTCCGACTTTTTGTATTCTTTCAGGGATAAATAAGGCACCCAACATAAAGCCCGCATAATATCCAGTCATTATAATACCGACTACAAAAGGGGAGTAACCTTCAATTGATGCCCGAACACCAATTAAACTTCCTTGCAATCCATTTGCAAGAAACACCATGGCTACACCAAAAAAGAGAGCCCAGCTAGATCTTAAGATAATAAGCATTATAAATAAATTGATTTAGTTTTAGGAATTAGTTAGATCCATCTTCTAACTGAATTCTTATAATCCAAGTAAACCTTATCAAACTCTTTTTCAAGATATTTTTCTTCTGGAAGTATAATTCCATAGTGAAGAAGAAATGCATCTAAAATACCAAAAAAAAATATACCATATTGAGTTGAAGCAAATACCACAGCTAAGAAGCATCATTACAAAAGCAAGGTAAATAGGATTTCTTGAAAATCTAAATGAACCCAACAAATAGTTGTGTAGTTTTAGATCTTGGGTGAGGATTTTCAGCATTTGATTTAAAAATGACAAATGTATAATAAAATAGAGTTATAGAGATTGTTATAATTATTAGTCCGACACAAAACTGGATTATCTCACCTTGTGTAAGCATGGTTGAATAAATAAAATTTTCAAAAGCAAAGGATCCTATTAGACTTATAACAACAAGATAAGGCGGAAAAAACCATGTTTTTGCTGCTTTTATATTAGTTTTATTCATATTTTGTTGTCTTTATATCTATTTCATTATAAATGGCATTACCATGTTTAATAAGAGAAAATCAATAGAGCAAGTTGAAGAAAGCAATGAATTTGCGCCTAAATTCGATCAGAATGGTCTTATTGTAGTTACTACAGTAGATGCTTCAAATGATAAAATCCTTATGACAGGCTATATGAACCAAGAAGCTTTAGAGAAAACTATTAAGACTAAAGAAGCTCACTATTTTAGCAGAAGTCACAAAGCTATATGGCATAAAGGTGCAACAAGTGGATATATACAAAAAGTTGTAGAGATATTAATTGATGATGATCAAGACGCCTTATATATGAGTGTAGAAATAGGAGAAAATGGTGCAAGTTGCCATGTAGGCTATAAGTCTTGTTTTTATCGTAAAATTAAATTAGAAGATAATCAGAATAAAGCTGTGTTAGAAGATTTGGGTCATAAAAAAGTGTTTGATCCAGAAAAAGTCTACGGAGATGCTCCTAACCCAACAAAATTATAAGGATAATATTATGGCAGTTCCAAAAAGTAAAATATCAAACTCAAGAAGAGGCATGAGGCGAGCCCATCAAAGCTTATCAAACGCAAAAATAGTTGAAGATAAAGATTCTGGTGAAATGAGATTAGCTCATAATGTTGATATGACCACAGGGATGTATAACGGTAAGAAAATATTTACTCCTAAAGCAGAAAAGTAATTACTACCCCCAACAAACTTGCTTCGGTAATTTTATTAAACCTTCATCATAAATCAATCCATAGTCTTCATCTTTTTTTAAGAAGCATGGTCCATCAAGATCTATATAGTTAGCATATTTGTAAAGCATTAAAGCCGGCAACATAGATAAAGAGCTTCCAACCATACATCCTATCATTATTCCTTTTTCAAGCTCCTTAGCTCTTTTGGCAATTTTTAAGCCTTCAGTCAAACCACCAGTTTTATCAAGCTTAATATTTATATACTCATAACGTTTAAAAATATTTTCAATATCATCATAATTATGGAATGACTCGTCTGCACATATTGGAATTGGAGTATCTAAATATTCTAATTCATTATCTTCTGTAGATAGAACTGGTTGTTCTATTAATGATACATTCATTTTTACAAGAAAATCTAAAAGCTTATCTAATGATCGAACAGTTAAGTCCTCGTTAGCATCTAGAATAATTTTAGGACTTGGAGCAACTTCCCTTATTGCTAGCATGCTTTCTTTTAAGTTGTTTTCACCAACCTTTATTTTTAGTATCGGATAATTAAAATGTTGTTTTGCATCAAGTGCCATTTTTTTTGGCTCATCTAAAACTATAGTATAACAACTCTTAATTTTACTGGGCTTTGGAATATCTAAAAATTCCCATGAGGTTTTCAAATTTTTTTTAAATTTTAAGTCCCATAATGCGCAATCTAGCGCATTTCTTGCAGCCCCAGGCCTTAAGATGCTTTGAAGATTATCATTATCCACCAATCCATTTTCTATTTTGACTTTAATATTATTTATTTCATCAAAAACTGACTCAAAACTTTCATCATATCGTGAGTATGGAACACACTCTCCTCTGCCTATATAACCATTATCCATTAAATTTACCTCTAAGGTAAGAGCTTCTGTTTTTTTACCGCGAGAAATATTGAAAGATTGGTTTAGAGGCCAACTCTTTCTTTTTAAGTTAATTTTCATTATTTTAAATACTCTTTATTTTGGCAACAACGTCACTTAAATCATCTTTTAATGGATCAAAACATGGAACTTTATATAGTCTTGAAATTTCTTCTTTCAAAACCTCTTCACTATCTTGCATATTAGAAGTATTTAAAGCTATACCAACACATTGAATATTTGGGTTTGTAAGTTTACCAAGCCTAATATTTTCATCGATACAATCTTTTATTGTTGGAAGTAATGTTTTTACACCGCGCATATTTTTTCTAGTTGGCTCATGACATAGTATGATTGCATCAGCTTGACTACCATGGAGTAGGCCAAGAGACACACCGGCAAAAGATGGATGAAATAATGAGCCTTGACCTTCAATTATATCCCAGTGATTTATGTCGTTGTCTGGAGTTAACCATTCAACTGCTCCAGAGATAAAATCAGAAACTACTGCATCAATTGCAATACCACACTCAGCTATCAAAATTCCAGTTTGTCCTGTTGCTTTGAATTCAGCATCAAGTCCACTAGCAAGCATAGCTTTTTCAATAGCTAGTGCCGTATACTTTTTTCCTACTGAACAATCAGTTCCAACTGTTAACAATCTTTTTCCAGAGCGCTTAGTGCCTTTTCCAGTAGAAAAAGTTTGTTCATTGAAACGTAAATCAAATAAATTAACATTATTCTTATCAGCGGCTGTTTTGATTTCAGGTATATCTCTTAAGCGAGTATGCATTCCACTTGCAATATTTAAACCAGATTCAATTGCTTCTATTATTGTTATTTTCCATTTTTCAGATAAGACACCTCCAGCGTTAACAACACCTATAACCATTGTTTTTATTTCTTGAGCAATTGCTTCTTCAAAATTATATATAGGCAAATCCAGATGAAATTTAGCATCATCGTATGTATACTGGGCTTTACACCATTCAGAACGCCACTCATAAATACCTGATGCAGTTTTAATTGCTAGCTCATCCTGAGCATCACCAATAAAAAGCAAATAAGGTTTAGGAATCATATTAAAATAAGTCTGTTAATAAGTTGAAGATAGCTTGTTGATAAGGTGTTTATAATCATGTTTATATAAAAAATTAGGTAATTATTGATATTTCAATCTCTTTTTTGCAATTAATATGATCTCGTCGCATTTTTCATGCGTGGGGTTCGACCGGCCCTAGAAAAAGCGTTAAAGATGGTATTATTACTTTCTTTGACGCTTTTTTGCAATATTACATCTCATATATTATTTTTTAATTGATCTTATGGTATTAAACATTAAATAAGTACCCACACAAATTATATGGCAATAATTAAATTCATAGAACATTCGGGTACTGAACATGAAATAGATATTCCTAATGGATTAACCATTATGGAAGGTGCTACGAAAAATAAAGTACCAGGGATTGATGCTGACTGTGGAGGCGCATGTGCATGTGCTACATGTCATGTTTATATTAATGAAAAATGGATAGAAAAAATACCTCAAAAAGAAGATAGTGAAGAGGATATGTTAGATTTTGCTTTTGAGGTGAAAGATAACAGCAGATTGAGTTGTCAGATTACAGTGAATGACGAGCTAGAAGGGCTTGTAGTAAATATCCCTGAGAAACAATTTTAGCTATCATTATATTCGATGCAGTTAAGTGTCTCTTGAATATCTTTTAAATTTTGTAAATCTTCTCCATTGCCAACAAACATTCTAACCAAAGCATAGCCTGTATCAGTAGGCGATACGACTACAGTTCCATTACTAACTTTTTTAGGCTCAGAATTTACACCTGCTAAATATATTTTTAAATAATTATTTTCAATATCGTGATCATTTAAAGTTACAAAATTATCAGTATTATCTGAATAAAAAGAAATCGACCAATAACTATCTGGAATTGATGAAGTTATTATTAACGGCTTGTACTTAACATCGTAGGTACAGATAGAATACATAATATCAGAACTTGGTCTCTTCAATCCTCTAGTGTCTGAATTAGCTGTATCAGTTCTCAATAAGACAGTATTTACAGACTCATTTGCACCAGTTGCTCTATCAAAAACCCATAGCATTCCTACATGAAAGTAATTAATAAAAAATAAGTGAAGGACAAATCCTAGGATAACTAATATTAAACTTTTTTTAAAATAACCTTTAATCATTAGCAACTTACTTTCTTAATTATAGGAAGGTCAACTCTACTTAAGTTTGAAAAGAATTCTTCCCCAGGCTGATATACTCTTAAAATGACTGAGAATAACTCTTCTGATGGAGTTTTAAGCCAATTTGAAATATTATTACTTGGTTTACCAGCAAGATATATTTCGAACTCACCATTGGAATTATAAATAATATTTTCACTATTGTAAGAATATTGTTTTTCAGTTGATTCAACTAAATATCCATCATTATTATATACAGTCAAACTCCACCAACGAGGAATTATAGATGCACTTTGAATTTCAGTACCACTAAGGACATAACATGAAGACCCATCTAAAGCAGCTTCCTCAATATCAATTTCAGATGAAAAGTAGACTGACTCAGGTTTAGATAAAGCAAACAAACCGTGAGTAGACACATATGCCCTAGTATAAATACTTCTTTTTGGATCACCTGCAGAAGGAATAGAAGTCCAAATATCATTTCTTACAGTTACAATATTTTTATAAATAGGAATTGAAACGTATGTAAAAATAGCTGCAATAACTATTATTATAAGGGTATATATGATATATTTTCGAATTATAAGCATTGCAAAGTAATTTAATGTTATTATTTAATATCACATAATCAATAATAGACAAATGACAGATCACATAAAAACAGATTGTTTAGTTATAGGAGCAGGGCCTGTAGGTCTATTTGCTGTATTTGAATTAGGAATTTTAGGTCTAAAATCTGAAGTTGTAGATAATCTAGATAAAATTGGAGGACAATGCGCTGAGCTTTATCCTGATAAACCAATTTATGATATTCCAGGACTTCCATCTTGTACGGGCCAGTCTCTGGTGGACAATTTGTTAAAACAAATTGAACCATTTAAAACACCGATGCATTTAAACCAAAGAATAGAAAGTCTAAAAAAAGTAGAAGAAAAATGGGAAGCAACAACATCGTTAGGTCAGATATTTTTAACCCCAAGTATATTTATAGCTGGTGGGGTTGGCTCCTTTGAGCCGAGAAAACCCCCTATTGAAAACATAATTAAATTTGAGAATAAGGGTGTCTCATATGCAATTCCCAATAAAGAAATATATAAAGATAAAACTATTGTTATTTTTGGTGGAGGAGATTCAGCTTTAGATTGGACAGTTGAGCTGTCAAAAATTGCAAAACATATTTATTTAGTTCACAGAAGAGAAGATTTTAGAGCTGTAGAGCATACGGTCTCTTTAATGCAACAGTTGGTTAAAGAGAATAAAGTTACTTTGTATACAAACAATCAAGTCATTGATGCAAATGGTGATGAGTGTTTAAGAAGTGTTTCCATCAAAAGTAAAGATGGAAAAATTGAAATTTTAGATTGTGATGATGTGCTAATATTTCATGGTTTAAAAAATGAACTAGGACCTATTAATGATTGGGGATTGGGTATAAGTGAAAAACAAATACTAGTTAATACAGAAAACTTTCAAACAAATTTAGATGGGATCTTTGCGATAGGAGATATTGCATCATACCCAGGTAAGCTTAAACTTATTTTGTCAGGCTTTCATGAAGCTGCTCTTGCAGCACAGCAAGCTTTTAAAAGAGCAAAACCAGATGAAAATCTACTCTTTCGTTACAGTACTTCAGACAAAGATATTCATGAAAGACTTGGGCTCAAGAAGTGATCCAAAAATTGTATGACCAATATATTTGTCCCCATTTGATAAATTGGGCAATGCAATCAAAACCATTCACTAAACAAAGAATGAAAATAATTCCAATGGCTAGGGGTAGAGTCCTAGAAATAGGAATTGGTTCAGGATTAAACTTCAAATATTATAATAATATATCAGAAGTTTTTGCAGTTGAGCCAGATGGAATTCTCTTAGAAAAAGCTAAAGTAAGAGCCCAGCAAAATAATATTTCATTAAATATACAACAAATATCTGCTGAACAACTCCCTTTTGAAGATGATTTTTTTGATACTGTTATAAGTACCTATACAATGTGTTCAATTGCAAATTTATCCTTAGCATTAAATGAAATTAAAAGAGTCTTAAAAAAAGAAGGCAAGCTGATTTTTTCTGAACATGGGAAAGCACCTGATGTAAATATTTATAATTGGCAGAAGAGACTTAACCCTATTCAAAAAAGAATAGCTGGAGGTTGTCAGTTGGATGTAAATATTCCAGTAGTTATAAAAGATTCTGGTTTTGAGACATTATCATTTGATAGCATGTACATACCTGGACCAAAATTTCTTAGTTATCATTATTGGGGTACCGCAACTATAGGACAAGAGAATGGCTAACTTAAAAATGGAAGCAGTCTTAGCTTTTGTAAAAGAGAATGCAATATATGGTGATCCACAATCAGTTTTAGATACTATTGATACTTATGCTATGGATGGTTCTTTAGATCAGAAGAGATTTTTAATGAATATTGGCCCTGAAAAAGGGAGAATACTTATTGATACAATCAAGAAAAATAAATCAAAGAAGATTTTAGAGCTAGGTTCATTTCTTGGTTATTCAGCAGTATTAATTGGTATGACTATTGACGATGATGGAGAATTAATAAGTGTTGACCCAGATCCAAATTCAATTGCAATTGCATCCCAACTTGTTGAATTTGCCGGGTTGAGCAGTAAAGTGTCATTTATCAAGGGCAAAGCTGAGCATGCGATTAATGATCTTGATAGATCTTTTGATCTTATTTTTATTGATCATGAAAAAAAAAGATATTTTCCAGATTTACTTTTGTTAGAAAGTTCTGGTCTTGTTAAAAAAGATACTATTATTTTTGCAGACAATGTAGGATTATTCAAATCTGATATGACTGAATATTTTAAACATGTAAGAGACTCTAACTTTTATACTTCAAGCAATATTGGTTCAAAATTAGAGTACAGAGATAGTATTTATGATGCAGTAGAAATATCAGTAAGGATTAAAGATTAGATGAAAAATTACATAGACGTTGCCATAATTGGTGCAGGAATTTCAGGCATAAGTGCTGCAACGTATTTAAAAAATAAATGTCCAAATAAAAATTTTACTATATTTGAAAAAAGAGGTTCAATCGGCGGCACTTGGGATTTATTTAGTTATCCTGGTATTAGGTCTGATTCAGATATGTTCACTCTTGGATTTTCATTTAAGCCATGGAAAGAAAGAAAGGCTATAGCAGATGGCCCATCAATTATGAAATATTTAGATGAAACTGTTAGAGAAAATGAATTAGGCAATAACATTAAATACAATCAATCTTTGATAAAGGCAGAATGGTCTAGTGAAAAAGCAATGTGGAAACTAACCACAGTAGACTCAAGTACAAATAAAAAAAAAGAAGTTAATTGTAAATTTTTATTTATGTGTAGTGGATATTATAGTTATGAAAATGGTTATACACCAAAGTTTAGTGGCATTGAAAATTTTAATGGTACAATCATTCACCCACAACAATGGTCAGATAAAATTAATTACGATAATAAAAACGTTGTTGTAATAGGTAGTGGGGCAACTGCAGTTACCTTGGTACCTGAAATAGCTAAAAAAGCAAACTATGTGACAATGCTACAAAGATCGCCAACATATATAGTGGCATATCCAGATCAAGATATGTTTTCAAATATTTTAAGAGTGATTTTCCCAGCAAAAATTTCATATGCATTAACAAGATTTAGGAATGTACTATTTCAACAATGGCTTTACACATCTTGTCGTAAGTTTCCAAAGCGGTGGAAAAAATTATTAATTGATCGAATAAGAGAATACTTATCAGATGAGGAAATTAAAAAAAATTTCACTCCAAATTATAACCCATGGGAGCAAAGAATGTGTTTGGTTCCAAATGGTGATTTCTTTACAAGCATAAAAGAAAATAAAGCTAGTGTTGTTACCGATGAAATTGCTACTTTTACTAATAATTCTATTTGTTTAAAGTCTGGTGATGAATTACCAGCTGATTTAATAGTTACTGCAACTGGATTAAATCTTGAGTTATTAGGTGGGGTCGAAATAGTAGTTGATGGTAAAATTATCGATACGTCTCAAACTATGACTTATAAAAGTATGATGTTTAGTGATGTCCCAAATTTTATAAGCACATTCGGCTACATTAATGCTTCATGGACGCTTAAAGCTGACCTAACCTCACAATATGCCTGTAGGCTAATTAACTTAATGGATAAGAATAAGTATAAATACTGTACGCCAAAAATACCCGATAATGTAGAGGAAGATAGAGACTGGTTAGCTTCTGAGTTTTCGTCTGGATATATTCAAAGAGCAAAACATTTGTTTCCAAAACAAGGCAATAAAGCACCATGGAAAAACTATCAAAACTATATTAAAGATTGGTTTGACATTAAATATAATAAACTTCAAGATCCATCGATGATATTTTACTCAGAAGAGTAAAACTTTTAAAAACTTATGTCTAAATTGAGTGATAATACACTATCAATAATTTGTATTCTTATTGGTATGACAGTTTTTTCATTGCAAGATGTTTTAATTAGAGTTTTATCTGATGAAATATCAGCATTTCAAATTTTATTTACAAGAAGTATTGTTGGTATTTCATTACTTTGTATTTATCTAAAATACAAAAAAATTCCAATTATTTTTACATCGCATTATCCAGCGTTAACAACATTAAGGACAGTACTATTTTTATTTGGCTTTGCTCTATTTTATGTTGCGTTGGCAAATTTACCTTTTGCTATTGCAACATCACTTTTTTTTACAAGCCCATTTTTTGTTACAGTTTTATCAAAATTTTTTTTAAAAGAAGACATAGGTATTAGAAGATGGCTAACAGTAGGTTTTGGATTTATTGGAGTTATCATAATAGTCAATCCGACACTTGATGAATTTAATTATTATATGTTGATGCCGGTCATATGTGCTTTAGCTTATGCGTCTGCAATGATAATGATCAAGTTAACTTCTGATAAAGATTCAGTCTACTCTCAAACTTTTCATTTCTATCTAATGGCTATGATTTTATGTCCAATTTTTTCATTGTTAGGAGCAAGTTTAGGTTTTCATACTGTTGAGAACAAAGCTTTAGATTTTATGTTTAGATCTTGGGATTTTTCAATAAATAATAATATGTTTATTATGATTGCAATAGGCACTACTGCAGTTGTTGCTTTTGTATTTACATTGAATGCATATAGACTTGGTAAACCTTATATAGTTGCACCATTTGAGTACATTCTTCTTGTATGGGCTATAATTTATGGTCGGTTAATTTGGGGAGAAGTGATTACTCTGCAGAGTTACTTGGGTATGGCAATTATTGTTGCTGGTGGAATTTATATCTTTTATCGTGAAAAAGTTAATGAACAAAACCTCTCGATTGACAAACCATTAAGATAATTATTTATATTATTGATATCATTGGTTAAATTTTCTTTGATGAATATTGCCTATATCTAAAACGTCTTTATAATTTTGATTACCATTTCACATGGTCAAAAAGTGACCGATCTACATCGGTTAAAAGTAGGTTAAAACTAACAACCAAGGAGGAGTTGTATGATGCAGAGAATGCACGCAATTCTATCTCGTTTTAGCCGAAGCCAAGCCAAGCAAAGACGTGAGAGAATGATAAATAATGTTCTGGTAAAATCAGTAAATACTAACGCTAATGGAACTTCAGGATACACTGTAAAGAATGGACCTAATAAAGGCAAAGTCCTAGGTCACATAACTGTGAAGCATCCTAATAAAAGTTATGAATAGTATTTTTATATTTTAGTGAGACTTTGCTTGCTCACGAAGTTCATACTTTAGTATTTTACCGGTAGATGTTTTGGGAAGTTCTCCAAAAATTACTTTCTTTGGACATTTGAAGCCAGCCATTGTCTCTTTACAAAATGAAATTATTTCTACTTCAGTAACTCTATCATCAGGATTTTTCAATTCAATAAATGCACAAGGAGTTTCACCCCATTTTTCATCTGGCTTTGCAACGACCGCCGCAAACAGAACTGAAGGATGTTTATATAAAGTGTTTTCAATTTCTACTGAAGATACATTTTCTCCACCAGTAATTATTATATCTTTACTTCGATCTTTAATTTGAATGTAACCATTTGGGTGCATCACCGCCAAATCACCAGAATGAAACCATCCTCCTGACATTGCTTCGTCAGTAGCTTCTTTATTCTTAAGGTAGCCTTTCATTACACAGTTGCCCTTAATCATGATCTCACCTATTTCTATGCCATCTTTTTTTACATGAGTCATAGTTTCAGGATCCATTACTGCGAGACCTTCCATCATTGGAAACTTGACACCTTGTCTGGACCTAAGATCTGATTGTTCTTGAGCTGATAGTTCATTCCATTGATCTTGCCATGCACAAACTGATATATGTCCGTATGTTTCAGTAAGGCCATATACATGAGTTACATCGAAGCCCATTTTTTGAACTGCTTCTAAAGTTGATGCAGGAGGAGGCGCAGCTGCTGTAACAACATTAACTTTATGATCAAAATCTCTTCTTTCTTCATCAGTAGCCTGAACTAAGAAGTTTAAAACTATTGGTGCACCACCAAAATGTGTAACTTTATGATCTGCGATAGAGTTGAACATATTTTTTGCGGAAACATACCTTAAACAAACACTAGTTCCAGCGAGTACTGCTAATGTGTATGGATTTCCCCAGCCATTGCAATGAAACATAGGAACAATCCACATATAAGTAGGGTGCATTGGCATGCTAAAAGCTGTTATTGATCCTAATGCCATTAAATAAGAACCACGATGATGGTAAACAACGCCTTTAGGTAAACCGGTAGTTCCAGAAGTATAGTTTAAAGCTATAGAATCCCACTCATCTTTTGGCATAACCCAATTAAAATTTTCATCACCGGTTTGTAAAAAATTCTCGTATTCAATTTCTCCAATTTTTTCACCAGCACCTTCAGGAATAATTGCTTGATCATCACATATATTAATTACTAAAATCTTTTTATCTGATTTTTCTATCACTTGTTTTATAGTAGGTGAAAGTTCCGTATCAGTTATCAAAGCCTTAGTTTCTGCATGTTCTAAAATATAACTAATAGTTTCTACATCTAATCTAATGTTTATTGTATTTAAAACAGCACCAATCATTGGAACAGCAAAATGTGCTTCGTAAATTTCAGGGGTATTAAAAGCAAGAACTGAAACAGTATCACTTTTGCCAATACCATTAATTGATAATGCGCTAGCTAATTGTCGACTGCGTTTATAAGTCTCGCTCCATGTATAAGTTCTATTGCCATGAATTATTGATTGACGGTCCGGATATACTCCTGCTGTTCGCTCAAGAAAACTTAGAGGGCTGAGTGGAGTAAAATTTGCATTATTTTTATCAAGATTTGTTTCGTACATCATAAA
The DNA here is from genome assembly GCA_028412835.1 of Candidatus Pelagibacterales bacterium. GTDB lineage: Bacteria > Pseudomonadota > Alphaproteobacteria > Pelagibacterales > AG-422-B15 > CACCCN01. Next base: position 25,952 of record JAONQW010000011.1, read on the forward strand.
CTAGAATAACCCTTCAATTTCACCTTTGTCATTTAAAAATATTGAGTTGGCTGCAGGTACTCTAGGCAAGCCAGGCATTGTCATAATTTTATCACAAACTACTACTAAAAATTCAGCTCCTGATGCAATTCTAACTTCCCTAATTGGTACCATGTGTCCCTTAGGTGCACCTTTTAAGTCTGGATCAGATGAGAAGCTATATTGTGTTTTTGCAACACAAATTGGGTAATGACCATATTGTTTCTGCAATTCATCAAATTGAGTTCTAATTTTTTGATCAGCAATGATATCTTCTGCACCGTATATTTCTTGAGCTATCTTTCTCATTTTTTCCCATAAACTTAAATCATCTGAATATAGATGTTCAATTTTTCCTGAATTATTTTCCGCAACTTCAGCTACATGTTCAGCTAATTCAGTTGCTCCAGCACCACCATCAGCCCAATGCTTACAATTAAATGACCTAATACCTAATTCATCGCAGCAATCACTTATAACCTTCAACTCAGGGTCAGTATCCAAAACAAAATGATTTATTGCTACTGCAACTGGAACATTGAATTTTTTAATGTTTGCAATATGTTGTTTTAAATTTTCTAAACCAGCAGCAACCGCTTCAACATTTTCTCCTTTAAGATCTTTCTTATCAACACCACCATGCATTTTTAATGCTCTTACAGTTGCAACAATAACAACGATTTTTGGATTTAAATTACCTTTTCTACATTTAATATCTAAAAACTTTTCTGCTCCTAAATCTGCACCAAATCCAGCTTCTGTTACAACAAAGTCAGATAGTTTCAAGGCTGTTTGGGTTGCTACTAATGAGTTACATCCATGTGCAATATTTGCAAAAGGTCCACCATGAATAAATGCTGGATTTTTTTCTAAAGTTTGAACTAAGTTAGGCATAAAGGCATCTTTTAATAAAGTAGTCATAGCTCCATCAGCATTTAAGTCCTTTGCATAGATCTCTTTTCTATCGCGCGTATATCCCACGATAATATTTCCAATTTTCTTCTGAAGATCTTTTAGACTAGTAGCTAAACAGAAGATTGCCATTACTTCAGAGGCAACCGTAATATCAAATTTATCTTCGCGAGGAAAACCATTGGCAACTCCACCTAAATTAATATTAGTAGCTCTTAAAGCGCGATCGTTTAGATCTACAACTCTTCCCCAAGCAATTCTCCTTATATCTATGCCTAATTCATTTCCCCAGTAAATGTGATTATCTAATAAAGAAGCTAATAAATTATGAGCAGACGTTATGGCATGAAAATCTCCTGTAAAATGAAGATTAATCTTTTCCATAGGAACTACTTGAGCATATCCACCACCAGCAGCCCCTCCCTTAACACCAAAACAAGGCCCTAGACTTGGTTCTCGCAAACACACAATAGACTTTTTACCAATTAAATTTAATGCATCACTTAATCCTACTGATGTTGTAGTTTTACCTTCTCCTGCTGGAGTTGGAGATATAGCTGTAACAAGAATTAAGTTACCATCTAGCTTTTTATCGAGACCATCAATAGAATTTATATCAATCTTAGCAATGTTGTGCCCAAATCTGTTAAGTGATTTGTCTTCAATTCCAATTTTTGATGAGATTTCATCAATTTTTACCATGCTATTTTTTCTAGCAATTTCAATATCAGATAGGTGTGTCATTCATGTTTCTTTCTTGGTCTTTTTGGTTATTTACAATTTAATTCAGGCTAAGAACTTAGGGATAATAAATATCAGAGTCTATAAAAAAATGTATTGTGTTTATCAAAATTTGAGCATAGATTTTGCGCAAGGAGACTCAAAGAGTGTTGCAAAATTAAGCCAAGCAATGCTCATTAACAGCGCGTGGCTTAAGCGGTATCTATTGGTTAAAAATATGGGAAATGTAAATTTTTCATTGGAAGTAACTACTAAATCCGTTTTAGCAGATCTTCCAAATTTAAAAGATATCTATATTACTTTTTTACCAGGCACTGAATATCAGGCGGTTGCGGATCAAGCTAGATCACTCTGTGTTCAAGGGTTTAATGCAATACCACACATTCCTGCGCGTTCAATTACCGATCTTAGTATGCTAAAAGATTATGCAAGCCAAATAAAAGATGCTGGAGTCAATCAAGTACTTATTATTGGAGGCGATAGAGATATTTTAGGCGATTATCACTGTTCAATGCAAATTATTGAAACAGGCTTATTTGAAGGAATGAAAATAGGTATAGCAGGTCACCCTGAAGGCTCTCCAAATATGAGTGATGAAATTATTAATGAAGCACTAAAACAAAAAGCACCTTACGCTGATTACATTGTTACACAATGGACTCAAGACGTTGATGCATTAAAGCAATATGTTGCAGATATGCCTCTACCAGTACATGTTGGACTTGCCGGTCCAGCATCTTTAAAAACACTAATAAAGTTTGCTAGTTTTGTAGGACTAAAAAATACTATGAGCTTTGCAAAGAAAAATGCCTCAAAAATATTTGATTTATTAAGTGTTCAAACCCCAGATGAGGTAATACAAGAACTAAAAGGTTCGGTAGACAATTTTCATATCTATGCATTTGGTGGGATTAAAAAAACAAACGAATGGTTAACTAAGGAGAACTACTATGTCTAAAAAAATAGAACATAATACTACTGTCGATCAAAGTGATCGTCATGTGCCCTACAACTTACGTCAAAGTGGGCCAACTAAAGTCGAAATGTTGATTTCTACACGTGTTAGAAAATCTGCATATTGGCACAAGTCAATAGAACACGGTTGCTGGAGAGCAACTGTATATAATCGTATTTATCATCCACGTGGTTATGTAAAACCAGAAGATGGTGGTGCTATGGTTGAATACGAAGCAATCAAAAATCACGTTACGATGTGGAATG
>JAONQW010000012.1 GCA_028412835.1 Candidatus Pelagibacterales bacterium
CGATACAATTACTGATGTATTTACTTATACACTAAAGGATGATGCTAATAAAAATAGCAGCACTGCAACTCTTACTATTACAGTAACTGGTGTCAACGATGATATTACTGCTGTAAACGATACCGATGCAGTTGATGGTGGATCTACAATTTCGCGAAGTACTTCTGATGCACAAGAATTAGATCATGACGATACAGATCCAGATGCTGATGATGCCTCTGGTAACTTTACTATAACAGCAATCAGGTTGGGTGCTTCAGAAGGATCGGGGACCGCAAAAACATTAGGATCTGCATTTACTACAACTTATGGAACAGTGACTATAAATGCAGATGGTTCTTATACATATGTTGCTGATCAAAATGGATCAACTAATCTCTCAAATGGTGTAACAGCAACAGATAGTTTTAATTATACTGTTCAAGATCACGACAGTGGCGATACTGATGTTGCAACTTTAGTCATTACGATTACTGGGACCAATAATAATGCGCCTGTGGCATCTGATGATACAGGTTATATTGTTGAGGATGGAACATTAACAGTAAACAATGGTGGTTCAGCAGTAACTGGATCAGATAGCAATAATAATAATGCAAGTGGAGATAATACAGGAGATGTCCTTGTTGGAGACACAGATGAAGATGATGATACATTAACGGTATCAGCAATATCTGGAGGTTCAGTTGGAAGCGCTGCAGACGGTACGTATGGTCAACTAACGATTCAATCTAATGGTAGTTACGTATATGTAGCCAATAAGACAGCAGCTGATGTTTTAGATGCAGGGGACACAGCAACTGATGTATTTACATATACAGTGAGTGATGGCAATGATGGAACGGATACAGCAACAATAACAATTACAATTTTAGGTGTTGATGATGATCCTGCTGGTGTCAATGATACTGGAGCAGTGAATGAAGATAAAACTCTCACAGTTTCTACAGGTAACGGAGTTCTTTCTAATGATACCGATGCGGATGATAATTCAAGCCTTACGGTTTCTGCAATTTCTGGGGGTACAGTAGGTCAGGCATTAATAGGAACATATGGTACGCTCACGCTAAATTCAAATGGTAGCTATTCATATGTTGCTAATACAAATGGAGCAGATGGTTTAGCTGCATCTGCAACAGCGACCGACACATTTACATACACCGTGAGTGATGGTGCTGGTACAACTGATACTGCTACCTTAACCATAACCGTAACTGGAGTTGGGCCACAAGCAGTTGCTGATACTGGTGCAGTGAACGAAAATGCAACCCTTACTGTAAACTCAGGTTCAGGAGCAATAAGTAATGATGATGACAATGCAAGTTATGATAGTGAAAGTTTAGCAGTTACAAACATTTCATCTAATGGCACAAGTAATAGTGGCAATGCTGCTGCAGTTGTTACTGGAACTTATGGTGTTTTAACAATGGCAGCTGATGGCAGTTACGAATATGTTGCAAATACTGCTGCAACTGAAGCTTTAGATGCTAGCGATACAGTTACTGATGTGTTTACTTATACACTAAAGGATGATGCTGATGTAAATAGCAGCACTGCAACTCTTACTATCACAGTCACAGGTGTGAATGATGATATAATTGCAGTAGATGATACCGATAGTGTTAATGAAGATGCAACAATTACTAGAACTGTAGATGATGCTCAGGAATTAGATGCTGATGATACTGATGTGGATACCGATGACGTACAGGGAAGCTTTACTATCACAGCCATAAGAACAGGTACTGAATCAGGTACTGGTACTGGTGGTACAATAGGCCAGGCACTCACTGGTACTTACGGTACACTAACTGTGAATGCTGATGGTTCTTATGCATATGTAGCTGATCAAAATGCAGCAGATAATCTAACAACTGGAGCTACAGCAACTGATGTGTTTACTTATACCGTGAGTGATGGCACAGATACAGATACTGCACAAATTACTATTACTGTAACAGGAATTAACGATAATGATCCCATTGCTGTAAATGATACAGACACCGTAAATCGTGATGCATCAATTTCAAGAGCTATAGGTTCAAGTTTTGATATCGATGCTGATGATACTGATGCTGATGGAGACTCATTAACTATTACTGGAATAAGAGTTGGTCAAACTGAAGGTGGTGGTACAGCTGGTACCATTGGTTCGGCTCTTGTTGGACAATTTGGAACCCTGACTTTAAATAGTGATGGAAGTTATACCTATGCTGCTGATCAAGATTCGATCAATAATCTCAAACGTGGTGAAAGTACAATTGAATATTTCAATTACACCATATCAGATGGTACGAATGAGGATATTGGGGTAATTGCAATTACAATTAATGGTATTAGTGATCCACCTGTCCCAGTTAATGACACGCTGACAATCGATGCAAGTGCGCAAACAACAATAAGCTCATCAAGTGGAGTATTAGTAAATGATACTGATCCTGATGGGGACACTATTACATTAGATTCAATTAGAACAGGCCAAGAATCAGGGACAGGAACAACCGGAACTATTGGTTCAGTGCTGACAGGCGAGTATGGTGACTTAACTATTAACTCTGACGGTAGTTATACGTATCATGCTAATAATGCTAAGTCATTAAACCCAGGTGAAACAGTTACTGATTATTTTACTTATACGGCTACCGATACAGAGACTTCTGTGCCCGCACAAATATCAATTACTATAAATGGTATTAATGATCCACCAGAAGTTATTAGCCCAATTAACGTACCAACTTTATTAACTGATCAAAATATAGTAATTAAATATCAACAAGCATTCAACGATCCAGATTCTGGATCATATGATATTGCTCAATATAAAGTAATAGATCCAGAGTCAGAACAAGAGATAAGTCTACCAACTGGTTTATATATTGAGGGCAATAAACTAAAAGGTAAAATTAAAGAACCGGGTACTTACTCTATTACATTACGAGCCATAGATGGTGAGGGTTTATATGTTGACCATACATTTACTATTAAGGTGATACCATCTGTCGAAAAAACAAATGTAGAAGTGAATGAAAAATCAAATAAGCTAAAAACTATCAAAGTAAAACCAAAAAAAGATATGCAACTGAATCTTGATTCTTTTGAGAATAAGGCTCCTGTAATAGAAGAAAAGATTATAGAAAAACTGACCTTTAATGGTGGAATAAGAGTATTAGATGTCGTTGCTCAAGAAACTCAGATAACCAATGAACTCAACGTAGAGGTCATGGTAAATGATGACAATAAGCAAGACGTAGAATCTTATTCAGGATTATTATCTGATGGATCACCATTGCCAGAATGGGTTAAGGTTAATCCAGAAACTGGTGCAACAAGTGCTTCAATGCCAGAGGGTATAGATAATGTTGAAGTTCAAGTAATTGCTTTAGATAAAGATGGTACAGTTAGAGATATAAATATTATTCTAGATAAACCTGAAATTAAAAATGATGATCAGATTTTAAGAAATGAAACAAATCCATTTGAGGGAGAAAATATATATGTCGATGAACAAAATAAAGTAACTTTTGTTGACGACACTATGAATCGAGTGGCAAAAAATGTTATTGAATTAAACAAAGTTCAAGATGAAGTAGCTTTTACGGCCAATTTAAAATTAGGTAATATTTCATTTTTTGAAGGTCAATATTCAATCAATTTTATTGATGACAATAAATCAAACGTAGGCAATTATCGATTAGAGCTAGGTAGTGGCAAAGCCATTCCGTCATGGCTTTCATTAGATAAGAAGACTGGTGAGATTACTGCTACTCCACCTAGTGGAGAAAAAGTAATTGGTATCAAGCTAATAGCTGAAGATGAAGATGGTACAGAAAGAACAATAGAAGTAGATATTGACTTTGAAGAAGTGCTTCAATTGCAAGATGACTTGTCTTACGTTCCCTTAAATGATCAAATTAATCAGATTGTTTCATCTACAGACAATTATGGAGAACGCTTGATCAATCATATAGGATAATGACACATTATTTAAAAGTATTATCTTTAATAATACTAATTTTTTTTTCAAAGATTATTGTAGTGCAAAGTGAGGAGACACTTTCCACACGGGCTCTAGTTAGTTCAGATCAGCAAGCCATACTTTCAAGTGAGATAGATGGTAAAATAATAAATATCCCAATAAAAATGGGACAAAAGTTTTTAATGGGTGAAACTTTAATTGATTTTGATTGTAATTTACTTGAAGCTCAACATCAGGCAGTTGAAGCAAATCTAAATAGCGCACAAATTACTCTAAGAAGTAATGTTGAGCTGGCTCAAATGAGATCAATTGGAATCTATGAAGTAGAACTTTCACAAGCTGCTGTTGATCGAGCTGAAGCTGAATTATTAATATCATCTTTAAATATTAAAAGATGCTCAATAAAAGCTCCCTACAATGGTCAAGTAGCTAATGTTTTTGTAAAATCTTATGAAAGCATTGATAGACAGCAACCCTTAATTGAAATTATTGGGACTGGTATTCTAGAAGCAAGATTAATGGTACCAAGTAAGTGGATGAATTGGATGCAAGTTGGCATGCCAATATCCATCTTAATTGATGAGACAGACAAGCCATATGCTGCCAAAATTGAAGCTATTGGTGCAAATATTGATCCAGTAAGTCAAACAATTGATTTGCGAGCAAAGTTCATTATGAAGTATGACGAGCTTTTGCCAGGCATGAGTGGGACGGTTACATTTGAATGATAATTCTTCGATAAAGATCGCACGACTTATAACGATTGAGAAAAAAATTCGTGAGGCTCAATCTGAAATTGAGTTAGAGTTTTTAATTGTCAACGAATTAAAAGACTTAGTAAATTATGATGTCGCTATTTTTTTAAGTGCGAATAAATTAGGAATAACTGAAGTAAAGACTATTTCAAATATTTCAGCTGTTGACCAAACTGCACCACTAGTCTCGTATATAAAAAATTTAACTAAAAACATTACATTTCCAGCAGAAGAAAATTTATGTGAGATTAATTTAGATGATCACGATATTGTCGAAAAAAATTACGAAAGACCAGAAAATATTCCCAGCAATGGATTGATGATAAATTTACAATCTTCAATTGGTGGATTGCAAGGTAAATTATTTATACTCAGTTCAGAAAAATTTATTATAAGCGATAAGGAATTATTAACGCATGTTGCCGGAACCATTGGTCATGCACTTTTCTCATTTAAAAAAGGGCCAAATTTATTAGAAAAAATTAAGAGTATTTTTAGTGGAAAGTTAAAATGGTTCTTCATAATAATTTTTATTCTTATTATGTTGATACCTATTAAGATGTCCGCACTAGCTCCTGTTGAAGTGTCAGCAAATAATCCTAGTGTTATTAGCTCACCAATTAATGGAGTAATAAAGAATATAATAGTAGACACCAATGACCCTATAGTTGTTGGAGATCAATTAGTTAAATTTGATGATACCGATATAAAGAATCAATATGAAGTAGCTAAACAAACATTAGCTGTTGCAGAGGCAGAATTATTACAAAATAGACAATCATCTTTTGCAAATGCTGATGATAAGGCAAAAATAATGAGTCTTGCTACCGCAGTTGGGCTTAAGAAAAAAGAATTAGCATATGCCAGGGACCGGCTTGATTATATTATCATTAAAGCTGATAGTAATGGGGTTGCAGTAATTGAAGATAAGAATGAATGGCAAGGCAAACCCGTTGTCATTGGGGAAAAAATAATGATTATTGCTGAAACATCAGATATTCATTTCTCAATCTATTTGCCTGTTAAAGATTCATTAGTGATTGCTCCAAATTCAAAAGTTAGAGTGTTTTTAGATATAGATCCTCTTAATTCAATAGAAGCTAAAATCGATCGCACAGCATATAAACCTGAAATTACTCCTGAAGGAGTATTGGCCTACAAGGTAGTAGCTTCCTTAGTAGAAACTTCAGAAAGTACACCAAGAATAGGTTTAAGAGGAACAGCAAGAATTTATGGTGATGAGGTAACTGTATTTTATTATTTATTTAGAACTCCAATTAACATTTTGAGGCAGTGGATAGGATATTAAATGTTTCTTCCATTTATCAGACAGGATTTAAAGATTATTAATGGTAGCGCTAAAGAAGATGGCTCCCCATCCTGGCTACTATACGACACCCTAAGACACAAATATTTTGTTCTTACCAAAACAACATTAATACTTCTGAAAAATTGGGTAGGTGGTGAAAAAGTTGACACATTAATCAAGAAAATTGAAGATCTTAAATTAAATATTAAGCAAAATGACATTGAAGATTTCATTCAATTTTTAGATACAAATAATTTAATTATTCAAAATACTAGTGAGGGTTCAAAAAAACTTGTCACTCAACATGAATCGCAGAAAAAGCATTGGTTTTTAAAACTAATTCATGGCTATCTTTTTTTTAAGATTCCAATTTTTAAGCCAGATAATTTTCTAAAAATAACGTTACCGATAGTAAGCAAACTAGGTTCAAAATTAGTTAGAAATCTTATTTATATTTTAGGTCTCATAGGGATATTTTTAGTTATTCAAGAATATGAAAAATTTTGGAATACTTTTTCTTATTTTTATAACTTTAATGGACTAATTTTATTTGGAATTACAATTGTTTTTGTAAAAGCATTGCATGAACTGGGTCATGCCTATGTGGCTAAAAATTTTGGTTGTAACGTGTCAGCTATTGGCCTTGCAATGCTAGTATTTTTTCCATTTTTATATACTGATACAACTGATGCATGGAAGCTAAAAGATAACCGACAAAGACTGTTAATCAATTTTGCAGGCATGCTCACAGAGCTGCATCTAGCACTAATTGCTACGTTTATTTGGGCGATTGCTCCCGAAGGAATCATTCAAAGTGCTGCTTTTTTTATAGCCTCAGCAAGTTGGGTTTCGTCTCTTCTCATCAATATCAGTCCGTTTATGCGATTTGATGGTTATTATGTATTTTCTGACTTTTTAAAAGCTGACAATTTGCAGCCACGAGCATTTGCATTAGGAAGATGGCAAATAAGGGAGTGGATCTTTGGTTTTAATTTTGAACCACCAGAAACATTAGAGTCATCAAGAAAATGGGTTTTTATTATCTATGCTTGGTTAACTTGGATTTATCGATTCTTCTTATTTATTGGTATCGCTCTTTTAGTTTATTATTTAGCATTCAAAATTTTAGGAATTATTTTATTTTTCATTGAAATCGTTTGGTTTATTGGCTTGCCAATTTATCGTGAAATAAAACAGTGGTGGCAATTAAAAACTTCTATTGCCATAAATAAAAAATTTATCAGATCAATTATTATCTTTCTAATTTTACTTTTAATCTTTTTTTATCCTTGGCGCAGTTCAATCATCATGCCAAGCGTATATGAAAGTGCATATACCATAGATATATATCCTTCTGAAGATGCGATAATAAAGAAAGTATTTATCTCGCCTAAAGAGTTTATAAAAAAAAATGATGATTTAATTGAACTTTATTCACCTTCAATAAAAAATACTATCCAGCAATCAAAAGATCGAATTGAACTTCTGGAATTAAGGTTAAAAAGAAGATTAAGTCTTCAATTTGAAATGGATGATCTCATAATTATAGAGAGTAATTTAGAGAAAGAAAAACAAATATTAAAAGGATTAAAAGAAAAAGATTCAAAATTATTTATTAAAGCTAAAATAGATGGACAAATAAATGATCTACGCGATATTAGAGATAATCAATGGATCAGTAAAAATGATAAATTATTTTCAATTGTAAATTTAGATCAACATCAAGTAGTTGCGTTTGTATCAGAAAATGATTTGTATAAGATAAATAAAACTATGCAAGCTCAATTCAAACCTAATAATGATGAGTTCCTATATATAGACTTAAACTTATCTTCAATTGATATGTCGGCAATTGAATATTTGCCATACCTATCTCTTGCCTCAGTTTATGGTGGAAGCATTCCAGTTCGATCATTAGATGATCAAAATAAACTTTATAAGCCAGAAAAAGCACAATATAAAATAACATTTATACCTGAAAATCCTATGAATTCGCTACAATGGCAAACACCTGGAAAAGTAAAATTATTAACTAATAATCACAGTTTTTTTAGTGCAATTTACAATAAGTTATTGAAAATTTTAATTCGCGAAAGTGGTTTTTAGTCTGGGCTAGTATGCATAATACATGCAATTTTTAATAAATCACGAAGGAATGTTAATCCCACATTCCTATCTATTTGTGTTTCAGTACGACCTAATACTAGATCGGTAACAAAAATATCATTACCCTGTTTTTTCAGTAAGTTTTTCTTAATCATTTCTCCAACTGAACGCCTTACAGTTTCTAAGGGAATAACTGTAGATTCTGAAATCGAGCTGATATTTACTGGTCGGAGTATTTTGGCAGTATACAAATCCTTTTGCTCTATAGCAAAATTAGTTGTTTTATCTCCATAAAAAAATAATGCTGATGAAAGAATGCAAGCTTCATTATAATTTATATATTTACTACTTTCTATATATGTTAATGACATTAGATAATACCAATGTTGGATGGCAAAATTCTGAATATAAAATAATTCAGACATATTTTTAAAATTTATTTTTGGCAAGCGATGCTCATCATTTAAAAAACCTTGAATAATTAAACTATCAATTAGTGCAGACCAATTTTTGGAGATACGGTTCATGAAGTTTGAATTATATTTGAAAAAAAGCTTTTCTTTAAAAGCAGCATCAAAGTTAAAAGCTAATCCTATATCTTTGTCTTTATATATAACACCAATTTTCAACCATTGATTAACCCATTTACGAACACTTTCTTTTGGTATTTTTGTATTTTGACTGATGGTAGCGATAGTATTTTTTTTATTATCTAAGACTGGAAATTGAAATTGCAGTATGGGATGATTTTTTAATTCATTTATTGGGAATAGAATTTGATTTAGTTCATTATGATACGCTCGATCAGGTTGCTCTTTATGATGTATATAAGTGTTTAAAATGGTAAAACTTATTGGGGGAAGAATCTGTGGTGCCGCTCGTAAACCAAAAGTTCCTTCAATACTTTCTCCAAGACTGACAATGTTTAGAAAAAATTCACTAAAACTTGACACGTGCTGTAAAAACATCTGATGGCCATTTTTTTTAGAAACGGTCGCAAGAATATTTTCAATCTCGAGTAAATTTGTTGGATTAAGCATAGCAAAATCTTAGTTCATAAAACCGAAATTGGGTATTTGTCTTATAAAAAAAAACCGAAATTGGGTACTTATTAAAAGTAATCCTTAACTTATCAGGAAAATTGAAGATATTTCAACAGCAGCATTTCTTGGTAATGAAGCGCAACCGACAGCAATTCTAGTATGTTTACCATTATTGCCTAAAATTTTATATATCATATCTGATGCCCCATTAATAATTTCAGGGTGTTCAGTTAAGTTGATATCTGAATTTACAAACCCTGAAACACTAAGGCAGCTGAGTTGTTCACAATTAGCATTATTAGTAGCTTCAATCAAAATTGACATGGTATTAATGATACATATCTCAGCAGCTTTTGTTGCAAGTTCCACAGAAACTTCAGAGGGGACTTTACCAGTAATAATACTTGGAGCATTTATATTACCATGGGTTTCTCTACCCGGATTGACAATTGCATCTTTTGTTAGTGGGATTTGACCAGAAATATAAATATGATTGTTAACTATTTTATAAGGAACATAATTGCCAGCTGGTGCAATTGAATCAGGAAGATTAATATTTAATTCGATTAATTTATCTTTTAATTTCATTTTCTAATAAGTAATTTTATTAAGCTATCTTAACATCTCTTTTATCATTAAGTACAGTAATTCGATTCATTTGTCGGTGATGTGGCATGTAATCTCCAATAGCGTAATGCATAGTGCATCTGTTGTCCCAAATGGCTATTGTTTTAGCGGACCATTTAAATCGAATTTGAAATTCAGGCTTATTCATAAAGTTAAATAAATATGAAAGTAGATTATTTGAGTCAGTCATATTCATACCAACAACATGACTAGTGAAACCAGGATTGATGTATAAAAATTTCTTATTTGAAATAGGATGAGTCTTTACCATTGGATGAATAGCACTACCAAATTTTTGAAACCCAGCAGTTACTTTTTGAGCAGATTTAATATCATCTTCATTAATAAAATTATTTCTAAAGCTACCCATATCATGAACTGCCCTAAGAGATTCTAAATATTTCTTCGTATCATTTGGAAGCGCTTCATAAATTGCAGACAAAGAACACCAAAGAGTATCTCCACCAGCAGGTGGAATTATTTTGCTATAAAGTATGGAGGCAAATGCAGGATCACTTTTAAAGGTTACATCAGTATGCCACTCATCTGTGTCTGGTGGATTATTAGAATCATTTTCTAATAAAACAATTTCAGGAAAATCTTTAACATGTGGGTATACTGGATGTGGTGGTTCAATCTCACCAAAACTTGTAGCTAATGCAATATGATTTTTTGGAGAAATGTCTTGGTTACGAAAAAAGATTACATTGTAATCAATTAGATCTTGATAGATTTGGTCTAGTTGCTTTTGGCTTAATTCTTCGGATAAATCAATATTAGATATTTCAGCACCAATAGTTGGTGTAATTTGAGCTAAATTATATTCACGCATTTTTTTAATAAATTTATATAAAAATTAAGGCTTTTCATAGTTTTATTATAAGCCATAAGACCAATATATTATTGAAAAATTTATATTCTTAAATTATCATATATTTATCGAAGCGATACATAACTCACTGTAAATATACGGAAGCGGGATCGATCGTCTTTTATTTTTAGTTTAATAAAAGAAGGGGGAGTAATGGATTTTTCTTATTTTTGTAATGCAACCAATTGGTCAAGCAAACCTTACGGTGAAGTTTTGAATGATATTCGTGAGATTGCACAGTATTTAGACGAACAAGAAAGTTGGAAAACGATTTGGTTTTCAGAGCATCACTTACAAACTACACAAGGTGGTGACATGGAATGTATTCCAAATCCTATTTTGTTATCTGCTGATATAGCTGCGCGTACATCTAACTTAAGAATTGGTCAAGCAGCCAGCATTGCCACATTCTGGAATCCAATAAGACTTGCAGAAGATATTGCTTTTCTTGATAATTTATCTGGAGGCAGAGTTGAAGCAGGCTTAGGCAGAGGTGTATTTGGCAAAGAGGCTATCCATATGAATATTGAAGCTGACTTAAAAGATCAGCCCAAAAATTTTAGATTGTTTGTTGAGACTTTAGATATTCTTAAGAAAGCGTGGACTGAAGATTATTTTTCTCACAAAGGTGAGTTTTATGAATATCCTGCTCCAGAATTTAAATATAAACATCCAATGATACAAGAGTCTGAAGATGTAATAGATCCAGAAACTAATATTCTTAAAAAGATTTCTCTAGTACCAAAACCACTTCAGAAAAAATTACCTTTATGGCAAGTTGTAGACTCACCCAGTTCAATTGAGTTCGCTGCAAAAAATGATTTAGGCTGTTTAATGTGGTTACCAACAGTGAAGTCATTAAAATCTAGATTTGAAATATACCAACAAGCTAGATCAGAAGTTGAACAACGTGATGTGCCGTTGGGTGAAGGTATTTGTTTAGTACGGGACGTATTTATTGCCGATAGCATGGAAGAAGCTAAAGAACTAGCTGGTCAACATATTGTAGATTATATGTCATGGGTTTGTGGTGGCGGCCGAGGGGTAAGTATTTTTGCTGATCCCGGTGAAGAATTTCCAAAAACAGATAATGTTTTAGAATTATTAGATTATGAATTCCTACATCCAAGAAATTTATTGGTTGGCACAGCTGACTATGTGATTGAAAAAATTCATGAGTTAAAGTCTGAACTTAATCTACAGCACTTAGCAGCGTGGAGTACTCCTCCAGGTATGCCGCATGAAACTTCAATGAAGTCTATTAAACTTTTCAATGAAAAAGTTATGCCTCACTTTAGTGATAGTAAGATAGAAATTAAGAAAGTTTCTTAATGTCAAAAAAAATGACTGGCGGTGAGGCGGTAGTCCAGTCTCTTATTGCTAATGAAGTAAAAATCATTTCAGGCTTAATAGGATCTTCAACACTTGAGATTTTAGATGCATTATATGATGCAGCTGATATTAAATATATTGGCTGTAGGCATGAGAGTAATGGTCTGATTATGATGGATGCTTATGCACGCTACACCAATAAACATGGGGTTTTTCTAGCAGGGCAAGCTGGTCCAGGTGTTACCAATACAGTTACTGCAATGGCAAATGCTAAAGCAGCTTTTTCACCAGTGGTTTCACTAGCTGGGGCTATTTCTTCAGATCATAAAGGCAAGGATGCTTTCCAGGAAGTTGATCAAGTAAGCATGATGCAAGCTGTTTCTAAAAAAGTATTTGAAGTATCGGAAGCAAATGAAATTCCAAATGTTTTAAATGAAGCTTTTAGTACCGCTATGTCACCAAGAACAGGGCCAGTACATGTAGATTTACCAAGAGATGTGTTAGGCAAAAGCTCAGAATTCAATACACCACAAAAATTTAAATTAGACAAAAATCCAACAGCCAATTCAGAATCTTTAAAGGTAGCTTTTGATCTTTTATGTAAAGCCTCAAAGCCAGTAATTCTTGCGGGTGGTGGAATTAAAAATCATGGTGCCAAAGCAACCAATAGTTTACTGGCACTGGCAGAAATATTAAATGCACCTTGTACAACATCTCCAGGTCACGGTGATTTAATTCCATATGCTCATCCATTAAATGCTGGCTCTGCTGGTCCAAGAGGTTCAGGAGTAGGAACTCAACTATTAAAAGAAGCTGATGTAATACTTGTTCTTGGAAGCAGGCTTGGTTTTAACACAACATTTTATTCGTATGAAAATATCAATAAAGATGCTGCTATAATTCACTGTGAGTTAGATGAAAATTCTATCGGCAGATATTTTCCAGCAACGGTAGAAATTTTTGCTGATGCGTCATCAGTAGCTGATCAATTATTTGATATGCTTAAAGATCACAAAGCAAAAGATGAAGTAGAACAATGGACAAAGCAGTTTCAGTCAAATCGTAAAAATTATTTAGAGCTTAGAGATAGTGAAGCGGATACACAAAGTATACCTATTATGCCATCTGGTTTATTTAAAGAACTAAGGCAAGCACTTCCAAAAAACGCTGTAGCAACTTTAGATGCAGGTACTATGTGTCTTCAGTTGACTGATGCATTAAACTTTCATGAACCAAAAAGTTTATTTACACCATTAGATTTTGGACTAGTTGGTTTTTCATATTCTGCAGGGCTTGGGATTAAACTTGCAGCACCTGAACGACCTGTAGTTTCATTCCATGGTGATGGTGGTATGTCGATGGTTATTCCTGAACTTTCAACTGCAGTTGAAAATAATATTAATACTGTTGTTTGTGTAATGAATAATGGTACGTGGGGTGCTGAAGCTGCATACCAAAAAGACTTTTTTGATGGTCGATTTATTGGTGCTCACATAACAACCCCAGAATTTGATAAAGTAGCTGAATTATATGGTTGTAAAGGTATAAAGGTTGAAAAAGCTAATGAAATTGGAGATGCAATTCAAGCAGGATTAGATGCAGAT
Source organism: Candidatus Pelagibacterales bacterium (assembly GCA_028412835.1). Classification (GTDB taxonomy): domain Bacteria; phylum Pseudomonadota; class Alphaproteobacteria; order Pelagibacterales; family AG-422-B15; genus CACCCN01. The sequence continues at coordinate 13,624 of JAONQW010000012.1, forward strand.
TGTCCAACAGTAATCGATGTTCAATGTTCTCCAGATGCATTATATTCATTTAGACAGGACTCATTTAAACACAAAATAAAATAGTAGGAAGATATTATGACATTAGAAATCAGAAAAATGTGCAAGTTTGTAGATACAACTTATATTGAAGATTTTAAAAAATGTGATGAGCCAGTAGAACTCATTTCTGTTGCAGCCGTTATTACAAATCCTTGGGTTGATCAAGGTTATGTCGATGATCTAAAGCCAGCTATTTTAGATATAGCGCCTAAGCTGGGTGATTTTTTAGTTACAGAATTATTAAATGAAATTGGATCCCCAGATAAAGTTTTAGCTTATGGTAAAGCAAGTATGACTGGGATGCGTGGAAGTATACAGCATGCAAGCGCATTAATTCATACGTTACATTTTGGTAATAAATTTAGAGATGCTGTAGGCGGAACATCTTATCTCTCATTCACTAATGTTAGAGGTTTAGCTGCTTCGAAAATGTCTATACCTATGATGCATAAAATCGATCCTGGTTTAAGAGAGTTTTACTTAACCCATGAATTTACTATTCATGATGCACCTGGACCAGCCGAGTTAGTTATAGCAATTGGTGCAAGTACAACGCCTCAAGCACATCATCGTATTGGCAATCGTTATGAAGATGAAAAGGAAATGGGACTTAAATAATATTCATGTCTTTTCGTGAAGGAATAGATGATCAAGGAACTTATTATCAAATTAATGAAGTAGCAGGAACAACTCCAATTATATTTATTCATGGCGTTGGTCTGGATCATAGTATTTGGTCACCACAAGTTGATTTTTTTAAAAATTCTACAACGATTGTTTATGATCTACTTGGTCATGGTTTATCAACTTGTACGTCAGATAAGATTGAATTCGAAGATTTTTCAAAACAAATTGACGGACTTTTACAAATATTGAAGATACAGAAAGTCATAGTAATTGGCTTTAGTCTTGGTGGTTTAATAGCAGCTCATTACTCCTCAACCCGGAAAAATCATATTGAAAAAGTAATCTTATTTGGGACAATTTTTAATCGAACTGAAGAGCAACAAAAAAATGCTGCTGAACGCTTTATACAAGTTAAAGAAACTTACTTGAATGCATCTCATCAATTAGACCGATGGTTTAGTAAAGAGTTCTTAGATGCCAATGCTAATATTGCAGAAAAGATTACTAAGATACTAGATAATAACAGTCATGAAGATTTTTTAAAATCATACAAACTATTTGCACATTTTGAAGATAATTTGATTAATTTTAATGAAATTGTGGCGGAAACTCTTGTTTGTACCGCAAACGAAGATATAGGATCGGTGCCAGAGATGTCTAATAAATTGGGTGTTGAAATTACTAATAGTAGAGTTGTTATCTTTGATAATGGTAAACATATGGTTGGAATTGAATGTGCGAAAGAAGTAAATAAGGTATTTAATAATTTTATCGAAGGAACAAAATGAGTTTAACAGAATATCAAATGTATATTGATGGGGAATTTATTGGATCTGAAAATAATCAGCGTTTTGAAAGTTTAAATCCAGAAAATAATAAGCCTTGGGCGATATTTCCTGAAGCCTCAGAAAACGATGTTAAACGAAGTGTAGAATCTGCAAAAAATGCATTCCAAACTTGGTCCAAAACTTCTGTTACTAAGCGTGCTGAATACTTAAGAGCTATTGGTGATAAGATGTTTGAACAAGCGGATCTTCTAGGAAGAACTGAATCAATTGATAGTGGTAAATTACTTAAAGAAACTAAATTTCAATCTGAATATATGAAAGAGTATTTCTATTACTATGCAGATTTAGTCGAGAGCATGAATAATGAAACTCTGATAACAAATATTGATAAACCTGATATGGAAGTTGTTGAAGTTAGAGAACCAATTGGTGTAATAGCTTGTATTATTCCATGGAACTCGCAAATGTTTTTAATGGCAACAAAAGTAGCACCGGCACTAGCAGCTGGAAATACTGTAGTAATTAAATCATCTGAATTAGCACCGGCACCATTAATAGAATTTGCAAAATTAATTGATGAGGTGCAACTTCCTAAAGGTGTAATTAACGTTATTAGTGGTGGCGCAGAAGTAGGTAAAATTTTAACTTCACATAAAGATATTGGAAAAATATTGTTCACCGGGGGAACGGCTACAGCATCACATGTAATTAAGAATTCAGCCGAAAATTATGCATCATTAACTCTTGAACTTGGTGGAAAATCTCCAGTTGTAGTCTTTGATGACGCTGACACTGAAAATGCCTTAAATAATATTACTACAGCTATTTTTTCTGGAAATGGATGTAGCTGTATTGCAGGATCTGTTTTAGTTTTACAAGAAACAATTTATGATTCATTTCTGGAACAGCTAACTGCCCGAGCAAAGAAAATAAAACTAGGCTCACCATTAAGTGAAGACTCACAAATGGGCCCATTAAATAATGATAAACAAGTTGAATTTATAGAAAAAAATTTAAATCAATCTGTCGAACAGGGAGCAAAAATTATTTGTGGGGGCAAAAGAGCTCCAGAATTTTCTGAAGGATGTTTCTTTTTACCAACTATTATTGAGTGTCCAGATCGAACTATAAGCACAGCAAACACTGAATTGTTTGGACCAATTTTGTCTGTTATAAAATTTAAAACAGAAGAAGAGGCTATGCAAATTGCAAATGATAATGACTATGGATTATCGTCAGGGGTATTTTCTGAAGATCCTGAAAAATGTGATCGTGTAAGTAAAGCAATGGATGCTGGAATTTGTTTTAAAAATTGTTATCGATTTATTTCCTACGCAGCAAGTTTTGGTGGAAGGAAGAACAGCGGATATGGTCGTGAAAGTGGTGCTGATGCAATCGCTGATATGCAACTAAAGAAAACGATATGGACATCAAACTCAAGAGTTACTGAAGATCCTTTTAAGATAAGATAATCTCGTATTTAATTAGTTCTTTACTTAAGACTGAACAAACCTATATTCAGAATACATAGTATGCTTGAAACACTTATTTCCATCAAAAACTTATCCAAAACTTATAATAATAGTTTTGAGGCACTTAAAAGTGTAAATCTAGAAATTAATAAAGGTGAAATCTTTGCTTTATTAGGTCCTAATGGTGCAGGTAAAACTACTATGATAAGTATTATTTGTGGATTAGTAAGACCCACATCTGGAGAAGTTAAAGTTAATGGTTCAGACATTGTTAGTGAATATAAAATAACTAGATCTCAAATTGGTTATGTACCTCAAGAATTAACATTGGAGCAATTTGAAACTGTTTTTCAAAATGTATCCTATACCCGTGGCCTTTATGGCAAATCATCAAATCCAAAACATATAGAAAAAATTCTCAAAGATTTAAGTCTTTGGGATAAAAAAAGTATGCGACTTGGACAACTCTCAGGTGGAATGAAAAGAAGAGTGCTGATTGCTAAAGCCTTATCTCATGAACCTTCTGTACTATTTTTGGATGAACCAACTGCTGGAGTAGATGTTGAGTTGCGCCAAGATATGTGGCGTATTGTAGAAAAATTAAGACAATCTGGAGTTACTATAATTCTTACTACACACTACATTGAAGAAGCTGAGGCAATAGCAGATCGAGTGGGAGTTATTGATAATGGAGAAATGATCGTAGTTGATGAAACCAGTAAGCTAATTAGCAGAATGGGGCAAAAAAAATTAACTATACAACTTCAAGAAAAAGTTATGCAATTACCAGAATCATTAGCTAAATATAATCTAGAATTAGCAAGTGATGGTTTTTCTTTAGCATATTCTTATGATAAAGAGTCTAAACAAACAGGCATTACAAATTTATTACAACAAGTCAAAGACTCTGGTATGAAATTAAGTGATCTAAAAACTGAACAAGGAACACTAGAAGATATTTTTGTAAGCCTTGTTCATAAGGAAAAAAAATGAATTATTATGCAATAAAAGCAATCTATTTACATGAAATGGATCGATTATGGAGAACTTTATTCCAAAGTATTTTATCGCCAGTTGTTTCCACTTCTTTATATTTTATAGTATTTGGTTCTGTTATTGGAGGTATGGTACCCCAAGTTGACGGTGTCAGCTATGGGTCATTTATCGTGCCGGGTCTACTCATGCTTACATTGTTAACACAAAGCTTATCTAACAGTTCCTTTGGGATATACATGCCTAAGTTTTCAGGTTCAATTTATGAAATTCTAGCTGCACCCATATCTTCGTTTGAAATTGTTATTGGGTTTGTAGGTGCTAGTGCAACTAAGTCACTTATAGTTGGATCAATTATTCTTATTACAGCAACTTTTTTTGCAGAGGTAAGAATTGACCATCCTTTTGTAATGGTGTTCTTGCTTGTTTTAACTTGTCTTACATTTAGCTTATTTGGTTTTTTAATTGGAATCTTGAGCGAAAATTTTGAACAGCTTCAAGTTATCCCATTAATTGTTGTCACCCCACTAGTTTTCTTAGGGGGCAGCCTTTATTCTATTGAAATGCTGCCAGAGTTTTGGCAACAAGTGTCTTATTTCAATCCAGTAGTTTATTTAATAAATGGAATGCGATGGGCTTTTTATGGAGTATCAGATATTAATATTTGGACAAGTGTTTTTACAATGCTTGGTTTCCTATTAATTTGTATTGTTTCAACAATTTTTATACTGACTAAAGGTTATAGAATTAAAAGTTAAATTTATTTGGATATTTATTTATATGTCTAAAGAAAAAAATATAAATCTAGTCAAAAAACTTCATCACATCTGGAATTCAGGAGAGTTAAATTTAATTCCTGAAGTTTATGCAGAAAATATTATTGTGCATTGGGCTAAAGGCTGGGGCTTGCCTTCAAAAGGCTTGCAGGAAATAGAACAATCCATATTAAATACTAGAAATATTTTTGAAAATTGGCATGAAGAAGTGTTAGACTTAATTGCTGATGAAGATAAAGTAACGTCACGTTATTTATCTACCGGTGTTCATAAGCAAGACTATATGGGTGTTCCAGCATCTGGAAAAAACATAGAATTTCAAGAAATTTCAATATATCATATTGATGATAATAAAGTAGTAGAGCAATGGTGCTTAGGCGATGATTTACAGTTATTATCTCAAATAAAGAGTAAATAATAATGGCCAACAGTAATAATTTAGAACAATCAGTGCAATCTTTGCCTTTGCAAAGTTATTACGATGAAAAAAATTTCGAAGATGAGTTAACGGCAATATGGCAAAATGAATGGATCTATGCTTGCCATGAAAAGTCTTTAAGCGAGCCACTCAGCTATATCACACTTAAGATTTCAAATTATAATGTTGTGATACTACGAGATAAAAATAATCAATTAGTCGCATATTTAAACACATGTCGACATAGAGGTTCAATTTTATGTGAAGCAGATTCTGGAAAATTAAAACGTAATCTTTTGGTCTGTCAGTACCATCAATGGTCATATGATGTCTCTGATGGCAAGCTAGTAAAAACATCTTCATTTGAAATTCCTGATAATTTCAATCATGAAGAGCATTCATTATACAAAGTTCAAATGAATATTTGGAATGGATTAATCTTTATTAATTTTAATAACAAAGCAACATGGAATACTGACTCCATGTTTCAAGATTTTGATGACACAGTAAACAAAGTAGGCTTGGAAAACTTTGAAATAGGACATACATGGCAGAAAAATATCAAATGTAATTGGAAAATTTTTTGGGAAAATTATTCTGAATGCCTTCATTGTCCAAATATTCACCCTGAACTATCAGATTTAGTTCCTGTATATAGTAGAAGAATTATGGATATTAAAGATTCGCCTAATTGGGAAGAATTAGCAGTTAAACCTGATCCAAAATTTCAAGGAGGTCTTAAAGAGGGTGCTGAAACATGGTCATCAGATGGAAGCGCACAAGGCAATAAGATTAAAGCGCTTAGCGATATAAAAGATTTTCCAGGACATATTTATTTAACTACATGGCCTTCAATGTTTATGGCAATATTTATAGATCACATTCGAATTGTACGCGTTAATCCGATCGATAAAGAGAATATGTCACTTAGTGTGGATTGGTTTTTTGAATCAGAAACTTTAGCAGATCCAAACTATGATAAAAAAAATGTTGTTGATTTTGCTACTTTAGTTATGGGTCAAGATGGTGATGCCTGTGAATTAAACCAAAAGGGGGTATATAATCCAACCTCTAAACCTGGAACTTTAATGCCAGAAGAATATGAACTCAAAAGATTTCATGACTGGTTAAGACAAAAAGTTAATTATGCTTAGTCAAATGTGACTAGATTTTTTCCAATTCTATTTATTATACTTTGGTCGAGTGCTTTTATAACAAGTAAGCCCATAACTGAAGATGCATCACCATTTGCAGCCTTATGTTTTCGATTTACCTTTGTAACTCTTGGATTTGCTTTTTATAGTATTATTACTAATCAAAAATTATTCAGTAAATTTGATAAAATTCTCAAAGCTATGGTCAGTGGAATTTTATTCCATGGCTTATATTTGGGAGGAGTTTTTTACTCTATATCAAAAGGCTTTCCAGTGGGGATCACAGCTTTAATAGTCTGTTTACAGCCAATTCTCACTGCAATATTAGCTGGACCAGTTTTAAATGAAGTAGTCACTTGGCGACAATGGATTGGTATTTTTTTAGGTTTTTGTGGCACCCTATTAGTCTTAGGATTTGACGTTGGTGATGGTCTACCAACTATTGGAATTGTTGCTTCGTTTATAGCTTTAGCAGCAGTAACTACAGGAACACTATGGCAAAAAAAACTTAGTGAAGACTTACCACTGTCTGTTAGCAATACCTATCAAGCATTAAGTGCTAGCTTTTTTCATTTAATTTTAGCTTTGTCATTTGAAGATTACTTTATTAATTATTCATTAGGTTTTGTACTATCAATGGGGTGGCAAATTTTAGTAGTATCATTTGGTGCATTTACAATATTAATGCTTTTAATTAAAAATGGTTCAGCTAGTAAAACAGCTACCTTATTTTTTCTAGTACCACCAGTCTCTGTTATTATGGCTTGGTTCTTTTTAAATGAAACTATTACTATGACTGATTTAATAGGACTATTAATTGCTACTCTTGGAGTTTATATTGCTACCAGAAGTAATAATAACTTGACACAATCCTAATTGCTAAGAAACTGAAAAAATGACTAAAGCAACTACAAATCATTATTTTAATACTGGATTTCCAGATGATCCAATTTTACTAGATCCAAATATGGTAGTTAGAACTGATGTTGAGTCAGTGAGTGAAATTGTACATGCATGTTTAAAGCCAGAAAGAACTCCACTTATAAATTCTGATTTGGCAAAAGCTATTGGCATCGATTCTTTGTGGTTTAAAGATGAGAGAAATAGAATGGATATGGGCAGCTTCAAAGCTATTGGCGCTTCTTATGTTTTGGCAAGAGAAGCTGCAGAAAAAGTTGGTCTTGAAGCATCAGATGAGGAACTTAAGAGTTCGCTTGAAGGTAGAATTTATGCAACAGCAAGCGCTGGCAATCACGGTCTTTCATTGGCAAATGGTGCCAGATTATTTGGAGCTAAAGCAATTATTTATCTATCTAAAACTGTTCCAGCTGAATTTGGAGATTTTATTAAAACGTATGGTGCAGAAGTAGTTATTGCTGGAGAAAATTATGAAGAGAGTATGTTAGAGGCGGCAAAAGCAGCGGGACAAAATAATTGGACCTTATTATCAGACTCTACTTGGAAAGATTATTCAGCTGGAGTTGATGTAATGGCTGGCTATTTAATTATGGCATCAGAGGCATTTGAAGATTGTCCTGAAACACCAACACATATTTTTCTTCAAGCAGGTATCGGTGGTTTTCCAGCCTCAGTTGCAGCTTTTGCAAGAAAGTTTTATGGTAATGGACCTAAAATTGTAGTGGTAGAGCCAACTGAAGCTCCAGTTATTCAAGCGTCAATTGCAGCTGGCAAAGCTGTAGAAGTTCAAGGTGAGGTATCTATTATGGGTCGACTTGATTGTAAAGTTCCCTCTCTAGCGGCATTATCATCATTAGCTCAAACAGCAAATTATTGCATAACTATTACAGATCAAGAGTCTAAAGATTGCCTCCAAGAACTATCTGATAAAGGCTTAAGTACCTCAGAGTCTGGTGGTGCAGGATATGCTGCATTAAAAAAGGCTATTAAGAATAATGATTGTGAACTTTCATCTGATAGTAAAGTTATGCTAATATTAACTGAAAAACAAACTGACTAAAAATATGCTTACTAAAGAATTTGAAAGTGAATTAAAAAAATGGCGACATGATTTTCATGCCAGCCCAGAATTAAATTTTGATGTAAATCAGACTGCAGCAAAAGTAGCAGAATTATTAATAAGTTTTGGTTTGGAAGTGCATACGGGCATCGGTGGAACAGGTGTGGTTGGTGTTCTTAAAAAAGGAACTGGAAATAAAAGTATTGGCATAAGAGCTGATATGGATGCCTTACCAATTACAGAACTAAATGACTTTCCATATAAATCAAAAAATCCAGGAAAAATGCATGCTTGCGGTCATGATGGCCACACCACTATGGCCTTAGGGGCAGCAAAATATTTATCTGAAAATGGTGATTTTAACGGCACTGCACATTTTATATTTCAGCCAGATGAAGAGGCAACCGAAGGAGCGCAAGCGATGATAAACGATGGCTTGTTTGAAAAATTCAATATTGATGAAGTGTACGCATTCCATAACTTGCCAGGTCTTGAAACTGGAAACTTTGCCAGTAGAGCAGGAGCGATAACTGGTAGTGAAAGTTTATTTGAAATTAAATTACATGGTAGAGGGGGTCATTCAGCCTTACCACATATGGGAGTAGATACTATTACTGTTGGAACCCAAATAATTACAGCATTACAATCTATTGTTGCTAGAAAAATCAACCCCGCTTTAAATGGTGTAGTTTCAGTTACAGAATTTATTTCAGACGGTAAGAAAAATGTCTTGCCTGGTGAATCTGTTATTACTGGGGATACCAGAGCACTTTCACTTGAAGCAAATAAAATTATTGAAGATAGCATGAGACAGATTGTGGACGGTATTGCTAAGGCACATAATATTAATTATTCATTTTCATATAATGTACAAACACAAATGACAATTAATACCCCTGAGCAAGTTCATGCAGCAATTGATGCGGCAAAAAGTTTAGTTGGTAATGATCTCGTTGATGGTGATTGTGAACCAAAATTATTTTCTGAAGATTTTGCTCAAATGTTATTAGTTAAACCAGGTTGCTATATTTTAATTGGAAATGGCACTGAAGGTAATAATGGTAAATCCTTACATAGTGCCGACTACGATTTTAATGATGATTTACTAGTTGTTGGATCTTCATATTGGGCAACTTTAGTAACAAAACAATTAGCCTAATGTCTGAATTTAATATCAATGATATTAAATTTGATGACGGTAGAAATAATAGAGCAAATCTTGGGTTTATCTTACTTTCAACCGACTTAGCTTGTGAAATAGATACTTATAGAATGGCCCCAGAGGGTGTTGGAGTTAGTTTTACAAGATTAAATACTAATGATCATATTACCAATGAAACACTAGCTAAGCATATCGATCAAATGGCTGAGGCTGCTGCAAGAATTCAGCCAGAAATTAAACCAGATGTCATCAGCTACTGCTGTACATCTGGCTCTATAGTAATAGGTGAAGACAAAATCTGTGCAGAAATTAGTCGTGGCGCACCATACACCAAAGCCATAACTTTAGTATCAGGCGTAGTTGCAGCATTAAAACAATTAGAAGTAAAAAAACTGGTAATTGGCACACCCTATTTTGATGAAATAAATATTGTAGAAGAAAAATTTTTTCAAGATCAAGGTTTTGAAGTTTTAGACATCAAAGGACTCAATCTTGGAAATAATATAGAATTTGGCAAAATTACCCCAGAGTACTTAAAACAATTTGCCTTAAGTATTAATCAACAAGAAGCTGATGCCATCTTTTTAAGCTGTAGTGGTATTAGAGCACTTGATATAGTTGAACAGGTTGAGACCATTACTGGCAAACCAGTTATCACAAGTAATCAGGGTCAAATGTGGCATGCACTGAGAACCGCTGGCATTACAGATAAAATAAATGGGTTTGGGAGAATTTTTAATTTCTAACGGCGATTAGAAAAGAAAGCAAAATACACAGCCACAAGAACAACTACTGGGACAACCATTAAAAGGGTAAGCGGATCTTCGGTGATAATTTGATGAATATTTGGCATATCGAAGATTATAACAGACTTTTGTTAAAATAAATTTAAAATTAATAGTTTATATATGAAAAACTTTTCACAGAATGAATATAGCCAACGCGCGCAAAAAACTTTGGCTGTTATGGCAAAAAAAGGGATTGATACCTTGCTGGTTGCTGATCCTGCAAATATTTATTACTTATGTGGATTTGATGCCTGGTCATTTTATATGCCACAAACTATGATTGTTAGTTCTAAGTTAGAGGAGCCAATTTGCTTTGTTAGACAAATGGATGTTGGTGGGGCATATATTCAAACTTATTTAAAAGATGAAAATATTATTCCTTATCCAGAAAAACTAGTACACGTTCCACCTCATCACCCTTATGAGTATTTAGTTGAAGTTATAAAAGACAAGAAATTAGATAGTGGAACAATTGCTGTAGAAATGGATGCTCATTATTTTACTGCTACATGCTATACAAAATTAACTGAAGGCTTAGATAATTGTAAATTTGTGGATAGTAGCTTTTTAGTTAACTGGGTAAGATTTATCAAATCAGATACTGAAATTGAATACATGCACCAAGCCGCAAGAAATGTCGAAGCAGGTATGCAAGCAGCGATTGATACAATTAATGTTGGCACTAGACAATGTGATGCAGCAGCAGCAGTGTATTCAGGTTTAATCAAAGGCCAAGAAGGTTTTGGTGGTGATTATCCCAGCATTGCGCCCATGTTCCCAACTGGCCAAGGCACCTCCGCTGCACATTTAACCTGGAGTAATGAGTTATTCAAAGAAAATGAAGCCACCGTTATTGAAATTTCTGGGGCCTATAAAAGATATCATTGTCCCATGGCAAGAACAGTATTTTTAGGTAAAGAAGATCAGCAAAAACTCGATGTTATGAATAAAACCATAGAAGCATTAGAAGAGGGTAAGTCAGCAATTAAAGCTGGCGTGACAGCGGATAGTGTTGCGCAAACGTTTTGGAAAGTACTTGATAAATATAATATTAAAAAAGATTCCAGAACTGGTTATTCAATAGGGGCTGGCTTTCCACCTGATTGGGGCGAAAGAACTCTTAATATTTCTAAAGGTGATCCAACTGTTCTTCAAACTAACTGTACGCTACATATGATTGCAGTGATGCAAATGGGTGATTGGGGTGTAGAGGTGAGTGAAGCTATGCGTGTAACCGATGATGGCTATGAAGCTTTTTGTAACTTTCCAAAAGAATTAGTTTTTAAAGGCTGATTAGTTTACTTACTCTGCCATAAGCGTTCCAAGAGCACCCCCCCTAAATCAACATTTTTTGATCTTACAATTATTGCTTAAAATAGAGGTCCTGTTTGTCCACCAATTACACTACTTTTTAAGCTTTTTTAAAAAAATGTAATTAATATATCCCGTTGAATATTTCATGGATATTTGATTTTCTACTGAGTAACCTAATATAATATTCTTTACCATCTTGTTGTTTTGGTATTTTTTTAACTGATTATTAGTTGAAGAATTTCTAATTGCATTTATTACACTCTGCTGATCGACATCAGACATAAAATTAGTTTCAATTTTATTAGCTAATAGTATTTCAGAAATTAATAAATTCTTAGACTCTGCAAATTCTTTACTCGATGACATTTCTGCATTCTTGATAATATAATCAAAGTCTTCAGGATCCTCTTTGGTATACCATTTTGGTGGAGGTTCATCGGATACATTTATACTAGAATTATTTGCATTATAACCAGATAATTCATTTGGTGGGTTATTCGCAGTTGATATAACACATCCCAACAAAGGAAGAAAAAGAATTAAAAAAATAAATTTTTTAATCATTTACCAGTCATCACTCATTGATTCTTCATTGGCTTTTCGTTTTTCTTCAATTTTCTTTTTAGCCTCTTCGTACTTCAACTTTTCAGCCGCTTCTTCATCTATAATAAGCGGTCTAACAAGATATTTGCCTGGCTCAAAACCTAAACTTAAGTCAATCTCATCATTAGCTTTTGCTTTTGAGTAGTTGTTTGATACCCTTGTAATTTCAACGGTACCCATTAAAGTTTCAACAAATCCAAGAGACTCTTGAGTATAACTGTCGATTATTGGTTCGCCTTTTTCAAATATTTCATAAATTTTACCTTTTTTGAACTGCTTACCTCCCATCCCAAGATAAATATCTTCACCTTCAATGCGTTCAACAAGTACAGGGTATATTGAAAATAATATTTCTTCCCCCAAACTCGATGAAACTTTATCAGTCATTGCGGAGTCTGCTTGCAAACGATCATCTCCAATAGGATTAGAAGCTTTAAAGGTGTTGGAAAAACTTATTTGCTTAGTAGCTACATCAATTAAGCGGTAACTAAGGTGTATAAAAACATGCTCTTTTGTAACCGTGTCTCCAGTTGCTAATATTGTTTTTGTTTTTTCTTTGATATAAAAATCTTCGACTACACCAAGTAAGATAAAATCCGCTGATATTTCATTACCAATTTTAGCCATTTCCGAAACAGGTGCTTTACCATCAAGAATATTTTGTTTTTCTAAAGTTACTTGACTTACAAAGTCTCTATCTAAAACAGTAAATTTTTTTGTTTGTACTAAATAATCATTAATCCCTTGGGTTAATAATCTATTAAACCGATCAGTATCTCCACCAACATTGTAAAAATTAAATGGCAAAACTGCTATTCTTGTTCGCATAGACTCTTTAGGCAATTCAAACACAGCAACTTCTGCTTTTAATTTAACAACATCCCAACCATCTTTATTTTTTGATTTTTTAAGTACTTCGTAAGATTTTATTCCACCTTTGGTCTCATCTACCATTGTCTTAAGATACTCTTGACTATATTTAGGTGAGTTATCTTCAGGCTTTTCAACTTTTTTTGGAACTTCTTTACCTTCTGCGGTTGCAGCAGCAATTGCTAAGGCTTCAAAAAAATCTCCTAAAGCTTCAATATCCTTCGCTTCTTGAGAACTGCCGTCTCCACTCATGGTAGAAATTACAGTTTTTGTTTGTATATTTTTTCCATTAACCATAGATATTGCTTCACTTAAAGCGTTATTGGTAGCTTCTTCGATTGACATACCAATTCCGGTAACAACGACTTGCTTATATGTAATTTTTGCAAAAGCTAATGATGAAGTAAAAATAATTGTAGCTGAGATTAAAATTATTTTTAAATTTTTTATGAAGATTCTCATTTGCCTATCCTATAATTAAATATTATAAATCGAAATCATCTTCTGCAGCTTCCAATGCTGGATCATCAGCACCATCAATTCCTTCTGCTTTTGCCCTGCTTTGAATTAACTTCATAGTTTTTTGAATAGTTTGAATGTAACTTGGCAAGTTTGGAATAACTTTTGCTAAACCACCAATTTCACCAATAGCTGAGATTGGGTTTGCTTTAATTCCATTAACCATATTTTTTGTTACAGGTATCATTTGAATTGTCCCTATCAGTCCTTTACCAGCTGGAGGTAGTGACTGTGCATAAAAAACCTGTCCCTCAGCAGTAATAACAGTGCTTTGATTATTTAAATCTGTTTCTATGGATTTACTTGCTTCATTTGAAGTTTTAATTGAGTTTTTCATTCGATCAGACTCATCAATCCCAGGGTCGTTTGCATATTCAATCGCTTTTTCAATTTGAGCTGCTTCGACATTTTTACCAAGTGCCTTGTTCAATAGAGCAAGTGCATTTAAATAATTATTTGATGAAGAAAAAAATTTGTCTACAAGCTCAGTTTTTCCATCACCTAAGCTAAAACCCGCACTATCGCCTCCTGTGATTCCAGGGACAGTAGGTAGCGTAAAGGCACTGGCATGAAATGGAATAATTATTGAAAAAACTGTAATAATAAATATCTGTTTAAGTTTTGTGTTAATCATCATTCTACTCCTTTGGCGTTTGTTTTATCTATTAAAAGTTTAGCAACTTCATTTGTTATATTTCCTAAAGCATTTGAAATTGCCTCAGAAGGGTTTGTTCCTTTTCCTTTTGTTTGAATATCACCTACATTAGCTATTGATTTTGGTCTTTTTTTCCATTCACCCTTTTTCAAAAAACTCATAAATGATGCCTTTTTTAAAGCTACTGTAACGGTACTTAAGCCAGTTGCTGGATCTATTTCTTGACGACCAATATCAAAAACCCCTTCAATAAAATAGGGGATTTCTTCATCGGTCAAAATTTCAGCTATTTCTTTTTTCGTATCTCCTGACATTTTCCCTTTTTCTGCCAAGTCGCCCATCATTGATTCAAACATTTCGTCATCTATTACATAGTCAGCTTCAATTAATTCATAGCCTGCTTCATTTAGAGGATCAGACATGCCTCCAACGATTGTATCAAAATAATCGTTTCCAACTTTGTAGTTGACTTGTTCTGATGAGGATACGGTGCTACCGCCAGTAGTAGTTTGATTAGTTTCAGTACTAGAGCTGGAAATACTAGTATCAGTATCAGTTGATGCCTCAGTTTGATCAACGTCTACAGATGTTTTAGTTTGGTCAATTTTTGTAACTTTATCATCTTTTTGTTTAACACTTTCGACCTGTCTAGTAAAAACAAGCAAAACAATTTCCATAGGATCATCAGAACTGTTTATTGCAGAAACATCCTGTAATTCTTTATCAATTTTTGAAGTGTTTACACTGGCTTTAATAACAACTGAAAACTCATTAGTAGCAAAATCCATGTTCTCATCGATTGGAGCGCTACAATTCACAAAATTTCCAAGATTACTCTCAACTAATTCTTGTATTTTTTCATAATTAGTGAGTCTTGCGGTTGAAAATGTATCGGTATATTTATCAAGAACATTCAAGCAAGCAGCTTCAATTGCTTTATCAATAATTGTTTTTT
>JAONQW010000013.1 GCA_028412835.1 Candidatus Pelagibacterales bacterium
CTTTAAAGCTGCTAGGCGCTCTTGAGCTTTTTTCTTTGGCTGAGCTTTTTTAGGATTATTTTTCTGCTCAGGCATTGGAATAATATTTGCCTCACCCAAAAAGCGTTCTAACTTTTCAGTTGGTTTAGCACCCTTACCAATCCACTCTTTAATTTTTTCTAAATCTAACTTTAATCTATCCGGATTGTCTTTAGGTAAAAGTGGGTTAAAGTGACCAACTTTTTCAATAAATCTTCCATCTCTTGGACTTCTTGAGTCTGCTATTACTACTTTATAAAAAGGTCTTTTTTTTGAACCCCCTCTTGATAATCTTATCTTTAATGCCATTGTTGTTTCTCCTTTTAATTAATTATTTTTTTAAAAATTCTGGCGGTATCTGATTATTAAAATCTTGTGGTAAACCCAGATCCTGTAAACCACTCATTCCTTTCTTAGAAACTCTTTTCATCATATCTGCCATCTTTCGATGTTGTTTTAATATTCTATTTACTTCTGAAACTACTGTGCCTGATCCTTTAGCAATTCTTTGTTTTCTAGAACTATTGATCATCTTTGGTTTACGTCTTTCTAACTTTGTCATAGATAAAATAATTGCTTCTTGCTTTTTTATTGCATCATCACTCACTGTATTTGCTTTATCACCTAAGTTTTTCATACCTGGAATAAACTTGAGCATACTTGATATACCACCCATCTTTTTCATCTGATTTATTTGAGATAACAGATCATTTAAATCAAACTCCCCTTGCTGTAGTCTTTCTGCCATTTTTTCAGCTTCTTGATGGTCAATGCTCTCAGCGGCTTTTTCTACTAATGTAACTACATCACCCATATCAAGAATGCGATTAGCTATTCTGTCGGGATGAAAGATTTCTATATCATCTATCTTTTCTCCATTACCAATAAACTTAATTGGACAGCCTGTTGTCATTTTTAAACTTAAAGCTGCTCCACCTCGTGCATCCCCGTCAACTCTAGTTAAAATTGAACCAGTTAGTTTTATTTTATCTGAAAAATTTTTTGCAACATTAATAGCATCTTGTCCTGTCATACTATCTAATATCAAAAGAGTCTCGATAGGTTCTAGAATGCTTTCTAATTCTTTTAATTCTTGCATTAAGTTATCATCAATACTGGTTCTACCAGCTGTATCAAAAAGAATTAAATCTATATCATTTATTTCTGCGGCAGCTATAGCTCTCTTGGCTATATTTTCTGGAGACTGATTTTCAACTTTTGGAAGTATATCAATATCTATATCGTGGGCAAGTTTTTGCAGTTGTTCAAATGCGGCTGGACGATTAACATCGAGTGATACTAAAAGAATATTTTTACTATATTTACTTTTAATAAACTTAGCTAATTTAGCTATTGATGTTGTCTTACCAGATCCTTGTAAGCCCACTAACATTAATGAAGCGGGGGTTTTTCCTTCTATGTTTACAGTAGCAGTATCATTGCCAAGAATATTTATAAGCTCGTCGTTGACAAGCTTGATGATCATTTGACTTGGTGAAATTGATTGAATAATTTCTTGGCCTAAAGCTTTCTGCTTTACTTCTGAAATAAATTTTTTAACAACTTCAAGTGAAACATCTGCCTCTAGCAAAGCTCTTCTGATGTCACGCATTGCTGAGTCTAATGCTGTCTCATCTATCGAGCCTGTCTTTTTGAGACTACTAAATACGTCCTGAAGTCTATTACTTAAATTTTCAAACATCATTTACTCTTTATTCTTTCCAAACAGCAAGTATTGCATCAGTGGGCGAAACTCGCTGACTGATGTCGACACCCTTTTTCAAGGGTACCGCAGAATACTATTCTTGCGGAAAACTGCTGAAAATTAAACTTAAGATGTAAATAAGTCAAGGTGAATTTTGAAATACTAAATAAACTGGTAAATTTAAGTAGCTAATTCTATAAGGAGAATATGAAGAAGTTCGATTTTATAAAAATGCATGGGCTTGGTAATGATTTTGTCATTATTGATGAAAGACACACTAAGATAGAGCTAACTAATGAAGAAATAATCTCAGTTACAAATAGGCACACTGGCATTGGCTGTGATCAATTGATAACTATCAATAATGATTTAGAGTCAAATTTATTTATTCGTTTTTTTAACTCCAATGGAGAGGAGGTTTCAGCTTGTGGAAATGGTTCAAGATGTGTTGCTAGACTTCTTATGGAAGAGAATAACGACACAACAGTAACAATCAAAACAGGTGCAGGACCACTATATTGTAAAAAAATATCAAATAATATTATTAGTATTAATATGGGAGTTCCAAAATTTAAATGGAATGAAATCCCATTAGATAAAGAATGTGATAATAGTAAAATTATTTTTAAAATAAATGAAATGATTATCTCTAATCCAACTTTTGTAAATGTTGGAAATCCTCATGCAGTTTTTTTTGTTGATAATTTAAATAAATTTAATATTGATGAATTTGGACCCGTTGTTGAAAATTATAAAATATTTCCTGAAAAATGTAATGTTACAATCGCCCAAATATTATCAAAATCACATATTAAAATTAATGTATGGGAAAGAGGCGCTGGAAAAACACTTGCCTGTGGTACCGCTGCTTGCGCAACTGCAGTTGCTGCAAGCACAAATAATCTATGTAAAAATGAAGTAATAGTTTCATTACCTGGTGGTGATTTAGATATCGTATACGATACTAATATAATTATGTCAGGCGCAACTGAAATAAGTTTTAAAAGTAATTTTGAATTAAATTAATATTTTGTTTAGAGATTTTACAAATAAAATAGGAAATATATTTTCTTCTAAACGTATTGATGAAAACTCTCTGACTGAACTAGAAGAACTTCTTTTGACAGCGGATGTTGGGATTGAAACTGCCGATAAAATAATTAATAAACTAAGAAATGAAAAATTTTCAGCAAACTTTGATATAAATGAAATCAAATCAAAGCTTTCTAAAATAATATTAGAGATTATTGAGCCATATCAAGGTTATCTCCCAAATATAGATAACAACAAACCAACAATTATTCTTTGTATTGGAGTAAACGGATCTGGAAAAACTACAACAATTGCTAAGCTAGCTCATCATTATAATAATATGAATTATAGAATAATTCTTGGTGCAGCCGATACGTTTCGTGCAGCAGCTACCGAACAATTATCTGAATGGGGTAAGGTATTAGGGCTAGAAATAATTACAGGAGTTCATAATTCTGATCCAGCTAGTATAGCCTATAGATGTGTAGAAAGTACGTTAAATAATGATTTTGATATTGGTATAATTGATACTGCAGGTAGATTACAAAATAGATCTGATTTAATGGAACAATTAAAAAAAATTTATAAGGTTGTAGAATCAAAAAATAATTATTTAAATCAAAAAACTATAATGATTATAGATGGAACAACAGGACAAAGCTCTATTAAGCAAGTTGAAGAGTTTTCAAAATATGCAAAAATAGATGGTTTAATATTATCAAAGCTTGATGGCTCTGCAGTTGGAGGAACAATTATAAGTATTATTGATTATCTTAAAGTTCCAGTATTGGGGATTGGAATTGGTGAAAATAAATCTGATTTGGAAGAATTTAATGCAAAAAAATTTATTGATCGAATTTTAAAAAATTAAATTTGTTTTTAATCTGACATTTCAAGATGAAGTTTATCTTCAGTGTAGGGATATTTATCAAGAAGATCCTCATTAATTTCAATTCCTAATCCAGGTTCATTAGGTGGAATAACATATCCTGAATCCCATTTAATTGGATTTCTTACAAAAGTAGAATCAAAACCTGACCATGTCTCAATGCCCTCAAGAATTAAGAAATTAGAAATACAAGTTGATACTTGCACATTTGCTGCCGCTATAATGGGGCCACAGTACATATGAGGTGCTACTTGTGCGTATGAGGCATCAGCAATACTCGCAATTTTTTTTGCCTCTAAAATACCCCCAACTCTTCCGAGATTCATTTGAACAATAGATGCAGCTTCTGCCTTTAATAAATTATTAAATTCATATTTTGTTGTTAGTCTCTCTCCTGTTGCAACAGGAATACTTGTCTTTCTTGCTATAGATGCCATTGCTTGAGTATTTGCAGGGGGTGTTGGTTCTTCCAGCCACATAGGATCAAATTTTTCAATTCTTTTGGCAAGCCTAATGGCACTAGCAGGTGTCATTTGTCCATGTGTTCCAAATAAAATATCACAACTTTTTCCAACAGCTGTTCTTACTGAACGTACGAAATTTTCTGCATGATCTAATTCATCTAATGTTAATTCTCTAGGATCGTTAACGGTATAACTACTAATGGGATCAAATTTTACTGCAGTAAAACCTAATTTTTGATACTCTACAGCTCTTGCTGCAGCTAAGTCAGCGTCCTGGTAGACATTGGTTTTATCTTCTGGCTTAGGATAAAGATATGTATATGTTCTCAGTTTTTCGTTTACTTTTCCTCCTAATAAATTAAATATTGGTTGATTTACTTCTTTACCAACAATGTCCCACATAGCAATTTCAATTGCACTTAATACTCCTGAAATTGAAATATCGGGCCTCTGAGTATATCCACTGGAATAAATTTTCCTCCATAATTTTTCAATTTGAAATGGACTTTCACCAACTACATAACGCTGACAAATATCTTCAATCATTTTAGTAGCTACAGTTGGATGAAATGGAATTGCATAAGCTTCACCAAAGCCAACAATGCCCGAGTCGGTAGTTAATTTTAAAAATATCCAGTATTTTCCACCAAAGGAAGGGGGTGGATTACCAATAATATATGTTTTAAAGTCTGTAATCTTCATAATTACAATTTTTGTCTTTTTAAAATGCTCTAATGAAAGATATAACTATGCTTTCTACACCTGGGTTCTTTGCGCCAAGACTTGCATTTGAAATATGATTAATACTTATAGCAATTCGGTTTGCACTTTCTAATTGATAAGATAATTCTAATTGACTTCTAAATTCTAAATCATAACCAAGTTCTTTACTTTTGCCTTGATCATAATAACCAATAGCAAAGCTTGGAGTAAAATATATATTTTTGCTAGATTTAATGTCTTTTCTTAAACCAGTATAAAAATATTTCCCATCATCGCCATTCATCATGGCTCCGTAAAATGGTTTTAGAGATAAGCTATCTGATGATAACTTGCTTACATTCCCAGATAGATATTCAATTCTATATTCAGCCGAATCTTTAGTATCGTTTATATCAAATTGCCCAGTAGAAAATGAAAGGTAGTCCTGATTATTGTCAGCATGACTAAAAGTGGAGATACATAGGAATAAAATGCTATAAAGTAAATGAATCTTCATAATCTATATATTCTATATTATTAACACCAAGTGGCGTAATATAAATTACTAGTGTAGTTAGGGTCATTCACATATTTAGTATCACCATAAATAACAATACAGTTTCCTCCAGCATCCTCAGATAGTTCTTGAAATTCTGCGATATCTTCTCTGGTAGTTAGACTTGTTGAAGTACTTTCTGTGTTAGTCATCTCAGATACTTGCTCCTCACTAACTTCTTCTGGTCCACTGTCTTCTTCGATACCTCCAGCAAAAGATACTGAACAAAGTATTGTTAGAAAAAATATAATTTTACTTGTTGAAAAATTCATTATTTACCTCTTATTTTTTTATTAGATTGGGTTAGTAAATACCCTGAAAGTGTCTAAATTTTGTCTTTCCTTAAAATTTGTTAATGCCCATATTACACTAGGAAAAGCTATTTTGTCCCAATATATATTTTCCCAATTAAATAAGCCTACTTCTAAAGACTCAGTTCCAGGCTTGATATTTTCATCAATAAGTTCAGAGTGAAATAAAACCTGAATCTGATTTACATTTTTTAATGAATACACTGCTAGTAAATTATTAATCTTTATTTTTGCATATGCTTCTTCAAAAGCTTCTCTGATAGCACCCTCTTCAACTGACTCATCATTTTCTAAATACCCAGCTGGGAGTGTCCACAATCCTTTTTGAGGATCAATAGCACGCTTACACATTAAAAACTGATTTTTATAAGTACAAACTGAACCAACTACAACTTTAGGATTTTCATATATTATATGATTACAGGATGAGCAAACATTTCTATAGTGAGTATCGCCCTCAGGGATTTTTTTTTCTATACTGTCGCTACCACAGTTAGGGCAAAATATATTATTCATAATAATTTTCTTTAGTATTTTTTTTAAAAATATACTTAAACATTACTATAATACCAATTAATAAAAAGATGAGTGGGCTGAACCATAAAATATAATTTGTTTTAGATAAGGAGGGTGTCATTAAAATCCATTCACCATAATTAGTTACAAGTTGGGCTTTAATGTTATCGTTAGTTTTACCAGCAATAATTTCTTCTTTTATAAATAGTTTTAGATCTGTTGCTAATTCAGAGTTTGAATCATAAATAGTTTGGCTTTGACACACTAAACATCTTGTTTCTTTAAATAAATCTATTGCACGATCATTTTGCATAGAAGTCATTTCAGAGCTAGCACTTATAATGCTCGAAAAAGAAACAAGAGTTAAAACAAATATCAATAATTTAATTTTCATAAAATTTTACCTAGAATAGGCAATATCACATCTTCCAACTCATTCATATGGATTGGACCAATGTGCTTATATATTACAGTACCTTTATGTATTATAAATGTCTCAGGTACTCCATAAACTCCCCAAACCATTGAAGATCTTCCATTTATATCTGCACCTATTTTGTTGTATGGGTTACCGAGTTGTTCAATAAATTGTAAAGCATTATCTTTATTATCTTTGTAGTTAATACCATATAAATTAAGACCTTCTATTTTGGATAATATCATTAATATTTCATGTTCAGACCTACAAGGAATACACCATGAAGCCCATATATTAACTAAAGCAACATTTTTATCAGCAATATCGCTTGTACTGAATGATTGATCATCGTTAGATAAAATTGGCATATTAAAAGTTGGAATGGGCTTTTCAATCAGTTGTGAAGATAGTTTGGAAACATCTCTATTTAGAACTTGAGAAAAAAAAATTAAAAACAAGATTACAATAGATACTGGTATAAAATATTTAATATTGAACTTTTTCATCTTTTTAATTTAACTCTAAATACTATTGCAGAAATTCCGCCAATAACCATTAAGATAACACTTAGCCAAATAAATGATATAAGTGGCTTAATATGAATTCTTACATTCACAAAGTCTGAATTTTCTGGAATATTCATTACAATATAAATATCTGCTAAAAATTTTCTAATGATACTTGTTTCTGATGTAACTGTTGGTGGATTGCTGTACACTCTAATTTCTGGTTCAAAAGTATCTAAAATAGTTTTATTATCCATCAAATAAAAAGTTGCTGTAATGGCATTAAAGTTTTTCCTTCAGTTTGTTCAACACTATTAAATTTAAACATATGATCATCTAAAATTAATGTATCATTTACTTTAGCTTGGAATATTTTTTCTTGAGCAAATGTTGCATTGCCAACAACTGATAAAATTAGTAATCCAAATCCTATATGAGCTAGAGATTGGCCAAGAGAAGATTTA
Source organism: Candidatus Pelagibacterales bacterium (assembly GCA_028412835.1). GTDB lineage: Bacteria > Pseudomonadota > Alphaproteobacteria > Pelagibacterales > AG-422-B15 > CACCCN01. Next base: position 7,582 of record JAONQW010000013.1, read on the forward strand.
ATTATTGTATAGCCATGATTAACTCTTAATCCATTTTTAATACTCACGAAAATCAAAGTTAGACATAGAGTCAATAAAGTAATTTGTGTTAATTGCAGTTCAGCAAAGTAAATGCTAAATCCAAATATTATAGCCAAACTTATTATGAAAAGTTTATTTATCGATAAAATAATATTCAAAATTTTATCGTTTTGCCATTTTGCATTTGGCCCAACTATCATAGTAAGAAGTAATAAAATTGTGATCGGCAGTAAAGATAAAATATAATATTTTGGCCCTACCGAAATACTTTTCTGTAAAAATAAATCAGTACCTAATGGATAAAGAGTACCTAAAAAAACAACGAACAAAGTCGATAAAAGTAGCCAATTGTTAGCAAGAATGGCTGATTCTTTACTTACTAAATTCATTTCATTTTTATTGTCTAAAGCAGGTCCTTTGAAGGCATAAAGCGTAAAACTAATAATGAGTATAATGGCTAAAAATATCAAAATAAATAGCCCTCGAGCGGGGTCAGAAGCAAATGTATGCACTGAGTTTAATATCCCAGATCTCACCAGAAATGTTCCTATTAAACTTAGAGAAAATGTGAGTATTGATAATAAAATAGTCCATGATTGTAGAATATTTTTTTTCTCTAAAATAATTACACAATGAAATAATGCGGTACCCGCTAACCATGGCATTAGAGATGCATTTTCTACTGGATCCCAAAACCAATAGCCACCCCAACCTAGTTCATAATAAGCCCAAAAAGAACCAAGACCAATTCCAAGTGTTAAAAATATCCAAGCAATAAGAACCCAGGGATGTAACCATTCGGCCCATTCTCGATCAATTTTGTTAGATATCATTCCACCCACAGCAAAACTTAAAACAATAGAGTAGCCAACGTAACCAACATATAAGATTGGTGGATGGATTGCTAAAAGTAAATCCTGCAATACTGGATTAAGTCCTAACCCTTCATTGACAGTTATTTCTGTTTCAAGAAAAGGATTTGAAGTGAATAAAAGAAAAAGTGTAAATCCAAAAATCATCAGGCTTTGAAAAGCCATAACATTCTTCTTAAAATCAACAGGTCTAATTTTAGAGTACGAAAATATAAAATTAAAAATTGTTAAAACCAATATCCATAAAAGCAAACTGCCTTCATGATTACCCCACGCACCAGCAATTTTATAGATTACAGGTTTTTCTGAGTGAGAATTATTTACAACTAATTGATAATTAAAATCTGAACTAACAAAAATATAAATTAAGAGAGTAAATGCCAACAAACTAGCAAAGAAAGGAGCTCTGCTAAGAACTCTATAATCAATGTCTATTTTTTTTGGAAGTAAATATAGTGACTGAGTCAATGATGCTAATAAACATATTAGCATTAATAAGTTGCCTAAATTTCCAATAGTCATAATTTATTCTTCTTGCCATTGGCCTTCTTGTTTCAAGGCGTCAATTACTTCAGGTGGCATATAGTTTTCATCATGTTTTGCTAAAACCTTTAAAGCAGTAAAATTTACTTTATCAATTGCAAGGCCCTCAACAACAACACCTTTATTTTCAGCAAACAAATTGGGTATAATACCAACAAAACTAACATTAACTTCATTTGAATTATCAGTAATTACAAAACTATATATCTTAGTTTTATCATTATATTTATAGCTACCATCTTTTACTAAACCACCAACTCTAATAATATTTCTTTTATTGATTGTAGTTTCTTGAAGTTCCGAGGGACTATAAAAATAGATAATATTATCTCTTAAATTTATAGTAATTAGTAAAGTGGCAATTAATAGTACCAATACACTTAATAAAATTGTTATTAGTCTTTTTTTAACTTTTTTACTCATTCTTTAATTGTAAATTCTTCAATTCTTGTTCTTTTTTTAATAGAGAGGAATAATAATAATAATATAAAATTATGAAGCTAATTAAGGTAAAAAAATATGCTGACCAAACATATACTCCATAACCATTCATATAAAATAAATCACTTATCATTTATTAGCTCTCAATATTTTTTGTTCTATTATTTCAATTTTAAGTCTAATCAAAAATAAAGTTGCCAGAAATAATATATAAGCAAATGTCATAATTAAAAGAGGGGTGAGCATTGAAATATGAATACTCGGTGCAGATAATTTTGAAATAGTGGCAGGTTGATGAAGAGTGTTCCACCAATCTACTGAAAACTTTATTATTGGTATATTAATAAAACCAATAACTCCTAAAGCTGCTGATATTTTTGCGGCAAGCTCTTTGTTTACAATTGATTGCCAAGTCATAATATATGCAACATACAAAAAAAATAAAATTAACATAGATGTTAATCTTGCATCCCATGCCCACCAAGTTCCCCAAGTTGGTTTTCCCCAAATACTTCCTGTGACTAATGCAATTAATGTAAATATTGCACCAATTGGAGCAATCGACTTTGCAAATAAATTAAAATTAGGATTTCTAAAAATAAACCAACAAACACATGAGAGAGCTAAAAAAGAATATGAGCCAAGTGCTAACCAAGCTGCGGGTACATGTATATACATTATACGCATTGAATCGCCTTGTAAATAATCTGGAGGTGAATTCAAAATTGAAAAATATAGTCCAACTAAAAATACTATTAAGGTTGTTAAGCTTAAAATAGGTAGCCATCTCCTTAGTTCATCTATTATTTTATTAGGTAATTTGAAATACATATAAATTTACTACCACTAAATATTAAAATTACTACTCAGCATAAAGACGCAGACTGTAAACACTGATAAATAATGAAAAAACACCGGCAATCATAGATAAACCCAGTAGTACAAGCGATGATTCTTGGTCAGCGCCAAATATAATAAATGGAATATATAGAGGAATTATTATTATAGTCTTATATATGCCAGCTCTTTTACTACCCAATGTAAGCGCACTTATTGCTGATCCTATAAATACCATCCCAGGTGATCCCGCTAAGACATTTGTTATTATATTTAAACTATCCTGAATACCTATTTCAAATAAAATTCCTGCAAGTGGGATAACTATAATTATTGGAATACAATTTGCGATCCAGTGTGAAATAAATTTGGCAAAAACAATTAATTCAATTGGTATTTGGGTCAAAATAATTGTATCTAAATTTCCATCCTCATAATCTGAATTAAATACACGGTCTAAAGTTAAAAGAATTGAAAGTGCAATTGAGATCCAAATAAATCCTCTAAATAATAATGAAAAGTTACTTACATTAGATCCAAAGACAAATGGTATTAAAATCAAAATAAGAATTAAAAAACTTGCTGCTAGCAAGAAGTTAGTACTTGAATAAAATGCCAACTTTAAATCTCTAATTATTAAATTATAAAACTGCATAATCATCCATTTTAATTATATTATCATATTGAAGGTTAGTATCTGTATTTGAAGAGTAAAGAGTAATTCCACCACCATTATTATGATTTAAAATAATATTCGCCAATAGATTAGATTTATCTTCATCTAAAAAAACAAGAGGTTCATCTAAAAGCCATACCATAGAGTTAGATAATAATAATCGTGATAACGAAACACGCTTTTTTTGACCATCAGATAAAGAATTTATATCTTTATTTAACAATGATCCAATATCTAAATGCTCTAATATTTCATTAATATTTTTTTTGCTTGAATAAATTAGTTTCCATATTTCTATATTTTGCAAAACAGTCAAATTTTCTTTTAAAGAATTTTTTTGACCAATGAACTGAAAATTACTTAATAAACTTTTTTCATGATGTAAGTCATTATCATTAAATAAGATAGTGCCATTATATTTATTAATATATCCAGCAATTGTTCTTAAAAAACTAGTCTTGCCAGAGCCGTTGGTACCACGAATGAGCACAGTTTGATTTGATTCAATATTGCATGAAAGTCTTTTAAAAATTATTTTCTCACCTCTAAAGCATTCGAGATCATTAATTATTAGTTTATTACTCATATAATTAGTCAAATAAGTTTAGTATTTTTTCATTGATTGAAGGTCAAATTAGTCCTATTAATACATCGAGTAAAGGATGTATGCACGATAGTTATAAAACAAAAAAAACCCTTAAAATTGGCAAAAAAAACTATGTTTTTAATAGCCTTAAGTTAGCTGAAAAAAATGGCCTTAAGAATATATCCTCTCTACCATTTTCTATAAAAATTCTACTTGAAAACCTAATCAGAAATGAAGATGGAGTTACGGTAACTTCAAAAGACATTCAGACGTTTAGCAAATGGAAGAAAAATAAAAAAATTGATCTTGAGATAAATTTTCGCCCAGCAAGAGTTTTGATGCAAGATTTTACTGGAGTTCCTGCTGTAGTCGACTTAGCAGCTATGCGAGCTGCTATGAAAGCTTTAAGAAGTGATCCTAAAAAAATTAACCCACTTACTCCAGTTGACCTAGTTATTGATCACTCAGTAATGGTTGATAAAGCAGGTAATGCAGGTGCATACAAAGCTAATGTTGAATTAGAATACAAAAGAAATATTGAACGTTATGAATTTTTAAGATGGGGACAAAAATCATTAGATAATTTTAGAGTGGTACCTCCTGGTATAGGAATTTGCCATCAAGTAAACTTAGAAAATTTAGCACGCACGGTGTGGTCTGACAAAAAAGAAGTTGATGGTAAAGTTGTTAATTTAGCTTACCCGGATACAGTTGTTGGAACTGATAGTCATACAACTATGATCAATGGCTTGTCAGTACTAGGTTGGGGTGTTGGTGGAATTGAAGCAGAAGCTGCAATGTTAGGGCAACCCATATCTATGGTAGTTCCCGAAGTTGTTGGATTTGAAGTTGTTGGAAAGTTAAAAGAAGGTACAACAGCAACTGACTTAGTATTAACTATTACAGAAATTTTAAGAAAAAAAGGTGTTGTAAGTAAATTTGTAGAATTTTTTGGCAGCGGTTTAAAAGATTTACCTGTTGCTGATAGAGCTACAATTGCAAATATGGCTCCAGAATACGGCGCAACGTGCGGAATATTTCCAATTGATGATGAGACTATTAAATTCTTGGAAGCTACAGGACGTCCTAAAGATGAAATTGCCCTAACAAAGAAATATGCAAAAGAACAAGGTATGTGGGAATCTCATACAAAAAAAAATACTACTATTTATACTTCAAAAATAAAATTAGATTTATCTTCAATCGTTCCTTGTTTATCTGGTCCAAAAAGACCTCAAGATAAAATTGAATTGCCAAATGTTGCAAAATCATTTGATAATAGTCTTAAGGTAGATTTTCAAACAGCTTCTAAGTCTAAAATAAGCAAAGTAAAAAATAAAAAGTTCAGTATAGATCATGGGCATGTTGCTATTGCAGCAATCACAAGTTGTACCAACACTTCTAATCCAAGTGTAATGATAGGAGCAGGTTTATTAGCTCAAAAAGCTTACAAATTAGGTCTTAGAAAAAAACCTTGGGTTAAAACTTCTTTGGCCCCTGGTTCAAAAGTCGTTATGGATTACCTTGTTAAATCAGGAACACAAAAATATTTAGACTATCTAGGTTTTCAGCTTGTTGGTTTTGGTTGTACTACTTGTATTGGTAACTCTGGTCCTCTTGATGAAGATATTTCAAATACAATTTCAGAAAATGAACTAATTGTAAGTGGAGTGTTATCTGGAAATAGAAATTTTGAGGGTCGAATTAACCCACATGTAAAAGCTAATTACTTAGCTTCGCCTCCATTAGTTGTAGCCTATGCTTTGGCAGGAAGTACAAAAATTGATATTACCAAAGATCCTATTGGTGAAAATAAGAATGGCAAAAAAATATACTTAAAAGATATTTGGCCAACATCAAAAGAGATTAAGAAAATGATGAATAAAACTATAAATTCTAAACTTTATATTAATAGATATAAAAATGTTTTTGCAGGTGATGCTAAGTGGAAAAAAGTTAAAGCATCTTCTGGATTAACATATGAATGGAATAAGAAATCTACTTACGTACAACATCCACCATATTTTGAAAATATGAAGCTTGAAGGTGGCAACATAAAAAATGTTTTAAATGCAAATGTTCTAGGAATTTTTGGTGACTCTGTAACTACGGATCATATTAGTCCAGCGGGTTCTATTAAAACAGATGGTCCAGCGGGTGATTATTTAAGAAGCAAATCTGTTAATGTTCATGATTTTAACTCATTTGGTGCACGCCGTGGCAATCATGAAATTATGATGCGTGGTACATTCTCTAATATTCGTATTAAAAATGAAATGCTCGATGGAATTGAGGGTGGGTATACATGTCATTATCCTTCTAAAAAACAAATGTCTATTTTTGATGCGTCGATGAAATATCAAAAAGCTAATACATCATTAGTAATATTTTCAGGTAAAGATTATGGAATGGGTTCCTCAAGAGACTGGGCAGCAAAGGGAACTAATCTACTAGGTGTAAAGGCAGTAATAGCAGAATCTTATGAACGTATTCATAGATCAAATCTTGTTGGAATGGGTGTTCTACCTCTCCAATTTATCAAGGGAGAGAGCCGTAAAAGCTTAAAGCTCAAAGGATCTGAAATTGTTACTATTACTGGCTTAGATGGAGAAATAACACCAAATATGCAACTCCCAATGGCTATCAAATATGCCTCAGGTAAAACTGTTAATACCAAAGTGAATTGTTTAATCAAGACGGTGAACGAAGTTGAATATTTACAGACTGGTGGAATACTTCAATACGTTCTTAAAAATTTAGCAGAGTCTGCTTAAGCTTAGCTAAGAGAAGCTGATATTGTATCAATTAATTTTTTAGAAAAATTAACTGGATCAGATGGTTTTTCTCCGTCAAGGATCATAGATTGTTCATATAAAAGAATTCCTATATTTTCTATGTCTCCAATAGAAGCTTTATCTTTACACATTTTAGCTAATTTTTTAATTAGTTTATGATCAGGATTAATTTCTAAAATCTTTAGAGATGCTGCTTGTTGTAATTGATTGTGTTGCTGTAATATTTTTTCTAGTTGAGGGTCCATTGCGGACTCATCTACAACTAAACATACAGGACTTTCAGTAAGTCTTGAAGAAGTTCTTACATCTTTTACTTTGTCTTTTAATTTATCTTTTAATAAAACAATTAGTGGCTCAAGTGACTTGTCTTCTTTTTTATTTTTATCATCAGTTTTTTTCTTACTAATGGAGTCAAGGTCATCTACTCCCTTAGTGATAGATTTAATATTTTTTTCTTTAAAGTTTGGAGTTGCAGATGTCCAAAAACTATCAACAGCGTCATCAAGAATTAAAACATTTATTCCTCTCGATTTATAACCTTCTAAACTTGGGTTATTGATAACATTATTATAACTATCACCAGTTATAAAATAAATATCATTTTGTTTCTTTCCCATTGCCTCAATATATTCATCTAGTGTGATAAGTTTTGAAGAGTTTGAGTTTTTAAATAAGGCTATTTCGAGTAGTGTATCTTTTTTTTCAGTATCTTCATAAATACCTTCTTTAATAACAGGACCAAAATTAGACCAAAACTCTTCATAAGAAGATCTATCATTTGCTAATTTTTTCTTTAGATCTCCAATAGTTCTTCTAACTAAAGCGTTTCTAATTTTTTTAACGACTGGATTATTTTGAAGCATCTCTCGACTAATGTTCAATGGTAAGTCTTCAGAATCAATGACTCCTCTTAGAAATCTAAGATAAGGGGGAATTAATTCAGGACAGTTATCAGTAATGAAAACTTTTTTTACATAGAGCTTAAGTCTATTTTCACGTGCCGGATCATACAAATCAAAAGGTTTTGTAGACGGAATGAAATTTAAAACTGTGTATTCGATCTGACCTTCAGCTTTGTAATGTGATGTTAACCATGGATCATCAAACATTTGTCCAACATGGTTATAAAATTCTTTATATTGCTCTTTAGTAATTTTATTTTTTGGGCGTGTCCAAAGTGCTAAGGCTGAATTAATTGCTTCTAGCTTCTCATCCTCTTTATCTTTAGTATCTCTAACGAATATTGGAATGCTAATATGATCAGAATACTTTCTTATTATTTCTTCTATTCTTGTTTTCTCTAGGTACTCCTTGCCCTCTTTAGTAATTGATAAAATAATTTTGGTTCCTCTGTTGGAATTGAGTTGTTCTAAATCATCCGATTCATCAATTGTAAAATTACTTTCTCCATCAGATTTCCAAATCCATAATTTCTTTTCACCTGCTTTTCGCGTAATAACTGTCAAATCAGATGCCACCATAAATGCTGAATAAAAACCAACACCAAACTGTCCTATTAATGAAAGATCCTTGGTTTCAGTTGCTTCTTTAATAAATTGAGCAGTGCCTGATCTAGCAATAGTCCCTAAGTTATTTACTAAGTCATCTCTATTCATACCAATCCCATTATCAGTAATGGTTATTTGATTTTCTTTTTTATCAATTTCAATTTGTATTTTTAAATCTGGATCAGACTGTAAAAGTTTTTCCTTTGTTGTAGCTAAATATCTAAGTTTATCACATGCATCAGATGCATTTGATACAAGCTCCCTAACAAATACTTCTTTTTCTGAGTAAACAGAGTTGATCATCAACTTTAAAAGCTGACTTACTTCGGTTTGGAATTCTAATTTTTCTGATTTAGCCATGATTTTTATTTAATTATTAAATTTATATATTGGAATGATTGCTAATATTTCAAGTCTTTTATCATAAAAAAAATAGATAAATCTCTATTTTTACTATCTTTTTTTAGCAAATATTAGTTATTATAAAGCATGGTAGTTCGCTATATAGACACTCAAATTCAAAATCCACAAATTAATCAAAATTCGAAGTCTTCAGCCTTAACTCAAACATTTTTTAATAAAACTGAGCTAAACCAAATTTTATCTATTTATGGAAAAAAAGTAAGTGAAGGTAAGTGGAAAGATTATGCTATTGATCATTTAGAAGCATCTGCAATATTTTCTTTTTTTAGAAATACATTTGAAAGTGCTTCATTAAAAATTATAAAACATAAACGTATATCAAAGTCTAAATTAAAATATCATTTAGTCAGTTCATCGGGTTCTGATATCAAGCGTAGCAATGAATTAGATTTAATAATTAACTATTTGAATAAAGCTAATCTAGAAATTATAAAAAAAAAATAGAGCCTCTAAAACAAGAGGCTCTATTAAAATTTTTTTAATTATCGCCTTTGACCAAAAAGTCTTAATAGCATTATAAATAAATTTATAAAGTCTAAGTATAATGTTAATGCACCCATTATCGCTTTTTTAGATGAAGACTCAGCACTATCGTAAGCATTGTACATATTTTTAATTTTCTGCGTATCATAAGCAGTTAGACCTACAAAAATTAAAACACCTAAAATTGAAATTGCAAAATACAGCGCAGGAGATTGCATAAAAATGTTTACAATTGATGCAATTATAATTCCAATTAAACCCATGAATAAGAATGATCCAAAACCTGTAAGATCTCTTTTGGTTGTGTAGCCATAGATACTCATAGCTCCAAAAGTTGAAGCTGTTATAAAGAAGACTCTTGCAATACTAGCTCCCGTATACTGTAAAAATATTGTAGACATTGACATTCCCATTAAAAAAGAAAATATCCAAAACATAGTTTGTGCTCGGCTTGCTGACATACTTCTAATACCAAAACTCATATACATAACAATCCCAAGTGGTGCTAGAGCAATTACCCACATCATTGGGCCTTGAAACAAAGTCATACCTAGATTAGTTAAATAAAGTTGTCCTGATGCATCAATAACTGTGGTCGATTGAAATAACATATAGGCTACTAGTCCTGTTATACCTAATCCTCCAGCCATAAAGTTGTAAACTCTTAGCATATAATCTCTCAGCCCTGCATCTACAGTTGATGTGGCTTGAGCACTTCTATTTTGATATTCCATTTAGTACTATTCCTCTTTGAATTTTTTACTATAATAATACATAATGATTATATTGATCAATACAAGTCGTATATATTAATCATTTCAAAAAAAATGTATTATATTTCAATAGGATAGATAAATTTAATGGATAAAGTTTTAGTTACAGGTGCCTCAGGCTATATAGCTTCACACTGTATAGCAGAATTATTAAAAAACGGCTTTGCTGTAAGGGGATCATTGAGAAATGCACAGCGGCAAGACGAGGTTAAGAATGCAATAAAGACTGAAGCCGATATCTCGCAATTAGAATTTTGTGAACTTGATCTATTAAATGATACTGGCTGGGATGAGGCTGTATCTGGTTGTGATTATGTAATGCATGTAGCTTCGCCACTTTTAACTAAAGAGCCAAATGATGAAAATGAAATAATTAAGCCTGCATATGAGGGATTGTTGCGTGCTTTAAAAAGTTCAGTCAAACATAAAGTTAAGCGATTTGTTATGACATCCTCATTTTCAGCTGTGGGTTATGGTCATGTTAAAGATGTATTTAACGAAAGTCATTGGACAGACACTACAAAAAAAATTGGTGCTTATAATAAAAGTAAAGCTATTGCAGAAAAAGCTATGTGGGATTACTTAAACAAACTTGAACCTGAAAATAAAATTGAAGCTGTCGCTATTAACCCAACACTTGTTGTAGGTGCATCATTATCTAGTGACATTGGTACATCAAATATTTTTATTCAAAAAATGCTCGATGGATCTTATCCTGTTGTACCTCAAGTTCATTTTGGTTATGTCACTGTTAGAGATACTGCAAAAGCTCATGTTGCTGCAATGACTCACCCAGATGCCAATGGTAAAAGATTTATTCTTGCAGAAAGATGTATGTGGCTTGCAGAAATGAATGGCATTTTAAGAAAGAATGGTTACCAAAAAGCACCTATTCGACAAGCTCCTAACTTATTAATGAAATTCTTAGGTTTGTTTAATGACGAAGCAAGTGCAATTGCTGGTTTTGTAGGTAAAACAAAATTTACTAATTCAGAAAATGCTAAAAATATTTTAGGCTTTAATTTTGAAGACGTAGAAGCAGGTATTATAGGAACTGCTAAACAACTTGAAGAACTTGAATTAATAGGAAAATAATATGGAATACAGAAAACTAGGAAGAACAGACATTAATGTAAGCTCTATTTGTCTTGGCACAATGACATGGGGAGAACAGAATACTGAGGCTGAAGCACATGAACAATTAGACTATTCAATGGAACAAGGTGTTAACTTTATAGACACTGCAGAATTATATGCCGTACCTACCAAAGCAGAAACACAAGGCTTAACTGAAGAACATATTGGTTCTTGGTTTAAGGCAAAAAATAATCGAGATAAAGTAATCTTAGCTTCAAAGGTTGCTGGTCGATCTGGCTTAAATTATATGCGAGAGACTAAGGAAATGACTAGACTTAGCAAAGAGCATATTCATTATGCCGTTGATAAAAGTTTACAGCGTTTACAAACAGATTACATAGATTTGTATCAGGTACATTGGCCAGATCGTCCGTTTGGTGCTTTTAGTGGGAAACTTGAATATAGGTACAGTCCAGTACCTGAAGATACAATTGAAATTGAAGTGACATTAGAGGCTTTGGGTGAGCTTGTTAAAGCAGGAAAAATTAGGCATATAGGACTTTCTAACGAAACACCTTGGGGCACTATGAAGTATTTAGAGCTCTCAAAAACTCATTCACTGCCACGAGTAGTTTCAATACAAAATGCCTATAATTTAGTTAATAGAGCTTTTGAAGTTGGTTTGTCTGAAATCACTAATCATGAAGATGTGGGTCTTTTATCTTACTCACCTTTGGGGCAAGGTATTTTAACTGGTAAATATTTAAATGGGCAAATGCCAGAAGGTTCTCGTATGGCATTATTTGGTGATGGTCCACTTGCATATAGGTATAAAAGTGAAAGAACAAAACGTGCAACTGAAATGTATGTGGATATTGCTAAAAAATATGAAATCGATCCAGCACAAATGGCTATTCGTTTTTGTGACATACAACCTTTCATGACATCAACAATTATTGGAGCAACTAAAATGACTCAGTTAAAAGCTTGTATTGATAGTGTGAATCTTGATTTAACTAAGGAAATTTTAAAAGAGATTGATGCAGTTCATCGGGAGCTACCACATCCAGCGCCGTAATGAATAAAAAACTATCAATTACTGATCGCAATAAAGCCATTAAAAAATTAAAGGGATGGCAATTGGTAAAGGGCAGAAGTGCAATAACAAAAACTTTCGAATTTAAAAATTTCAATGCTGCTTTTAGCTGGATGACAGCAATGGCACTACATGCTGAAAAATTAGATCATCATCCAGAATGGTTTAATGTTTATAATAAAGTCATTGTAACTTTATCTACACATGATGTGGAAGGTATATCTAAGCTAGATATTAAACTTGCAACAATAATGAATAAACAGAAATTATTTATTCAACAGTAAAAGTTACAAGCTAATACTGGCTTGTCTATCTTTTATAATTAAAACCTAACCTTTTTTGCCCAAATCTCTCAATCTTAAGGCATTTAACTTAATAAAACCCTCAGCATCTTGTTGGCTATAAATTTGATCATCTTCAAACGTGGCTAAATCAGCATTATATAATGTAAAAGGTGACCCTCGACCTGTAATCATGACATTACCTTTATAGAGTTTCATGCGCACCCGTCCGGAAACATTAATCTGTGTTTGATCTATCATAGCTTGTAACATATCGCGCTCAGGTGAAAACCATAAACCATTATAAATTAGCTTGGCATACTTAGGTGCTATTTCATCTTTGGTGTGAGCAGCTTCTTTGTCTAAAGTTATACTCTCAATAGCTCTGTGTGCATGATATAAAATTGTTCCACCTGGAGTTTCATAAACTCCTCTAGATTTCATGCCGATAAATCTATTTTCAACTAAATCAATACGACCGACACCATGCTTGCCACCTAATAAATTTAATTTTTCAAGTAAATTATAAGGCGATAAGTTTTCTCCATTAATAGCACATGCGTCACCTGATTTAAAATCTATGGTTACTTCTTCAATTTCATTTGGAGCTTCAAATGGTGAAACTGATCTGGTGTATACATATTCAGGAGCTTCAACAAATGGATCCTCTAAGACTTTACCTTCTGCAGATGAATGTAAAACATTAGCATCTATACTAAATGGTTGTTCTCCTCTTTTATCTTTTGCAATTTCTATATTGTGTTGATCTGCATATTTAACTAATTCTAATCTAGAATTCATGTCCCAAATTCTCCAAGGACTTATTATTTCTATATCTGCCTGATGATAATAATATCCAAGTTCAAATCTAATTTGGTCATTACCTTTACCTGTTGCGCCATGTGACACTGCTTCTGCATTAACTTGTTGTGCAATTTCAATTTGCTTCTTAGCAATCAATGGTCTAGCTATAGCAGTGCCTAAAAGATAATAGCCTTCATATAATGGGTTAGCTCTAAACATTGGAAAGACATAATCTTTTACAAATTCTTCTTTTAAATCTTCAATAAATATTTCTGAAGTGCCTTGTTGTTTTGCTTTTGCTTCAACTGCTGCAAAATCTTCTTCCTGACCTAAATCTGCAGTGAACGTTACTACTTCACATTGATAGTTTTCTTTTAACCATCTCAATATCACTGACGTGTCTAAGCCACCTGAATATGCTAGAACAACTTTATTTACTTTTTTCATACTTGTAATCTGCTTATACTTTTTCTAATTTTCACACTATCAGACTTAAGTTGACCACATGCAGCCATAATGTCTTGTCCTCTAGTTTTTCTAACAGGGCTTGAATAGCCTGCATCATTTATAAAGTCACCAAATTTTTTGATTTGGTTATTACTCGAACATTCGTATGGTGAATTTGGCCATGGATTAAATGGTATAAGGTTAATTTTTGCCGGAATCCCATCAATTAAATCAACCAATGCCTTTGCATCGTCCAAGCTATCATTTACACCCTTCAGCATAACGTACTCAAAAGTTATTCTTCTAGAGTTTCGTGATCGTGGATAATCACGGCAGGCCTGAATAAGTTCTTCTAGTGGATATTTTTTATTTATGGGAACAATTTCATCTCGCAATTTATCATTTGTTGCATGTAAAGAGATAGCCAGCACGGTATCCACTTCCTTACCCCATTCTAATATTTGTGGAACTATACCTGAGGTACTTAATGTTATTCTTTTAGTTGAAAGTTTTATACCTTCCTGATCTGAAAATATTTCAACTGCTTGTTTTACTGAGTCATAATTGTAAAGAGGTTCGCCCATACCCATGAAAACAATATTAGAAATCTTTCTATTTTCATTGGCTGGCCAATCTTTTAATTGATCCCGCGCTATCATCAATTGTGAAACTATTTCTTCGGTTGATAAATTTTTAACTAGCTTCTGCGTGCCTGTATGACAGAATTTACAATTAAGTGTGCAACCTACTTGAGATGAAACACATAAAGTGCCTCGATTATTTTCAGGGATATAAACAGTTTCCACTAAATTACCATCGTCTAACTTTATTAACCATTTTCTGGTACCGTCAGTTGAACATTGTTCTTTATCCAGTTCAGGTCTTTTAAGTATAAAAAGTTTTTTTAAGTCTTCTCTTAAATCAATCGATATAGATGTCATATCATCAATACTTGTCACTCCGTGAAAGTACAGCCAATGCCAAATTTGTTTCACTCTAAAATTTTCATTTAATTTAATTAAATTTGCATCAATAAGAATTGATTTTATTTGATCTCTACTAAGACCAATAATATTTGTCTTAAGATTTGTCATTTAATTTTATGATTATGAGCAAGCTTTATTGATTGCTTCAAGTGCCTTGGTAAATCCAATTAATGAATAAGTATCAGTAACTTTAGTATTTCTTGTTGAAACACTTTTAACTTTAACTCTTGCACCTTTCTTCATTTGTTGAATAATTTTTTTCTCTAGTTTTGTTTCTTCAACCCATGCACCTTCACCTGAGGTAAAAAGCTTATGAGAAGAATCACCAATAATGACTGTTGCATTAGAGCCTAGTTTAAATGGAAACCCCACTTGAATACTTGGTTCATTAAATATTTTTTCATTAGGCATATTGGTTATCATTAGGGCTGCTGAGCCACGGTTTAAATTATCTGGGGATGTCGAAATAGGGTTTGATGACATAAAACATATTTTTTGATCACCATTTTCAGCAATTCTTGCCATCCAAGCCTTACCTGAGCCGTATTGCCCAATCAACTTAGACTCAACTATACCAAAAGCATTTACTGAAGATGCTAGTAGAAATATTGTGATTAGTTTAGTATAAAACCTCATATTTTATAATTTATATATCGGGAATTAACATAATGAAAGCAATAGTTTGTAAAGAATTTGGACCTCCAAGTGCACTTGTTTTGGAGGAAATGGAGCCTCTTTCGCCAAAGAAAAATGAAATATTAATAGATATTCATGCTGCCGGAGTAAATTTTCCCGATACTTTAATAATTAAAGATATGTATCAATTTAAACCCGCGCTACCTTTTACCCCTGGCAATGAAGTTGCTGGTATTGTTAGTGCGGTTGGTGAAGAAGTTACAAATTATAAAGTGGGTGATGAAGTAATGGCTATGCCACAATTTGGTGGTTATGCAGAACAAATAATTATAACACCAAGTCAGGTTTCTAAAAAACCTGCCAATATGGACTTTGCTACAGCAGCATGTTTTTCAACTACATATGGCACATCACATTATGGTTTAAAAGATAAAGCTAAATTAAAAGAAGGTGAGACTGTTTTAATTTTAGGTGCATCTGGTGGTGTTGGTATTTCTGCAATTGAAATTGCAAAGGCAATGGGAGCTAAAGTAATTGCAGCAGCTTCTACAGATGAAAAACTTGCAGTTTGTAAAGAGTATGGTGCAGATGAATTAATTAATTATGGTAATTATGATTTATCTGATCGAGACCAAGTCAAATTATTTAGAGCCGATATTGCAAAAGCTTCAGATGGCAAAGGACCAGATGTTATTTATGATCCACTAGGAGATAAATTTAGCGAACCAGCACTTAGAAGTATTGGTTGGGGTGGAAGACATCTAGTTATAGGATTTGCTGCCGGAGAAATTCCAAAAATTCCTTTAAATTTATATTTAGTAAAAGGTTGTTCAATGGTCGGTGTTTTTTGGGGTGCATTTGTAATGCGTGAGCCACAAAATCATTTAGCTAATATGGATCAACTAAGCAAATGGCATGAGGAGGGTAAAATTAAAGCTCCTATTACACAAATGTTCCCTCTTGAAAAAGCTGCTGATGCACTTGATCATATTTTGGCCAGAAAAGCTGTTGGTAAAATTGCTCTTACAACTTCATTTTATAAAAAATAATTTTGTATTAAGAATTTTTTTGTCTAAATGCTGCCTCAACAGTATTTTTTAACAAACAAGCAATAGTCATAGGGCCGACACCTCCGGGTACTGGAGTAATTGCAGAAGCTTTATTAATCACATCTGCATAATCAACGTCGCCAACAAGCATAGTTTTTGACGTATCGTCTGGATTCTCAACCCGATTTATTCCAACATCGATAACTATAGCTCCTGATTTAATCCAATCGGCCTTAACCATTAAAGGCCTTCCAACAGCTGCAACTAATATGTCAGCTTGTCGCGTAATCGTTTCAATATCTTTTGTTTTTGAGTGTACTGTCGTAACCGTACAAGATTCTTCTAAAAGTAATTGTGCCATTGGTTTGCCAACAATGTTGGATCGACCAATAATCACGGCATGCATTCCTGCTAAATTAGGAATGCTTTTTTTTAACATCAAATAGCAACCTAATGGTGTGCAAGGAACAAAAGATTTTTTTAATAAATCCCCACCAATAGAATTTCTTCCCACATTTAGTGCATGAAACCCATCAGCATCTTTTATTGGATCTATTGCATCAATAATAACTCTTGAATCTATATGATCAGGTAGCGGTAGTTGTACCAAAATTCCATTTATCTTGTCATTATTATTAAGTTGATTAATTAAGTCTATTAATTCTTTTTCAGAAATATCTATATCCTTGATATGATCTTCAACATCCATACCAATCTCTTTAGCCATTTTAGATTTTGTTCTTACATAAACTTGACTTGCTGGATTCTCCCCAACAAGCACTACTGCCAAACAAGGATTAGTTTTATACAGTTCTACAAATTTTTTTACTTCTATTTGTGCCTCAGCCCGAACTTCGGCTGCGATAATCTTTCCATCAATAATGGTTGCTGTCATAATGTTCCTTAAATATATAAATTAAAACGAATGTAATCTTGTATAAATAACAAACATAAAACAAGAATGATAGGTGAAATATCAATGCCACCAAGATTAGGTAATATTCGCCTTACAGGAT
>JAONQW010000014.1 GCA_028412835.1 Candidatus Pelagibacterales bacterium
TGCAATAATTATTGAAATTATTAAACCTGCATTGTCATCTGGTTTTTTAATCAATTTAAAAATTATTAATGGTAGAAATATTAAACTAAAAATATAAAGTGCCCTTGTTAATCTATTATGAAATACACCAAATTCTTTATTGTTGTACTCAAAACTTAATATTTTTTTCATTAAACTCAATGAAGATCTTTCATCTGCATAAAAATAGTTTTTTTCTACTTTATCAAAATTATTTAAATTTATTGAATAACTATCAAATTCAATTTCTGACATCTTGTTTTGTTCTTCATCATATATTTGCATTGTCCCGTCATATAAATAAATAGAATTATTATCATTACGATTATCAAAAAACCCCCTTTTAGCTATGTAAGTTTTTATGTTATTTTTTTCTGAACGGTCATGTAATAGTAGTCCATATATATCCTGATCATCGATCTTTTTAAAAAATACGGTCAAATTTCGATCAGGTGTTATAAATCTTTTTTCTTTTAATATTGAGGAGCTAATACTAGAACTCCTTATTTCAGTAATCTGTAATCGTATTTCAGCAGAACTTTTGGGGACCAAATAAACACTTAAAAATAAAATTATAAAAAAGAAAAATAAACCAATAATAAAAAGAGGTTTTAGTAAAATATCTCTATTTGAATTACCTGTTGACCCAAATATAATTAGCTCACTATCCAATCTAAGCTTATTTAACGTCAATATAATTGCTAAGAAAATTGATATAGGAATTATCATCATTGATAGTTTAGGAATAAGTAATATAGAAAAAAATGTGTAAGAGGAAATTGTAACACTAGCATTAGCAAGCAGCTCTAAGTTCTTTAAAGCCTGACTAAGCCAAATGACAAGAGTTAGTAAAGAAAAAATAAAGAGAAAACTTGAAGAAATCTCTTTAATTACATATATTGATATTCGAGACATATTATTTATCTCAATTATATCAATATTTTGTTAAAGGTACATAACACAATGGATTTTCAATTTAAGCCACTAATAACAGAAAGAGATCACATTGGAGTGGTTTTCTGTGATTCTAAAAATAGATTGCTTGGCTATGCTAAGAAATTAGATCAGATTTCAAAAAAACACATATCAACAGCAATTAGTAATGATACTTCATTTCAAAGAAGGAAGTCAAAAACCTTTGATTATGCCATAATACATACTCCTGCTAACTTAAAATTATCAAAAGTGTACGTATTTAGACTTAGTGATTATTCTAAGTTTTCAGTTCGTGATTTTCAAATTCTTGGTGGACATTTATATTCATTAATTTCTTTTTATCAGGAAGATAAAGTTGGTATTTATTTTGATGGAATAGTTTCAAAAAATATAAGTGCTCTTAATAGTTCATCAGAGATGATGCTTGGCTCTTTGTTAGCTTCTTATAAATTTGATAAATATAAAACCGTTAATAAAAAAGAAAAAAAACCTTTAAAGATAAAGATTTACTCTTCTAGTTACTTAAGGATTGAAAAAAATTATCCTAACGTTGTAGCGATTGCTGAGGGTGTGACTATGACTCGGAATCTTGTTACTGAGCCTCCAAATTTTATGACACCACCAGAAATAGCTAAGAATGCTGCTTCACTAGAAACGTATGGTGTTGAAGTAAAAATTCTTGGTGAAAAAGAAATGACTAAACTTGGCATGGGATCATTGCTTAGCGTTGGTCGAGGAAGTGAGCATGAGTCAAAGTTAGCAATTATGAAATGGACAGGACATAAAAACAAGAAAAAGAAACCAATTGCTTTTATAGGCAAGGGTGTTTCATTTGATACCGGAGGCGTTTCACTAAAACCTGCCAATGGTATGCAGGAAATGAAATATGATATGGGTGGCTCCGGTGTTGTTGTTGGCTTAATGAAGACACTCGCTTTAAGAAAAGCAAAAGTAAATGCTATAGGTGTTGTTGGTTTAGTTGAAAATCATATTGGAAATATGGCTACTCGACCAAGCGATGTGGTTACATCATATTCAGGTCAAACAATTGAAGTTCTTAATACTGATGCAGAAGGTAGATTAGTTCTTGCTGATGCTTTGTGGTATACTCAAGAACAATATAAGCCTGAGTTTATGGTAAACTTGGCTACTTTAACTGGAGCAATAGTTGTTGCCCTTGGAAATGAATATGCTGGTTTATTTTCTAATAATGATAAATTAAGTAAACAATTAGAAGAATCGGGTAAAATAGAGGATGAAAAGCTATGGAGATTCCCACTGCATAGTAATTTTGATAAAATGATTAATTCTCCAATTGCAGATATGCAAAATATTGGTACTGGTCATCCAGGTTCAATTACTGCCGCCCAATTCTTACAAAGATTTGTAAATAAAACACCTTGGGCACACTTAGACATAGCGGGTACGACTTGGACAAAAACACTTTTACCCACTTCTCCAAAAGGTTCTACAGCGTTTGGCGTAAAGCTACTCAACAGATTTGTTAACAAATATTATGAAGGAAAATAATCATGACAATTGAAAGAACATTTTCAATGATAAAGCCTGATGCGACTGATAGAAATCTAGTTGGATCCATTACTGCAATGATTGAAGAATCTGGTTTAAGAATAATAGCCTCTAAAAGAACAAGAATGACACAGGAAAAAGCAGCTGAATTTTATTGTGTACACTCAGAAAGACCTTTTTTTCAAAGCTTATGTGATTTTATGTGTTCTGGCGCAATTATTGTTCAGGTACTAGAAGGTGAAAACGCTGTTAAAAAAAATAGGGAAATTATGGGTGCTACCAACCCAGATGACGCTGATGAAGGAACTATAAGAAAAGTTCATGCAGTTTCTCTTGAAAAAAACTCCGTTCATGGTTCCGATAGCTTAGAAAATGCTGCAATTGAAATAGCTCATTTTTTTAATGATCAAGAAATACATCCATAATTAACTTAATAGTGCTTTAATTACCTTAGGGTAGAGCTTGTGTTCAAGGTCTAACACTTTTTCTTTTAATGTTTCAACAGTTTCATCTGTAGCAATTATTACCTCTTGTTGGGCTATTATCTCACCATCATCCATCTTATTGTTTACGTAATGGACTGTGCAGCCACTATATTTATCTCCTGAATTAATTGCTTTTTGATGAGTATTTAGACCCTTATATTTTGGCAATAGAGAAGGATGAATGTTTATTATTTTTCCCATAAACTTCTCAACAAAATTCTTTGAAAGAATTTTCATAAAACCCGCTAAACATATTAAACTTGGATCATATTGAATAATATTTTTAATCAAATCTTCCTCAAACTTATCATTGCTATCGAAAGAACTTTTTTCGATAATTACATTATCGATACTATTATTTTTAGCTATATATAAACCTTGAGCTTTACTATTATCAGAAATTACCAAAGATACAGCCGCTGGATAGTCTTTATCTTTTGCTGCACTTATAATCGATTGTAAATTGGACCCACGACCAGAAATAAGAACTACTATATTTTTTTTCATATATTTAGTTTTCCTGATAAGATTAATGACTTATCAGAAGCACGCTTTTTAAGAGCAATTTTGCCCAGTATTGACGATGTGAATTTATGTTTGCCTATTATTCTTTCAATTTTTTTTATATCTTTTTTGCTTGCAATTAAAGCCATGCCATAACCAGCGTTAAAAGTTTTTAATAGCTCAATTTGCTTTATGCCACATGAAAGCAACCATTTATACAAGTGACTCAGTTCCCAATTATCTAAATTTATTTGTGCTTGGAATTTTTTATCCAATACTCTTGGCAAATTTTCTATTACACCTCCACCAGTTATATGGGCACAAGATTTAATTAAGTTTTTTTTATATAACTCTAAAATTAAATTTACATAAATTAAAGTTGGTTCTAAAAGATATTTACCAATTGGTTTCTTTTTATCAAAATCGAAGTATTTTTTTAAAGAAATATTTTTATCTTTAATTATTTTTCTTACCAATGAGTAGCCGTTTGAATGTAAGCCAGATGATTTTATACCAATAATGATATCATTTTTTTTAATCTTATCTTTTTTAATCTGCCTACTATCCAAAAGACCAACACTAAACCCTGCAATATCATATTTCCCTTTCGAATAGAATCCTGGCATTTCCGCTGTCTCTCCACCAAGTAATTGACACTCAGCTTGATTGCAACCTTCTAGAATACCTTTAATAACATCCGTGCTCTTCTTTATATCTAGTTTTCCAGTAGCTATATAATCTAGAAAAAAAAGGGGTTTGGCTCCAGTGACCACTATATCATTAACGCACATCGCAACTAGATCAATTCCAATAGTCTTGTGGTTGTTGCTATCATTTGCAATTTCTAGTTTCGTTCCAACACCATCAGTCGCAGCAACTAAATAGGGATTTCCTTTAATATTGTTAAGTTTGAAAAGACCTGCAAAACCACCTATAACTGAAGACTTAGATGATTTTTTTTTATCGCTTTTAATTGTTTTTTTGATGTTTTCGATGAATTTGTTACCTTTATCTATATCAACACCTGATTTGCTATAAGTATATTTAGACATGATTATTTTATATAAGAGCCTTAAGAGATTTACAATGAATCGTCTGATTATAATATGCGTGGCTACATATTGCATATTCTTTTTTTCGATTAATTATGCGCTAAGTAACTCAAGGTATATCATTGAAGATGTACTTATTCAGATCGATAGTAGTAACACAGCTGATATTAGGAATAATGCAATATTAAGAGCTCAATTAGTTGCCTATAAAAGAATGATAATACCAATTATACATCCAGACGATTATAATAAAATTTTTCCAATTGATACTGTTGTATTAAGTTCACTGGTCAGTGGAGTAGAGTTAAAAGAAGAATTGATACTAAAAGATAGGTATAAGGCAAATTTTACTATCAACTTCAACTCAATTAAAGTCCAAGAATATCTTGAGAAGAACGAAGTTATATACTCACTAACAGAATCAAAACCAATTTCTTTAATACCAATAATCTATTCTAAAGATAATCAAATTAATATTGAAAATATGTGGAATGAAGCGTGGAGTAAAAATAATACTAATAAAGATATATTTAATCTCAATATTATAAAAAGACTTAGTCTTAATAATCCTATGGTTTCAATGGAGGAACTTTTAGCGCTAGATCTAAGTGATGAACCAATAATAAAAAATCTGAATAATAATATCTTTATTTGGGCAAATTATTCTACTGATATAAACAATGTAACTACTATAAATATGATAATTAAAAATATATTTAATAAAAAAATTTTGACTATGACTAGAAATTATAAGTCATTACCAAATGAATCAGATTTAGAGTTAGTTAACAGATCGGTAAAAAATCTTAATCAAGAATTATTTAATAATTGGATTAAGTTTACTTCTTCTTTAGATTTAACTATGCCATATAAATTTAGATTTACTAATAATCAACTTAAGACTTGGCATATTATTGAAGAAAAATTGTTGAAGATAGAAACCATTAAGAAAGTCAGCATAGATACATATCAAATAGGAAATTTAAAAGGAACAATTTATTTTTCTGGAAATTTGGATAAATTAAATTTGATCTTACTTGAGCACAATATTGTTATGACTTATTTAGGTAATTATTCTGATATTTCTCTAATTAAAGAATGAATTATTTACCAAACACCTTATCACTTTTAAGAATTATATTAGTTCCCTTAATATTATGGCTCTTAATTCAAGATTTATTTGTTATATCGGCAATCACAATAAGCATTGTTGGATTAACAGATTATTTTGACGGCTATTTAGCAAGAAAGTATAATTCTGAGTCATTGGTCGGTTTTTATTTAGATGCTATAGCAGACAAAATCTTGATTATTACAATCTATTTAATTTTAGGTGTTAAGCTGTTATTACCAACATATTTAATAATTTTAATAGTATTTAGAGAAACTCTTGTGTCTGGAGCATATTTATTAAAATTTCTCCTTGACCTGAAGTTTAATTTAAAACCAATATTGATTAGTAAAATCAACACGTTCCTTCAAATAGCTTTAATTGTATTTGTCTGTCTCTTTACAATAAATCAATTCAATCAACTTGAGGCGGTTATGATAGTAAGAAATTTCTTAATAGCTATTGTTACCATTACAACCATTGTCTCATTGTTATTATATATTATTATATGGCTTAAAGCAGTAGGTAGTGAATAATATGAATCAGTTTTTTTTTGATTTAGAAACAAAAACCAACTTTAGTGAAAGTGATTTTTTTGTAAATTCTACTAACAAAAAAGCTGTAGACCTTGTTTCATTATGGCCAGATTGGCATAATAAAGCTGCAATAATATATGGAGAAAGTAAGTCAGGGAAATCTCATTTGGGTAATATATGGATGCAAAAAGCTGAGGCAACTTTAGTTGACCTCAAATACAATGACACAAACTTAAATAAAAAAAATAAAAAAAATATTCTTATTGATAATTTTTCACTAATTAAGCCAGATCAGGAAAATGTTATTCTAGATATTTTTAATCAATGTTTATTTAATGATAATTATATTTTATTTTTGTGCAGCGATAGTGAGAATATTAATTTTAGATATAAGGATTTAGAATCTCGATTTAATTCAATATTATCTACTATTATTGAAAAACCAGATGATCAAATAATAGAAGTTTTAATAAATAAATTTTTTTCGGACCATCAAGTCTTAATTGCAATCGATGTTATAAAATATTTATCTGGTCGGATTGAGAGAAGTTACAATGATTTATCTATTACTTTAAACGAAATTAATAATCTATCTCTTAAAAATAAAAAAAAGATTACGATCCCTTTTTTAAGAGAGAACTTTTTTAAGTAAAAATTTTTTAAAGCTATCTAATTTTTGATCAAAATTTTTATTTTTTATATTTTTTGTTAATTTTTCTATTTTAAAATCTTTTCTCGATGCCGACAGTATTGTTTTATCTGAGATAATCCAGTTTCTAGGTATATTTAGTTTTTGAGCTGATAGCTCTCTCCACTCAGATAGAATCTTTAATCTAGTTTTTATAATATTTTTTTTTCTATAATTTATTTTATTATATGAATTTTTTGGATTATAAATTTCAATAATATCTTTTAATTTTTCTATTTCAGATTTAAATAACCTAATTTTTCTCTTAGCTTTTATCTTAGCCTCCAGTATTTCGTGCAATAAGGGTAAATATTCAACATCTAGTGCTGCATATTCAATTTGTTTGTCTTTTAAAGGTCTTCTGCTCCAATCAGAAACTTGGTATTTTTTATTTAATTTCTTACCACACAATGTTTCAACAAGATTTCCGTATCCAATATCATTTTCTTTTAATATAAAGTTTGCTGCAACTTGAGTGTCATAAATAGGCCATGGGATTACATTGAATGTATTCATTAATACCTCAATGTCCTGTCTTGCTGAGTGAAATACCTTTAGAATACTTTGATCAATAAATATCTCTTTAATGATATTCAAATCAACGTCTTTAGCTAATGGATCGATAAGGTATACTTTTTTCTTTGCTTTTATTTGTATTAAGCAAAGTTTAGGCCAGTAAGTGCTATTTCGCAAAAATTCAGTATCGATAAACAATACTTTATTTTTTTTTAGCGTTTTTGAGATCTTTATTAGTGATTTATTATCTTGGACTAATTCCATATAATTAACTATATAGTACCTTAAAATTATTAGTATGAATAAATATCGATCACATAATTGTAACGAGCTTAATTTAAGTGATATAGATAAATCTATATCTATATCTGGATGGATTAATCGTAAAAGAGATCATGGAAATTTATTGTTCTTAGATCTTAGAGATCATTATGGAATAACTCAATGTGTAATAGATAATTCTAAAATTGAAATATTAAATGTAATTGAAAACTTAAGAGTTGAGTCAGTAATAAAAGTTATTGGTAAGGTTACCAAGAGAGAAATTGAGACTATTAATAGTGAACTAGAAACAGGTGAAATAGAAGTTGCTATTGAAACTATTGAGGTTTTATCTGATGCAGAAGAACTTCCTATGCCTGTGTTTGGTGATGCAAATTATCCAGAAGATATTAGACTTAAATATAGATTTTTAGATGCCCGAAAAGTAGGTTTGCATAAGAATATTCAGTTAAGATCTAACGTAATTGCATATATTAGAGAGCTAATGACTAAGAGCGGTTTTCTTGAAATGCAAACTCCAATTTTGACAGCTTCTAGTCCCGAGGGCGCAAGGGACTATCTGGTGCCAAGCAGAATCCATCCCGGCAAGTTCTATGCATTGCCACAAGCACCACAGCAGTTCAAACAATTAATAATGGCTGCTGGTTTCGATAAGTACTTTCAAATTGCTCCATGTTTTCGAGATGAGGATGCAAGAGCTGATCGAAGTCCTGGAGAATTTTATCAACTTGATATGGAAATGTCTTTTGTTGAACAGGATGATGTTTTTAATGCTATTGAACCAGTGCTTCAAAAAGTTTTTGAAAAATTTTCTAATAAGAGGATAGGTGAAAGTCCATTCCCTCGTATTACATATGCAGATGCAATGAAAAAATATGGATCTGATAAGCCAGACTTAAGAAATCCAATTATTTTATCCAATTTAACTAATATCTTTAATTCTTCAGAAGTATCTTTTGAGGCTTTTAAAAGACTAATTAAAAATGGTGCTGAAGTAATTGGTATCCCATGTCCCAATGGTGCTAATCAAGCTAGAAGTTTTTTTGACTCAATGAATAATTGGGCAATCAAAGAAATGAGTGCCCCAGGTTTAGGTTATATTATTTTTGAAGAAGTTGATGGATCATTAAAAGCAAAGGGACCAATTGCTAAATTTTTACCAGAAAATGCATTAAGACAGATATTCGAAGATTCTAAATTGTCTTTTGGTGATGCTATTTTCTTTTCATGTTCATTACCCAAAACTGCATATGAATTAGCTTCGGCCACCCGTGATAGAGTAGCTGCAGAACTAGATTTAATTGAAAAAGATGTGTTTAGATTTTGTTGGATAGTTGACTTTCCAATGTATGAATTTGACGAAAAAAATAAAAAAATTGATTTTAGTCATAATCCATTCTCTATGCCACAAGGTGGAATAGAGGCACTTAATACGATGGATCCACTAAACATACTTGGTTACCAATATGATATTGTTTGTAATGGAATTGAGTTATCTTCTGGTGCAATTAGAAATCATATTCCAGAAATTATGTTTAAAGCTTTTGAGATAGCTGGATATAAAAAAGAACAAGTTATAGATAAGTTTGGAGGAATGATTAACGCTTTCAGTTATGGTGTGCCACCACACGGAGGTATTGCTCCTGGGATTGATAGAATTATTATGCTTCTGGCAGATGTTAAGAACATAAGAGAGGTAATATTGTTTCCAATGAATCAGCAGGCACAGGATTTGATGATGAATGCGCCAGCGGAAGTAACAGAGGAAATCTTATCAGAGTTATCACTCTCTAAGATAGAACCTACTCTGGATTAAGAACATCCAGTAGTTGCACCACAACTATCACATTTTAAGCAAGTTCCATTTCTTACTAGAGTAAATGCACTACATTCTGGACAAGCATCACCTTCGTAACCCATCATTCTAGCTACTTGAACTTTACTAGCTATAACGTCACTCGAAGCACTTGATTTAATAGCATCAGGTGTTGGTATTCCTTGTTCTACATTTGATTGTTCACTATACGAGCTTGCATCACTGGAAGAGTTTACTACCATAAGATTTTCTGAAGCTTGGCCACGGAGAAACCCTTGACTAGACATCTTTTTAACAATCTTCCATGGTATTTGATTCTTCTTCAAAGTACCTTCTTCAGCGCCAGCTCCAAGTGAAAAATCTACATCAGAATTATCCGTGTGAGCTAAGTCATTTCTTCCAAGATATGAAACAGCTAACTCCCTAAATACATAATCTAGAATAGAAGTAGAATTTTTAATTCTGTTATTTCCTTGAACTACTCCTGAAGGATCAAATCTCGTAAATGTAAATGCCTCTACATACTCTTCTAGAGGTACCCCATACTGCAGTCCAATTGAAATGGCGATTGCAAAGTTATTCATTAAACTTCTGAGAAATGCACCTTCTTTGTGCATATCAATGAATATTTCTCCCAGTTTACCATCTTCATACTCACCAGTATGCAGGTAGACTTTGTGTCCTCCAACAATAGCTTTCTGAATATAACCTTTTCTTCTATCGGGAACCTTGTTTCTCGCACCATAAACAGCTTGCTGAACAGCTTCTTGAGCTAATGTCATAGTTTGTTCAATTGGAGTTGGTTGAGACATCACTTCCTCTTCTTCACCTTCTACGTCTTCAACTAATTTAGAAGCTAATGGCTGGCTAAGTTTTGATCCATCTCTATAAAGAGCATTAGCCTTTGTTCCAAGCTTCCATGACATCAAATATGCTTCCATACAATCCTCAACGCTGGCATCATTAGGCATATTTATTGTTTTAGATATAGCACCAGAAATAAATGGCTGTGCAGCAGCCATCATTTTTATATGGCTTTCAGTAGATAAAAATCTTTTTCCAATTTTACCACAAGGATTGGCGCAATCAAAAACACTTAAATGCTCTTCTTTAATATGAGGGGCCTCTTCAAGTGTCATAGTTCCACAACAATAAGTATTTGCTTCATCAATTTCTTTACTTGAAAAACCTATTTCAGAGAGCATATTAAAATTAAAGTCATTCAATTGTTCTTCTGAAAAATTTAAAACGTCTGTACAAAATTCTTTACCGAGAGTAAATATATTAAAAGAGAATCTAATATCAAAAACATTCTTTAGATTACTCTCTAGGATATCTAATTCTTTATCAGTAAACCCTTTTTCTTTTAATGTTTCATGATTGATATGCGGTGCCGCTTCTAAAGTTCCATGACCAACAGCATAATTAATAATTTCAGTAATTTCATTTTCAGTATACTGAAGTTGGTTCAATGCATCAGGAACAGTTCTATTAATAATTTTAAAGTAACCCCCTCCAGCAAGTTTTTTAAATTTAACCATTGCAAAGTCTGGCTCAATTCCAGTTGTATCACAGTCCATAACAAGGCCAATTGTTCCAGTTGGAGCTATTACTGAAGTTTGTGCATTTCTATATCCATATTTTTGTCCTAGCTCATATGCCTTATCCCAACATTTTTGAGCTTCAATTCCAAGCTTAGTATCTCTTACATTTTCGATAACTAGTGGAACAGGGTTGGTGTTTAATTCTTCATATCCATCATTATGTCCGTAAGCAGCTCTTCTATGATTTCTAATGACTCTCAACATATGTTTAGAGTTTTGAGCATAACCAGGGAAAGGACCAAGTTCCCCTGCAATTTCAGCAGACGTAGCGTAAGAAGTGCCGGTCATCAAAGAAGTTATTGCAGCACAAATTGATCTACCTTCATCAGAGTCATAGGAAATACCCTTTGACATTAAAAAACCACCGAGATTTGCATAGCCTAATCCAAGTGTTCGGTATTCATATGATAATTTAGCAATTTCTTTTGATGGAAATTGAGCCATCATAACGGAGATTTCTAGTATTAAAGTCCAAATTCTCACAGCATGTTTAAATAAGTCAATTTCAAGTGATTTATTTTCATCCATAAAAGTCATAAGGTTTAGAGAGGCAAGGTTACAAGCCGTGTTATCAAGGAACATGTATTCTGAGCATGGATTTGACGCCTTAATTTCACCACTTGCAGGACAAGTATGCCAGTCATTTACTGTTGTATGAAATTGAATGCCTGGATCAGCACAAGCCCATGCGGCATAACCAACTTCATCCCACAATTCTTTTGCTCTGATTGTTTTGTTAACAGCCCCATTAGTCCTGTTAATTAAGTCCCAGTCTTTATCTTCAATAACTGCTTTTATAAAATCATCCGTTACCCTGATTGAGTTATTTGAATTTTGTCCAGAAACTGTCAGATATGCTTCAGAATCCCAATCAGTATCATATGTTTCAAATTCAATAGATTTATATCCTTGTTTAGCAAAGTGAATCACTCTCTGAATGTAGTTTTCAGGAACTTCAGACTTCCTTGAAGCAATAATTTCTCTTTTTAATGCAGGATTTTTATTTGGATCAAAACAACTTTCACCATCTGCTTCACAATTATGACAAGCATTCATCACTTGTTTTAAATGCTTAGAGCATAACTTAGAACCTGTTACTAGTGCTGCAACTTTTTGTTCTTCTGTTACTTTCCATTTAATAAATTCCTCAACATCCGGATGATCAATATCGACAACAACCATTTTAGCTGCTCTTCTTGTTGTTCCTCCAGATTTAATTGCACCCGCAGCACGATCTCCAATTTTAAGAAAGCTCATAAGTCCTGATGATTTACCTCCACCAGACAAGCCTTCTGATCCACCTCTTAAGTTTGAAAAGTTAGTTCCTGTACCTGAGCCATATTTAAATAAACGAGCTTCTCTAACCCACAAATCCATTATCCCACCATCATTAACTAAATCGTCATCAATTCCTTGAATAAAACATGCATGAGGCTGGGGTCTCTCATATGAACTCGCAGACTTTGTAAGTTTACCAGTTACGTGATCGACATAATGATGACCTTGTGATGGACCATCAATACCATAAGCCCAATTCAGCCCAGTGTTAAACCACTGAGGGCTATTAGGTGCAATCATTTGATTTGCCAGCATAAATCTTACTTCGTCAAAAAAAGATTTAGCATCATCTTCTGTGGTGAAATATTCACCTTTCCATCCCCAATACGTCCAAGTACCAGCTAGCCTATCAAAAACTTGAGTAGAGCTAGTTTCAGAGCTGTAAGACAGATCATCAGCTTCAGTATCAGGATCTTTTGCCATTAGCCACGCAGGAATATTTCTTTCAACTCTGCTTTTAGTTTTATTTGGAACACCAGCTTTTCTAAAATATTTTTGTGCTATTATATCACTTGCCACCTGACTCCATTTTGAGGGAACTTGAAAATTTTCTAGCTTAAAAACAACTGACCCATCAGGATTTAAAATTTCACTTGTAACTTCTTTAAACTCAATTTCATCATAAGGTGATTTTTCAGAACTAGTGAATTGGCGAGATATTTTCATTTATTTTTTTCCTTTTTTAAAACTTAGCATTTAATTACGACAGCAGACACCCGAGAAATTAATGACTTAAATTTAAGTAACTCGACCGGTCGACCCAATCACAAACGATTCTGAAAATTGGAAATATTATAATCATTGATTTGAATTCTTAAGTCAACATATAGTGTTAAAATTATTTATAACCTACTATATAGTGTGCTGTGGTTATGTTACTAACTTTAAAAAAGTATTGATTTTCAATGATTTATAAAGATTAGATAATTTATGTATTGTTGAAAAATCGTGCTAAAAGGTGGGTATGATTTTTAAAGAAATTTTTACCTGGTGGCATAATCAAACTATAGGAACCCGAATCTGGTCTTTTTTTAATGGCTACAAAGTAGGGGACGATATGTTTGGAAATATTTATATGAAAAATAAAGATGATTCCAAAAGATGGGTTTTGTATGAAGGGGATGTTGATTCTTCAAAAGTTCCACCTGAATGGAATGGCTGGTTAAGATATACCTCAAATAAAATTCCATCACTTCAAAAAAAATACTCTTGGGAAAAAAAACATGTAAGAAATCAAACAGGAACAAAAAACTCGTATTACCCAAGTGCCTCAGTTTTAAACAATCCTAAAGGTAAGAAAAAATCAGAATATGAACAATGGTCTCCAAAAGATTAGTTTATTAATTCTACTAATCCTAACTTTTTTAAATATAAATTACTCTAGTGCAAACGAAATTGAGGTTGCACCGTTAATAAATTTAAATAAGATCGCTCCAAGTTATGACGATTTAGATGAAGATTTGATTGGCTTAGATATTCCAGCAGAAGTAGGTGAGAACAAAAAATTTAACGATGGCAATAAAAACTCTGCTCACATAGGAGTACTTGATAAAATAACAGCAGAAGTTTCAAGTATTGAAATTTTATCTGGTGAAGAAGTCTTAATTCACGACTTAAAAATCATTAATAAATCATGTTATATATCATTACCAGAAGAAAAACCTCTCGTAGCGGTATATCTAGTTGTCGAAGATACAAAGGGAGGAAATAATTTTTTCGGATGGATGGTTAAAGGGTTACCATCAGTTTCATCTATGGAGCATCCTCTATATGATATTTGGGTAAAAGATTGTGCTTAGAGAGACTCTATATTTTCTTCTAACCACTTAATAGATACAGAGCCCTTTTTAAAAGCTTCTGATGATAAAATCTTTTTGTGCAATTCTATATTTGTTACAGTGCCTTCTATAATTATTTCATCAAGAGATCTAAGAGCACGTCTAATTGCATGATCTCTATCTCGACCAGTGACAATGAGCTTAGCTAATAAATTATCATAATAGTGAGGAACTTTATAACCAGAGTAAATGAATGTATCCAGTCTTATTCCATTACCAGCAGGGGGGTGATATAAACTTATAGTTCCAGCACTTGGTTTAAAAGTTTTTGGGTCTTCTGCATTAATTCTACATTCTATTGAATGCCCTAGAGGATTAATTTTTGATTGATCAAAACTTAACTTTTCCCCAGCAGCCACTGATATTTGCTCTCGCACAAGATCAATCCGAGTAATCATTTCAGTTATTGGATGTTCAACCTGCAATCTAGTGTTCATTTCCATGAAGTAAAAACTTCCTTCGTGGTATAAAAATTCAAGAGTACCTAGTCCTAAATAGCCCATTTCTTTAATAGCACTTATGACAGTTTCAAACAGCTTAGCTTTTTCTTCGATATCAATTCCTGGTGCAATGGCTTCTTCTATAACTTTTTGGTTTCTTCTTTGCACTGAACAATCTCTTTCATATAAGTGAACAAAATTACCATGCAAGTCACCAATAACTTGTACTTCAATATGTCTAGGGGCATCTATGAACTTTTCGATATAGACATCATCATTTCCAAAAAAAGACAGAGCTTCTTTTCTAACGATTGAAAAACTATCAACCATTTCTTTTTCATTGCCAATAACTTTCATGCCACGTCCACCACCACCTGCTGCAGCCTTAAGAAGGATAGGATAGCCGATTTCATTTCCTATATTAATCGCATCATCTAAATTTTCAATTTTACCCTCTGATCCTGGAATAGTTGGAACACCCAATTTATGCATAATCTTTTTTGCTTGAATTTTATCACCCATTTTTTCAATATGTTCGTATTTAGGGCCAATAAAAGTTAAACCATGGTCTGAAACCATTTTTGCAAAACTAGCATTTTCCGATAAGAATCCATAACCAGGATGAATAGCTTCAGCATTTGTTATTTCACATGCTGATATTAATGCGTGCGTATTCAAGTAACTTTTATTTACTTGATTTGGTCCAATGCACACACTTTCGTTTGCAATTCTAACGTGCATTGAGTCTCTATCAGCTTCTGAGTGAACCGCTACAGTTGAAATACCAAGTTCTTGGCATGCGCGATTAATTCTAACAGCAATTTCACCACGATTGGCAATTAACACTTTTTTAAACATTGATAATAATTATTCTACTAAAACTAAAGGTTGACCAAACTCAACAGCTTCTTCATTTTGAACAAATATTTTTGAAATTTTACCCTGTAGATTTGACTCAATTGGATTCATTGTTTTCATTGCTTCAATTATTAACATAGTTTGTCCCGAGCTAATTGAGTCACCTTCATTAATAAATTTATTTGCCCCAGGTTCAGGCTGCAAATAAACTGTTCCAACCATAGGAGATTTTATTACTCTAGGATCATCTCGATAATCTTTATCTGAAACAACTTTAGAATCCTCAATTGAAGCTGTCTTAGTAGATGCGGCACTTAAAGTCGTACCTTTAGAAACTGAAATTGAAACATCACCTTTTTGATAAGAAAGTTCTGTTAATTCTAATTCATCTAGAATATCGGCTAATTCTTTAATAGATTTTTTATCTATAAATTTAGTTTCTTTAGAAGCCATAGTTACAATCCTATATTAATTTTAATAATCCTTGAATAGCTAATGCATAGCCGTTTATTCCAAAACCACAAATAAACCCATCAACGCCACGACTTAAATACGAATGTTGTCTGAATTCTTCTCTAGAAAAGAGATTGGATATATGTACTTCAATTTTTGGAATATTTATAGATAGCAATCCATCTAGTATAGAAACAGAAGTATGAGATAAGCCCCCTGCATTAATTATTAATCCCGATGCCTCCTTTCCAGCTTTTTGAACTTGATCTACAATCTCGCCCTCACTGTTAGATTGCATAAACACCAATGAAATATCTAAATCATTTTCTTTAATTATTTGGCTTAGATCATCTTCCAGATCTTGAAGTGTTTTATTACCATAAATATCTGGCTCTCTATCACCCAAGAGATTTAAATTAGGACCATTAATTATATATATTTGTTTTTTACTCATAATTAAGCGTTAATAAATTTATTTTTATTATTCTTTTTTTTCTATTTCATCGATTATTTCTATTAGATCATTTGCTCGATACCATTCAACAGTATTTTTATCAATATTTTTTATAGCTTTTTTAGCAAAACTTAAGGCTAAAGGCCTATCTCCTCTCAAATAATACCTTTCGGCACTAGCATATTGTGCTAAAGCCAAATTGTTATTTAATGCATATGCCTTTGCTAGCAAATACCATGAATATGAATTATTTTTATTTATAAATAACGATTTATTTAAAGAGTTAATTCCTTCAATTATGTTCTCTTTTGAAGATTCTGCCAAAAAATAACTTCCTAACATCATCAAGTGAAGATCATTTATATTTGTCATCAACTCTATAGTAATTTTTTGCTCCTCAATTGCTAATGTAAAATTTCCTTGTGAATAATACACTTCACCTAAAAGTTCATGATAATATGGATTTGTTGGGTTACTTTTTATAAGTGACTTAATCTTAGATACTGAATTTTTTTTATCACCATTAAAAAAATTTGTAGCTGCCAATGCATATTTAGCTGGATCACTGTTATCATTTTTATATATCGCTAACACTTCTTCTTGACTATGTGTAAATGCAAGCAACTTAGCTTTAATAAGTTCAAATCTTTTTTGAAGTTTAGTATCTAATTTATACTTACAATTAGGATATTTTTTATAACTATTTTTAATCCAATTATATCGATCCACTGTCAGGGGGTGAGTAGTTTTATATTGATAATCTCTAGCATTTTCTAATGTAGATCTATCTAATCTTTTTAAAAAAGTTTCCAACCCTTTAACTGGTTGTTTGCTTTTGCATAACAGTGATATTGCCGATTGATCTGCCGCGGCTTCTTGTGTTCTACTGTAATATAAATACCTATCTTGAACGCTTGCTGAGCCAACCATTAACGCAGCCAATCCAGCATCTGCTTCACCTCCAAGTATTCCAAGTATGCCAAGTAAATATATGGGCATTGATCTCTCTCCAAGTTTAGCAATTTGATTTTTAGTTCTAGAAATATGACCACCATTAATATGTGCTAGCTCGTGAGCTAATACTCCAAGATATTCATCATAAGTATGTGACTGTGCAATTAATTCAGTATTTATAAAGATAGATTGACCCGATGTAACAAATGCATTTATTTGATTACTATTAATAAAATATAAATCAATTCTATTATCCGCTAAATTTGAAGCTCTAGTTAATGGTAGTAATAGCTCTTGAGTAAATTCCTCAAGCTCAACATCTCTAACTAACTCAAATGAATTGGATGATGTTGGTATGGCAAAAAAAAGCATTGTGAGAATAAGCTTTTTAAATATTGACATAAGTTGAGATATTTTAATTAACAATATTGTCTACTTTAAGACAATTTACTGGCTCCACCAGCCAGTTTTTTTGGGACCTGACCTTACTTTTTTCTTTATTTCTTTAATTGAAGTATCTTCTAATTCTTTTAAATTAAGAATTTCCACTGCCTCAATTTCAACTTCTGACACTTTTTTATTATAGCTAGCTGAAATTTTTGATGTTTTTTTCTTAGGACTCTTATCTTTTGCTAATTTCTTCTTTTTAACTGCAGTAGCTTTCTTTTTTTTCTTTTTTAAATTTTTAATGTCATTAAAAATAATTGTACTATTTTCTAACATTAGATTTTCTGTGATAATAAAATCAACATTATATTTACTCTTTAATGCTGAAATTTCTTTTTCATGATTACTCTTTAAGTGATTTGATACAATAGGATTAATCTCAAATTTAATTTTATCTGATTTTAAAGATATGATATTTTGCTTTATGAGAGCTATAATTTTTTGAGCACACGATTCAATAGATAATGTACATTTCCATTCAATAAAGCTTTGTCTTAGTCTTTGCCGAGATATTTCCATTAATCCAAACTGACTAATTCTATTTACCTGAATTCTTGCCCTATCAAGTTTAATTGCTTCTTTAACTCTTTTTTCTACTTGACGATTATTCCGCATCTCATACATGTCAATAAAGTCAATTACAATCAATCCAGACAAATCTCTTATTTTTATTTGTTTAGAAATTTCATCAGCTGCCTCAAGATTAGTTTTAAGAGCAGTTTTTTCAATATTTCTCTCTTTTGTAGCACTGCCAGAGTTAACATCAATTGCAACCAAGGCTTCAGTTGGATTTATTACTAAGTATCCACCAGACTTAAGGTGAACAGTAGTATCAAACATTTTAATTAATTCTTGTTCAACTTCATGTTTAGCAAAAATTGGGACCTTGTTTTTATATTCTTTAACATATTTTGAACAACTTGGGAGCAACTGAGATACATACTTTTTTGTCTCTTCGAATGCCTCAGCCCCTTCCACAAATATATTTTTCATTTCTTTGCTATATATATCTCTTATTGCTCTTCTAATTAAATTTCCCTCTTCATGTACTAGAGCAGGGGCAATTGTTGTATCTTTAGTCGTTTCGTTTACAATATTGTTCCAAAGTTTTTTTAAAATATCTACATCTTTTTTAATTTCAATTTTTGTCTTATTTAAACCTGCAGTTCTAACAATTAGACCCATGTCTATTGGAAGCTTTAATTCTTCAATCATTGCTTTAAGTTTTTGTCTTTCCTCAGAAGAAGCGATTTTTCTAGAAATACCTTTAGTCTTTGTTGAATTTGGCATTAAGACTGTATATTTTCCTGCTAGGGATATGTATGAAGTTAAGGCTGCGCCTTTATTTCCTCGTTCCTCTTTTACTACTTGCACTAAAACTAACTGCGAGTTTTTAATGACTTCTTGAATTTTATAAGATCTAAATAATTTTTTTCTTAAATTATTTTGAATGGACTTACTATTTTTCTGAATTGGCTTTGATTTCTCTAAAGCTGGAAGATCCTCAGGCTCAATGATAATATCTTTATCATTATTATCATTAACCTTCTCATTAGTGGATATCACATCCTCTTCAAAATTAGTTTCATTATCAATATTACTATTTTCAATATCCCCTTCTAAATTATTCTCACTGATTTCAGACGGTTCTGTAGATAATTCATTATTCTGCAGATCCTGATGATCAGCTTCTGCTTTCAATAAAGCCTCTCTGTCAGCAATAGGAATTTGGAAATAATTTGGATGAATTTCTCCAAAAGCTAAAAAACCGTTTTTATCAGAACCAATATCAACAAAGGCCGCCTGTAAAGAAGGCTCTATTCTTGATATTTTGCCTAAGTATATATTTCCTTTTAGATGTTTTTGACTATCAGATTCAAATTCAAAATCTTCAAGTCCAAAGTCACCAACGAGTGCAACTTTTGTTTGATCGATCTGAGATCCATCAATAAGTAGTTTGCTTGCCATTTAATTAAACCTTTCAAATGCATACATGCATATAAATCTTTTGTAGAATATTTTTTAATGAGATTATTTTTGTTCATACAGAATATGTTTATTATTATCAATGATGATATTAATGATGCTTATACAACATTTTTGACATAATATTAAGTTTAATATTTTTTAATATACTCATATATTTAGCTAAATATCAATTCATACACAAGAATGACACAAATTAGATATACGTAATTGTTATGGTTAAGAGATTTAGTTATTTAAAGATTTTTTTTATTTCTAGTATGGTGGGAATAATTCTATTTGTAAGCCTGATATTTTTCTTTTCGATAAATCTTCCAGATTACAATCAGCTAAAGAGCTACAAACCATCTATAATGACTAGAGTTCATAGTGCCTCTGGAGAGTTAGTAAAAGAGTACTCAAATGAGTATAGAGTATTTATACCAATAGATGCAGTCCCAGATATTATTAAATCAGCATTCATATCCGCAGAAGATAAAAATTTTTATAACCATATAGGTGTTGATATGCTTGGAATTTCTAGAGCATTTATTAATAATCTTAAAAATATATTTGCAAACAAAAGACCACAAGGTGCCTCAACAATAACCCAGCAAGTTGCAAAAAACTTCCTTCTAACAGATGAATTATCGTTAAGTAGAAAGATTAAAGAAGCTATTCTAGCTATTAAAATTGAAACAACATTTAGCAAAGATAGAATCTTAGAGTTATATTTAAATCAAATTTATTTAGGATCGGGAACATATGGTATTGCAGCAGCTTCAAATAGATATTTTGATAAACCTTTGCAAAAGCTTACCCTTGAGGAAGTTGCTTTTTTAGCAGCACTGCCAAAAGCACCAAGTAATTATCATCCAATTAAAAATTATGATGCGGCAGTTGCCAGAAGAAACTGGGTTTTAAATAGGATGTATTTAAACGATTATATTAATAAGAGTGAGTTAAATACTTCAATATCAAAAAATTTGAGTACAAATATTGATAAAGTAAATAAAAAATATTCATCAGATTATTACAGTGAGGAAGTTAAAAGAAAAATAATTGATATATTTGGCGAACATGAACTCTATAACGGTGGCTTATCTATTAGAACCTCCTTAGACTCTGATTTACAATTTCTTGCAACAACTTTTTTACAAAAAGGCTTAATGGATTATGATAAAAGACATGGTTATAGGGGGCCTATAGAAAATTTAGCAGATAAAGATTGGTATAAAGTTATTTCAAAAAA
>JAONQW010000015.1 GCA_028412835.1 Candidatus Pelagibacterales bacterium
TTCTTTACAACTGCTGGTAATTCATGCAGTTGCGCAATTTGTGCAGCACGCCACCTTCTTTCTCCTGCAATAATATCATATTCGCCTACTTCTGATTTTGAAGGACGAACCAAAATAGGCTGAACAAGACCTTTAGATTTAATAGATTCTGCTAATTCATTTATACTATTTTTATCAAATAGTCTTCTTGGTTGAATTGAGCTTGGTCTTAATTTTGATATTGCAATTTTTAAATCTCCACTTGTTGATTGCGATTTTAATTCTTCATTTGAACTCTCACCCATTAAAGAAGATAAACCACGCCCTAAGCCTTTCTTAGAAATATTCATAATTCTTATGCTGCCTCTTTATTATTATTTTTTTTTAATATTTCATCTGCTAGTTTCAAATAAGCTTGACTGCCTTTAGACTTACGATCATAGACTATTGCTGGCATTCCAAATGAAGGTGCCTCTGAAACTCTTACATTTCTAGGTATCATTGTTTCAAAAACTTTTTCCTGTAAATGCTTCTTTACATCCATTGCCACTTGTGTTGAAAGTTTATTTCTTTTATCAAACATTGTTAAAATAATTCCATCAATAGATAGCAATGGATTTAAATTTTTTTGAACTCGATCAACAGTTTTAATTAATTGACTCAAACCCTCTAATGCAAAAAATTCACATTGTAATGGAACAAGTACAGAATTTGCAGATGTCATTGCCATTACTGTTAATAAACTTAAAGCTGGTGGACAATCGATAAAGATATAATCAAAAGTTTTAATACTATTTGAGTTATTGATTAGAGACTTAAGGACAAATGCCTTATCACTTTCATTTGCTAATTCAGGTTCAATACCTGAAAGCTCTACGTTAGATGGAATTATAAATAAATTTTCTAAATCAGTTTTAGACACACTTTCATCGAATGCAATTGAGCTAGTAAGAACTTCATAAATTGATTTATCTCTATTAGCATAATCTATTCCAAGGCCAGTGCTTGCATTACCTTGAGGATCTAAATCTATAATAAGGATTTTTTTTCCAGCACCAGCAAGTGCAGCAGCTAAATTAATTGCTGTAGTAGTTTTTCCTACTCCACCTTTTTGATTACAAATTGCAATTATATTACTCAGCATAACTTTTACAAAAACTTAAACACTAAGTTATTGATTTAATTGAGTTTTTTAAGATTATTGATTTTAATTATAAATGAACCCTCTTCAAGGTCATTTTTAATTAATACATGCTCAAAAAACCAATATTTAGTAGCATCATTTATTTCTTCTACAACATTTATACCTTTATGAAGTAAAAATATAGTGTTTTGTTTTGTTAAGTGGTGTGAATTAGTAAAAATATTATTTAATTTTGATACTGCTCTGCAAGTTATGATGTCAAATTTTCTATTTTTTACCATTTCAACTCGTTCATTAATAATTTCGACATTTGATAGTTTTAATAATTCTAATGATAAATTTAAAAAATTTGACTTTTTTGTTACACTTTCACACAAGGTATATTTAAGATCATATTTTTCAGAAGCTACGGCCATTGGAATAGCAGGAAATCCTCCACCTGATCCTATATCTAATATTTGCAAAGATTTTTTTAAATCTAACAGATAAAAAATTCTTAATGAATCATGGATATGTCTCATCCATATTTTATCTAATTGGCTTTTAGACACTAAGTTATGTTTTGAGTTTTGTTCTATTAAAAAAGACCGAAAATCGGCCAATTTAGCGATTGTTTCACGTGAAACATTTGGATTATTTGCTATAAATTGATCAATTTCATTACTCATATAAGAGTATTATGCTATTTTTCGATTTTTTACCTTACTTTTTATTATTGAAAGTATGAGATTGACAGCAGCAGGACTCATACCTTCTATTCGAGAAGCCTGGCTGATATTTTGTGGTTTTGCAATAATAAGCTTTTCTTTAAGTTCATTTGAAAGACTTGATAATTGCTTGAAATCAAAATTTACCGGAATTTTAACATTTTCATCTCTTTTCAAGCTTATTATATCGCTATCTTGTTTCTTCAAATAGCCCTTATAATGAGCTTCAATTTCAATTTGCTCAATAATATCTTTTGATAACTCTAAATTTTTAATTTCATTCCATATGGGTATAATTTTTGAAAAATTTACCTCAGGGTAAGATAGTAAATCTAGAGCAGTTCTTTTTTTTCCATCTTTATTAATTTTAATATCAAATTTTTCAATAAAATTTGGTGTAAATTCAATGTTTTTAAGTGTATTTTTAGCATTAAGCAAAAGGGTGGTTTTTTCTTCAAATTTTTCTAATCTTAAAGACGATGATAGACCTAGTTCTTTTGCAATTGGTGTAAGTCTCAAATCAGCATTATCAGATCTTAAAGTAAGTCGATATTCAGCTCTTGAAGTAAACATTCGATATGGCTCTGAAACTCCTTTTAAGGTTAAGTCATCAACCATAACTCCAATGTATGAATCACTTCGTTTAAATATATATTCCTTACCTTTTATTGAAAGTGCAGCATTTAATCCTGCAACAAGACCTTGTGCAGCTGCTTCTTCATAGCCTGTAGTTCCATTAATTTGTCCAGCCAAATAAAGTCCTGTAATTTTTTTGGTTTCTAAAGTTTGGTATAATTCACGAGGATCGATGTAGTCATACTCTATAGCGTATCCAGGCCTTATTATTTTTACTTTCTCTAAACCATTGATTTTATTGATAAATTCTAGTTGAACACTTTCTGGAAGTGAAGTTGAGATGCCATTTGGGTATATAGTCTGGCTATCTAAACCTTCAGGTTCTAAAAAAATTTGATGCCTCAACTTATCCGCAAATCGATGAATCTTATCTTCAACAGAAGGACAATATCTAGGACCAGAACTTTTTATTTGTCCTGAATAAATGGCTGATTTTTCAATATTATTTTGAATAATTTCATGAACAGTTTCATTCGTATAAGTTATATGGCATGGCACCTGCTCATTATAAGTTTTATTAGTTAAAAATGAAAAATATGAATGCTCTAAATCTGCACCCTGCTCCTCTAAAGCCTCATAATTTATTGTATTCTTATCTAGTCTAGCAGGGGTTCCTGTTTTTAATCTACCAAGCTGAAAGCCTGCATTATATAGTGATTTTGCTAGTCCGATTGAGGGTGCATCTCCGTGTCTGCCGGCAGAGATCTGTTTTTCTCCAATATGGATTATGCCATTTAAAAATGTTCCTGTTGTTATAATAACTCTTTTAGAGTTAATAATTTTTCCTGATCCACATATTACTCCTATAACCTGATTATTATTTTCTAATAATAAATCTTCAACCGGATCATACAAACATTCTAAATTTGGGTAATTTAATATTTCTTGTTGCATAAATTTTTTATACAGCTTTCGATCTGCTTGAGCACGAGGACCCCTAACCGCAGGGCCTTTTTTTCGATTTAATAACCGGTATTGAATGCTAGCTAAATCTGCAATTTTACCCATGATGCCATCTAAAGCATCAATTTCTCTAACTAAATGACCTTTGCCAAGCCCTCCAATAGCTGGGTTACATGACATTTCTCCAATCGTATCTAATTTGTGGCTGATTAAAAGGGTTTTTGCTCCTGATCTAGCGGCTGTAGTCGCTGCCTCACATCCCGCATGACCACCACCAACTACAACTACATCATAATCATTAATAGACATCTTAAATCTATTAAATCAATGACAGCTAATTGCAATAGATTATTTACCTATACAAAACTCTTTAAAAATTACTTCTAAATATTCCTCAACGTCAACGGTACCTGTTAAGCGACCTATCTCGTATATACCGGACCTTAATTCTTCAACAACTAATTCTGGTGACTCTAACAAATTTACATCCTTAGCATTGTTTAAGCTTTGAATTATTTTTGTTACTCCTAGTTTATATCTTACGTGTGTTGGAATAGTTTCTGAAGTTGATGGAAAATAATTTTTTATTATTTGCTCTATTTTATTTATTAACAAATCAATACCAGAATTATTTAAAACAGAAATTGGAATTGCCTGCCCTAAATCTTTTTTATTAATGTCAATTAGATCAATCTTATTTAAAACTGGGATATAATTATGCTTGCTGACAATTTTCTTAGGATCAGTAAAAACCTCTATCACAGCATTACTTTCTTCAATTTTAGTAAGTGCGATATTTATACCAAGATTTTCGATTTTATCATTTGACTCTCTTAGGCCTGCGGTATCTACAATTACTACCGGAAAACCTGCAATATTTAGATTAACTTCGATAGCATCACGAGTTGTTCCTGCTATTTCAGATACAATTGCCACATCTCGCTTTGCCAAAAGATTAATTAAGCTAGATTTACCTACATTAGGTTCTCCAATGATTGCAATTTTAAAACCATTTCTTAGAATTTCACCTTTATTGCTTTCACCTAGATGACTTTCCATTTCTGCTATAACCAAATCAATTTTATTATGAAGGTTATTTGAAATATTATCTGGTAGATCTTCATCAGCGAAATCTAACTCAACTTCTATCAATGCGGTTAATTCAATTAATTTTTTCCTCCAGTTTAAATATAATTTACTAAGTGAGCCTCCCATGTGAAATAAAGCTTGTTCATGCTGTTGCTCAGTTTGGGAGTTAATTAAATCTCCTAAAGCTTCAATTCCTGTAAGGTCAATTTTATTATTAATAAATGCCCTCTTAGTAAACTCACCTTGATTAGCAATTCTTAAATATTTAATTGATGCTAGTGCAGATAATACAATAGATGTGTTAGCGTAACCCCCATGTATATGTAACTCAACCACATCTTCTCCGGTAAAACTTTTGGGACTTTTAAAATAAACAGCCAATCCACTGTCAAGATGTTTATGGTTTACTGGATGATAAAACTTACATTTGGTAAATTTACTATGAGTAAATTCTTTATTAATTACAATAGCATTTAGAGCTTCTAAAGCTCTAGGGCCAGACATTCTAATAACTGCTAGTCCTGCAGTTCCTGGCGCTGTAGATATAGCGTAAATGGTCATTATTTATTTCTAAATATTATTTTTGTTTTTTTTTAATTCTTTCATATAAGATTAGTCATGTCGAATTCATATTTTAATGACTGAAAATTTATTAGATAAAGAAACTAGCCCTTATTTACTGCAGCATAAAAATAATCCTGTGCATTGGCTTCCATGGGGAGAAGAGGCCTTCCAAAGAGCTAAAGCTGAAAATAAACCAATCCTACTTTCAGTGGGATATGCAGCGTGTCACTGGTGTCACGTAATGGCGCATGAAAGTTTCGAAGATGAACAGACCGCTAAAATTATGAATGATAAATTTATAAATATAAAACTTGATCGTGAGGAAAGGCCTGATTTAGATAATATTTATCAAAATGCCCTAGCACTCCTTGGCCAACAAGGGGGTTGGCCTTTAACTATGTTTTTATCAAGTAATAAAAAGCCTTTTTGGGGCGGCACATACTTCCCAAAAGAGCCAAAGCATGGGATTCCAGCCTTCAAAGATGTGCTAGTTTCTATAGCCAATAGTTGTGATAATGACCCTGGGGCAATTGTTAAGAATCAGAAACTTATTTTTGAAGCCTTAAATAGCTTGGACACCACAAATTCTATAGACCTAAATATTGATGAGTTAAGAATATCTACTGAAAAAAAAATTATAGAAAATTGTGATATGCAAAATGGTGGTCTACGTGGTGCACCAAAATTTCCACAACTTTTTATCTATGACTTCTTATTAAGTTTATATGTGAATGATAATGACTCTAAGAAATTTAATATAATAACTAAAACTTTAGATAAAATTTGTAGTGGTGGTATTTTTGATCATGTTGGAGGAGGTATTTCTCGTTACTCAGTAGATGAGAATTGGCTCGTTCCACATTTTGAGAAAATGTTATATGACAATGCACAGCTTTTGTTAATACTTAATAAATTTTATTTAATAACTAATAAGATTGCATATAAGAAAAAAGCTATAGAAATAGCCGACTGGATAATGACAGAAATGCAGGATGAGAATGGAGGATACTATTCTGCACTTGATGCAGATTCAGAGGGTGTCGAAGGCAAATATTATGTTTGGTCTTATAATGAGCTAAAGACTATTTTAAAAAATGATTTTGTTTTT
Organism: Candidatus Pelagibacterales bacterium; assembly: GCA_028412835.1. GTDB lineage: Bacteria > Pseudomonadota > Alphaproteobacteria > Pelagibacterales > AG-422-B15 > CACCCN01. The sequence continues at coordinate 6,131 of JAONQW010000015.1, forward strand.
TTTGCTAAAGTATTTGATATCAAGTCAGAAGGGAACTGGGAAGGCAATATTGTTCTATCAAGATACGATAATTTACATATAAAAACAGAAGATGAGGATAAAATTCAACTTTTACTAAAAAAGCTAAAATTATCCCGTCAGCAAAGAGTAAGACCACAATTAGATAATAAAATTTTAGCTGACTGGAATGGTTTAGCAATTGAAGCAATGGCTTATTCTGCAAAAATTTTAAATGACAAAAAATACTTAAATTCTGCTGAAAATGCATTCTTATTTATTTTTGAGAAAATGTTTTTAAAAAATAAACTTTATCACTCCAGTTGCATGGGTTCTAATAAACATCTCGGTATGCTTGATGATTATGTTCATTTATGTAAAGCAACACTTATGTTATTCGAAACAACAGGCAAAGTGAGTTATTTGAAAAAATCAATTTTATTCACTGATTGTATATTATCTTATTTTTCATCTGAAAATGGTGGTTTTTATACAAATTCTGACGATCACATTGATGTGATATTAAAAAATATTCAATATTTTGATAATGTAATGCCTAATGCTAATGCAGTAATGATATCGATATTTTCTAAAATAAATTTAATCACGTCAGATGATAAATATACTCAAGCTCAAAAAAAATTAATAAATAACTTTCTTACAAAAGTATCAAATCAATATTTTGGTATCTCAAGTTTTCTAAAAAATAGCTATTTAGAAAATTATAATCAATTAATCATTATTGCAGGTAAGAATATAACACAAAATGAGGTAGTCCTTAATAAAGTGTATAAAAATTATATAGATAATATTATGGTTGTGATGATTGATGAGAAGACTCAATTAGATACAGGATTCAAATTTTATGCAAATATCAATATAAATGAAACCACATCTATTTATGTTTGTAAAAACAATACGTGCTCATTACCATTTACCAATATAGATTTGTTAAAAGAATATTTATGAATGAAAAATTAAAACAAGAATTAAAAAATAAAATTAGAATAATTCCAAATTTTCCAAAAAAAGGAGTTTTATTTCAAGATGTAACATCTATTACTGATAATAGTGATTTATTTAAAAAAGTAATAAGAGAGTTGTCAATTTATGCAAAAAAAAATAGAGTTTCTAAAATAGCTGGAATAGAAGCACGCGGATTTATTTTTGGTGCTGCCGTCGCAAATCAGTGCAATCTCCCTTTTATACCTATTAGAAAAAAAGATAAACTTCCAGGAGCTACCTATAAACAAAAGTATAAATTAGAATATGGTGAAGATGAAGTTCAAGTTCATAAAGATGCTGCTAATTCAAAAGATAGAATTTTGATAATAGATGATCTTATCGCCACTGGAGGAACTGCAAAGGCTGCTGCAAAATTAATTAACAAATTAAAACCAAAAGAGATTAGGTTTCACTTTATTATTGATCTAAATAATCTAGGTGGTTTCAAAAAAATTAGAGATGAGTTTGAAGCTTGTAGCCTTATAAAATCAACTGGTTGAAATTAAGGTTATTTATTCATTGACTGAAAGAATTCAGAGTTGCTTTTGGTCTCTTTTAGTTTGGTCAATAGGAACTCGATACCATCCATTGTTCCCATGGGATTAAGAATTCTACGCAAAACGTACATTTTTTGGAGCTCATCTGGTGCTAGAAGTATCTCTTCTTTTCTAGTTCCTGATTTAGTTATATCAATTGCTGGATAAGTTCTTTTATCTGCAACTTTTCTATCTAATATAATTTCAGAATTACCTGTTCCTTTGAATTCTTCAAAGATTACCTCATCCATTCTACTACCAGTATCAATTAATGCTGTTGATATGATAGTTAAAGAGCCACCAAATTCAATATTTCTTGCAGCTCCAAAAAATCTTTTTGGTCTTTGCAATGCATTTGCATCAACTCCACCAGTTAAAACCTTGCCAGAGCTTGGGACCACGGTATTGTATGCACGACCTAATCGTGTAATAGAATCTAAAAGTATAACAACGTCTTTTCCATGTTCTACTAAGCGTTTTGCTTTTTGAATTACCATCTCGGCAACTTGGACATGCCTAGAAGCAGGTTCATCAAATGTAGAGCTAACTACCTCTCCTTTTACTGATCTTTGCATGTCAGTTACTTCTTCCGGTCTCTCGTCAATTAATAAAACCATTAAAAAGATTTCAGGGTGATTAGCTGTTATAGAGTGAGCAATGTTTTGCAGTAAAACAGTTTTTCCTGTTCTTGGTGGTGCAACAATAATTGCTCTCTGACCTTTACCTATTGGAGAAACTAAATCTATAACTCTAGAGCTTAAATCTTTCTTTGGCTCTTCGGTTTCTAGTCTAATCTGTTCCTCTGGGTAAAGCGGCGTTAAGTTATCAAAATTAATTTTATTTTTATCTTTTTTATCCGTAGTTTCGTAATTTATTGTGTCGACTTTTAATAAAGCAAAATATCTTTCACCCTCTTTTGGAGCTCTAATTGGACCTTCAATGGTATCACCTGTTCTTAAAGAGAATCTTTTAATTTGACTTGGGCTTACATATATATCATCTGGACCAGGTAAATAGTTTGACTCCATAGACCTTAAGAATCCAAATCCATCCTGTAATGTTTCAAGAACACCCGCACCATCAATTTCTTTATTGTCAGCGGCAAGATTTTTTAAAATTGCAAACATCATATCTTGCGTACGAAGTGAGCTTGCATTTTCAACCTTTAGTTCTTCAGCATAGCTTAATAATTCTTGTGGGGTTTTTTTCTTTAATTCTTTAAGTTTTAAATTCATATAGATAATCTTATTTTTATTGTTGAGGTTTTAAATATTGTGGAGACTTTTGTGAGTTACTAATTATTTTAGATTTAAATAATTATTTATATTTAATACTAAAAATATAAGAAAAATACAATGATTTACCAATAATAGCTTATAAGTTATTGATAAATATAGAAATTATTAATAGTAAGATCTAATAATTTAAAATATTTTAGCAAAACTTTTAACTTTATCCCAATCTGTGAACTCAAAGTCACCTCTGGTGTCTGTTGGTCCTTTAGTAAGCCACATAATAAATCTAATCACATATTTATCAATAAAACCATATTTAGGATAATTGATCCTGCCTGCAAAGACATCAAGATGTTGCGGTTTCCATTTTGTTAATTTTAAAAATTTAATCATGTACGGATTAGTTTGTGGTAGATTTTTTTCCATTTTTCTCGCAACAACATTAACTGTAAAAAATGCATTTTTTTTTGCATCTAACTTTTCTCTATTTTTATTGATAAACTTATAAAGTAAGTTTTGATGTCTACCATAACGAATACTAGCGCCAATAATAATACTATCATAATTATCTAAATCTTTTTGATTGAATGATGTGATATTCACTACTGAAATTTTATTAACCTCATCTAAATTATTAGCAATGTAATCACATATTTTTTTCGTATGACCATCGGTGGTTGAGTATAAAATTAAACATCTATTCATCTTTTAGTTTAGTGCCACTAAATGTTTGTCAATTATTGCTTTTAATAGATTAACTTGGCCACTAGAGTCATTAAGGCATGGTGCATATGTAAATTTTTCACCACCTGCTTTTAAGAATATTTCTTTATTTTCTTGGTCAATTTCTTCGATAGTTTCTAAACAGTCGACACTAAATGCAGGTGCTACTACTAAAACATTCTTTACTTCTTGAGGGGGCAACTCACCCATCGTGTCACTTGTGTATGGCTTTAGCCATTCCGCAGGACCAAACCGAGATTGAAAAGTAGTAATATAAGTACCGTCTTCTAGATTAAGCTTTTCAGCAACTAGCCGGGTTGTTTTTTGGCAGTAACATTGATAAGGGTCACCAAGATCAAAATTTCTCTTTGGAATTCCGTGATATGTAAAAATAATTTTTTGGGGTGAGTTATTTTTTATATGATTAGATAGCGAGTCTGCTAATGCGTTTATATATTCAGGGTGATCATGGTAACTATTTACAAAACTTAAACTTGGAACCCATCTCCATTTTGATAACACCCTTGCCACCTCGTCAAAAATACTACCTGTTGTTGTTCCTGAATACTGTGGAAACATGGGAATTATTATTAGCTTACGACAATTTTTATTTTTTAGGGACATAAGGGCACTTTCCATGCTTGGGTTGCCGTATCTCATTGCTAACTCGACCTCACAACTATCACCAACAGACATTTTGAGTTTTTCTGTTAGTTTTTTTGACAACACCAATAGTGGTGAGCCTTCTTTTGTCCAGACAGACTTATAAAGTTTGGCTGATTTTGATGGCCTTAGGGTTAAAATAATGCCGTTTAAAATAAACCACCATATAATTTTTGGTATCTCTATAACTCGCCCATCAGATAAAAACTGTCTTAAAAACCTCCTAACATCTTTTGTTTTGTAAGTTTCGGGTGTGCCCAAATTACAAATCAAAACACCTGTTTTTTGGCGGTCTTGATGTTTAAAGTCTTCTTCACCAACAAATTTCATTTTAGCTCCGTATTATGTTTAATGCTTCAAACACATTTTCAACCGGGGTGTCTTTAATCACGCCATGTCCTAAGTTAAAAATATGTGGTGTTTCTTTAAAGGCAAGTAATATTTCTTTTATTTCCTTTTTTAGTCTTGTGCCCCCTGTTCTGAGAGTTTCTGGGTTTAGGTTTCCTTGAAGTGTAATTTTTGAGTTAAGTTTTTTTATGTTTTTTAGTTTGAAAAATTGATCTAGAGATAGGCAGTTTAAGTGTTCTATGTTTGAATATTTAATATAGTTTTCAATACTTGTTCCTCTTGGAAATGCTGTTGTGGGTATGTCTTTATAATTTTTTATTTCTTTGAATATTTTTTTACAAGGTTCTATGCACCATTTTTCTAACTGCTCGTCGTTAAGTGGCCCCGCTGCTGACTCAAATAATTGAAATATATCAATACCAGCATCTATTTGGTTTAAAGCATGTTGTATTGTTGTTTTTGTAATGTCTTTTATCTGTTGGTCTATTTTTTTTTCATTAGCAATAATGTATTTTTGTGGATTTGGTCTTTCCTGTGGTGTTAATAATAAGTAAGTTAGTGCAGTCCACGGACCACCTGCAAAACCTATCAGGGGTTTGTCAGAAATATTTTTAGTTTTTTCTATAGCCTTGTATAAAAAATTTATATTTTTAAAGTCATGCTTTTGATTTGGTTTTTTATAAACTTTTGGTCCACCTGTGTTTTCAAACAATACCTCAGCTCCTGACACCATGTGTATCATTAATATATCTGTAAATATTATGGCGGCGTCTAAATTATATCTATTAACTGGTTGCATGGTAACGGTCGCACAAACATTGGGGTCTTTAAACATTTCCATTAGATTGCCAAACTTAGATCGAATTTTCATATACTCAGGTAAGTGTCTACCCGCCTGTCTCATTAACCAAATAGGGGTTTCTTCAGTTTTTATATTATTTAAACTGTCTAATATAACACTCATATATTTATATATATAGAATAGTAGTAGTAGTAGATCCTGTTAATTTGTTAATAAACTTAAAAAAACAAATCTACCCACACCAAAACTCAACACCTTTTCTCACATTTATTAGTAATAATTAATTTATACACAACACTGATTATCTTTTATTATATAATCAACAGGTGGATAAAATGATAGTAATAATCTAACAAAAACCCTAAATATTAATTATAAAACAAACCATTAACAAAATTTAAAAAATAACAACACAACCAACAGACTTATAAACAGGATATACATGAAATTATTATTAGCCTCAGGCAGCAAAACAAGAGCGGAAATCCTTGATAAAGCAAAAATACCATATGAGGTTGTAGAACACAACGTTGACGAGGACGAAGCAAAAATTTCTTACGCACACCTAACCCCAGAAGACATAGCCACCAAACTTGCGGAACTGAAAGCTATTAAACCATCATACCAGTATGAAAATAGTTTTGTTATTGGCGCAGACCAGGTGCTGGAGTTAAATGATACTATAATTAATAAAGCAAAAGATATTAATGAGGCAAAGGGACAATTATTAGAATTGCAGGGCAAAAACCACAAACTTATAACATCAATAGCAATAGCAAAAAACGGCTCAATAGTCTGGAAGCACAGAGATACTTCTAATATTTCAATGAGAGAACTCAATGAGAAACAAATTGATAATTATTTAAATAATATTGATAAAAGTATTTTGGGTTGCGTGGGTGTATATGCAATTGAACAAGATGGTATAAAGTTGCTCAATAAAATTGATGGTGACTATTTTTCAATATTAGGACTACCTCTACTTCCTTTAACACAATTTTTATGGCAGAATAACATACTACTTAATGAGTAATAATATAAATAAAACTGGGGTTATTGGAAATCCAATTGAACACAGCTTATCACCAGAAATTCATAATTATTGGATAAAACAAAATCAATTAAAAACAGAGGAATATCAAAAAATAAAATTAGATATTGATAATTTAGAGTCACAAGTTAGTGAGTTAATAAAAAATAAATTTTTTGGATTGAATGTAACCATACCATTTAAAGAAGAACTATACCTCTTTTGTGATGACGTTAGTGGAACAGCAAAAAAATTGAAAGCCATCAATACAATAACTTGTAATAATGGTAAAATTTTTGGCACAAACACCGATCCAGATGGTTTTATAAATTCTTTAAGTAATCAAATAAAGAATGAAAATATCACAAATAAAAATGCTTTAGTAATTGGAGCTGGAGGATCTTCAAGGTCTATTATTTACGCGTTAAATAAAATGGGGGCTCATGTAACCCTTGTTAACAGAACATTTAAAAAAAGTGAGCAAATTGTAAGAGATTTGAACATAGAGATGCAAATTGAAAGTTTTGAAAGTATCAATAAATTAGTGTCTGGTTGTGATCTAATTGTAAATACAACCCCCTTAGGAATGACCGGACATAAAAATATTGAAATTGATTTTGTAAACTCAAAACCCAATCTACACGTGTACGATTTAGTTTATAATCCAATAGAAACAAAGTTACTAAAAGATGCAAAGGACAATAATAAAACCTGTCAAAATGGTTTAGATATGTTGGTATATCAAGCAGCAGAATCCTTTAAAATTTGGCATGGTATATACCCCAATATAAATAATGATTTATTCTCAATTTTAAGAAGGGATAAATAATGCTGCTCGTAGGTCTAACTGGCTCAATTGGTATGGGTAAAAGTACAACAGCTAAAATGTTCAAAAAATTTGGTTATGGAGTGTATAATGCAGATGATGCTGTTCATTATATCTATGAAAATGACCAAAAAGTAATTGATCAAATTGAACAAAAATTTCCTGGGTCTAAATTAGATAATAAAGTTGATAGAAACGAGTTAAGAAATATTCTTACTAAAGATCCAAAAAGATTTAAGGACTTAGAAAATATAATACATCCTGCAACACGATTATACCAAATTAACTATATTAAAGACTGCATCAAAAATGATTTGATTGGATGTATTTTAGACATACCATTATTGTTTGAAACTAGAGGTGAAAAATATGTTGATGTAATTCTATTGGTTTCTGCTTCTGAAGAAACCCAAAAAAAAAGGATACTAGAAGATAGAAAATTACCCATTGAGGTTTTTGAGCGAATAAAGGATCAACAGATACCAGATGAAGAAAAAAGAAAGAAAGCACACTTTATCATTTCAACTGATCAAAGTATAGAGGGTACAGAAAAAGAAGTGGAGTTAATAGTTGATGAGTTTAAAAAAATTAAAA
>JAONQW010000016.1 GCA_028412835.1 Candidatus Pelagibacterales bacterium
AATATTTTCTAACACTTGTAAGATTAATTTTTGTTAAAACCTTTTGTGAATGTTGCAAAAATAAAAACTTTTATTTCTACACCAACAAAAAAGCTAAAAATGTCTCGTAAAAGAGTAAGTTTTATTATTAGTCTTTCTGGAAACAAATATATTATAAAATATAATGCTAAAAAACTAAATATGATAGCACCTACTATTAAAGCAGAACTAGCAAGAAGAAGAGGAAGAATTAATTTCATCTAAATTCATAAAAATATATTAGCTAAGAAGCTTGAATCTGCAAGTGGATAGGTTACCAAGAAGTTATAAGTCCTTGTGTTAATTTTCCGTTCTCGGATAGTTGAAAAATGTTGAAAATATAAGAAAAAAAGTGGTGGCTCGAGGTGGACTTGAACCACCGACACAAGGATTTTCAGTCCTTTGCTCTACCAACTGAGCTATCGAGCCGTATTAAGTATTCGAAGATAATGTTTTAATCTAAATAGCCAATAGATGAAAGCATATTTTTAACCTCGTATAATGGTAAACCAACGACATTAGTATATGATCCATTAATAGACTTAACAAATGATGCAGCTACCCCTTGTATTTTATATGCCCCAGCAACATTAATCCACTCATCACTTTCTAAGTATTTACTAATTTCTGAATTCGTTAAACTTTTAAAGTTTATTATTGTTTGAATAGATTTAGAGATACTTGTATTTCCATTTGTAATAAAGACAGATGATACCACTCTATGTCTTCTGCCAGATAAAAGCTCAAGATAGTTTCGCGCAATTTTTATATCATCAGTTTTGTCGATGAATCGACGCCCACAAAATGTAATTGTGTCAGCGGTAAGAATAAGTGAATTAGGATTTTCTTTTTGAATCTTTAAAGATTTAGTCTTAGCTAATCTTTCAGCGCATATTTTAGGCAGCTCGTTTTTAAGATTACTCTCATCAATATCAGGGCTAATAATTGCATCTGGGGTAATGCCTATGCTTTCTAAAAGCTCTTTACGTCTGGGTGATGAGCTACCGAGTATAAAATGCAACTATAAATCTCTATTGATTATTTATATCTAAAGGTAATTCGACCTTTAGTTAGATCGTAAGGAGTCACTTGAACCAAAACCTCATCTCCAACTAAAACACGAATTCTATTTTTTCGCATTCTTCCTGCAGTATGAGCTAATACTGAATGACCATTTTCTAGTTCAACTTTAAACATTGCATTTGGTAAAATCTCTGCAACTTTTCCTTTAAATTCTAAAATTTCTTCTTTTGACATATATTATTTTTTTGTAAGCCTATAATCTATTGATCTCGCATGCCCGTCAAGTCCTTCATTGACTGCAATTTCTTTTGCAGCCGGTCCTATTTGATTCAAATTTTCAGATGAACATTCAGCAATTGAGGTTCTTTTTAAGAAATCAAAAACAGAAAGTCCAGAAGAATATTTTGCTGCCTTAGAAGTAGGTAAAACATGGCTCGGGCCTGCAATATAGTCACCAATAGCTTCTGGAGTATAAGCACCAAGAAAAACAGCACCTGCATTTTTAATTTTTTTAAGGTATGACTTGGCATTATCGACCATTAATTCTAAATGTTCTGGTGCAAACTTGTTAGAGACTTTGATAGCTTCATCAATATTTTCAACAACAATTATCGCCCCATTATCACTCCAACTTTTTGCCGCAATTTCTTTTCTTGGAAGATTAGCAAGTTGCTCGGCTACTTCTAATTCAACTTCATCAGCAAGGGTCATATCGTCTGTTATAAATATACTTTGTGCACTAATGTCATGCTCAGCTTGTGAAATTAAGTCAGCAGCAATGTTTCTTGCATCTTGATTTTTATCTGCAATCACCAATATTTCTGAAGGACCTGCAACCATATCAATACCAACATCCCCGTAGACGATTTTTTTTGCCTCAGCAACATAAGCATTACCTGGACCAACTATTACATCGACAGTGTCGATCGTTTTTGTTCCATAGGCAAGTGCAGCAACTGCTTGGGCTCCACCTATTTTAAAGATCTTATCCACTCCAGAAATTTTAGCCGCATAAAGCACTAATGGATTTATTGCACCTGCATTTGCTGGTGTAACCATAATAATTTTTTCAACACCGGCAACTTTAGCGGGTACCGCATTCATAATAACTGAACTTGGATAGCTGGCAGTACCCCCAGGTACATATACTCCAGCGGACTCAATTGAATTCCAGAAAAATCCCAATTCGATACCCAAATCATCTTTATAGCTTAGATCATTAGGCATCTGTTTCATATGATAGGCGGCTACACGATCATGCGAAAGTTGAATAGCTTCTTTTAATTCATTTGAAATATCTTTAGTAGCTGCTTCAATTTCTTCAGTAGTTACTAATAGATCGTTTAAGCCTAGATTATTATTATCTAGTCTATTAGTTAATTTTATGACTGCAACATCACCATTATCTTTTACATCTTCAATAATATTTTTAACTGTTTCACCAATATCTGATGGAATACCTCTATCAAGAGATAATATATCTTCAAGTTGTGAATCAAAATCTAAGTCTTTACTGACAATTTTTTTCATTATTATTTTTCTTTTGGCTGTTCTTTTTTAACTGACCAAGGCTCACCACGGTCTTCTAGCTTGCATTTAACAAGTTCCGTCTCGATTTTTATAGTGGCATCATTTTTAAAAAGCAATTCAATTTCTAAATTTTTATTTTTATTGGTGTAATAGTTGAAATCTAGCAACTCTATAACGTTTTTTTTATCTGTTTGATCAATATTTTTAGACGTTACAGATAAAACTTCTTCAAAAAATAACACAGCTTTAGTTCTAAGATTTATTTTATTAATGGCCTGTTCTTCCCACATAAATCGAGTAATCATTGCTACAAATGAACGAATAGATGGCAAATATTTAACATCACTAACTTCGATCAGTCCATCTTTTAAGACTGTAGAAATTATCTTTAGTTCATCTGTATCAATCGCATTAAGTCTCATTAAACTACACTCTTTTTATGTTGGCACCGCATGCGGCTAATTTATCTTCTAGTTTTTCATAGCCTCTATCTAGGTGATAAACTCTATTTATAGTCGTTTCACCTTTTGCAATTAAGCTTGCTAAAACTAAACTTACTGATGCTCTTAAATCTGTTGCCATAACTTGTGCACCCGAGAAACCACTACATGGTTTTACCGTGGCTTGTGATCCAATAATTTCTATATTTGCACCCATGCGATTTAATTCTGGTACATGCATAAATCTATTTTCAAATATATTCTCTCTAATCACTGAAGAATTTTTAGATAATGATAATAGAACCATCATTTGTGCCTGGAGATCAGTAGGAAAGCCAGGATATTCTTTTGTATCCAACTCAATACTTTTATTAATATTAGATTCTTTTATTTTGAGGCTATCTTTGTCCTTGAGTAAATCAATTCCTAAATTATCAAATGCTAATAACAAGTTTTCAATGTGTTCAAAATTAATATTTTTAATTTCTAACTCACCTTTGGTAATCGCACCTGCAATTATGTAGGTACCTACTTCAATGCGATCTGGAATTATAGTATGGGTAGTTCCATGCAACTCATCTACTCCTTGAATTAATACTTTTCTATCGGGTTGAATTTCAATCTTTCCACCCATCGCTTTTAAGCAATCTATTAGATCGATAATTTCAGGTTCAATTGCAATGTTACTTATTTCCGTTTCACCTTTAGCTAAGGTAGCGGCCATAATAATATTTTCAGTAGCCCCTACTGAGATCATTGGGAGTTTAATTTTAGCACCTTTAAGTCCAGACTTTGCCTCACATTTGATGTAACCTTTTTCAAGATTAAATTCTCCACCTAGCTTTGCTAGCGCATCAACATGAATATTTACTGGCCTTGCACCTATCGCACAACCACCTGGCATGGATACTGTTGCCTCTCTTTTTCTAGCTAATAGTGGTCCTAATACTAATATGCTGGCTCGCATTTTTCGAACCAGATCATATTCTGCTAAAGCTCGGTTACTTTCTTTATAGGTTAGTTGAATTTGATTATTATCAATTAATCTTGTCTTATCAAAATTTACTCCAAGCGAATCCAAAACACTACCCATTGTATGAATATCAGCAAGGTTAGGTGTATTATTTAAAGTAATGGTTTCATCTGTAAGAATGCTTGCTGCCATTAAGGGCAAAGAGGCATTTTTTGATCCACTAATTGCAATAGTTCCTTGAAGAGGCTCTTCTCCAATTATTACTATTTTTTCCATTATAATATTTTAGAGTTTAGGCAGTGTAACGCCTTCTTGCTTCATATACTTACCTTTACGATCTTTATAAGTAACAGCTGGCGGAGCTTCACCTTTGTAGAATAAAAATTGGCATGCACCCTCATTAGCATAAATTTTTGCTGGAAGTGGTGTAGTATTTGAGAATTCTAAAGTTACATGGCCCTCCCATTCTGGTTCCAGTGGTGTCACATTCACAATAATACCACAGCGCGCATAAGTTGATTTACCTAAACAAATAACCAAAACATCTTTAGGTATTTTAAAATACTCAACAGTTCGAGCTAGCGCAAAAGAATTTGGTGGAATAATGCATTCATCACCGGAACGATCAACAAAACTTTTTTCATTAAAGTTTTTTGGATCAACAATTACAGAATCTAAATTTGTAAAAACTTTAAATTCATTTGATACTCGCGCATCATATCCATATGAAGAAACCCCATAGGAAATTGTTCCATCCTTTTTTTGTCCATCTACAAATGGCGCAATCATATTTTCCTCAAGAGCCATTTTTGTAATCCAGTTGTCAGACATTATTGTCATATATTTTTACCTTTGTTATTAATTTTTTTTTGAAAAAGTTTACGCTTTTGTAAGTTGGCTCTTAGTGCAGAGGACAATTTTACTTTCTTTTCCTCTTCGAGTTTTTTGTTAACCTTTTGCACGGCCAATTAGAAATTCTTTAATGTCTTCTGGGCTAAGTCCTGCTTTTTTTAGCTCTTTGACTAATTTCTCTTCTTCTTTTTTATCTGTATTATCAGCATACTTAGACTCGCGCTTTTCCTGTTTAGCCATGGCTCTTTCGCCTCTTTTTGACTTATAATCGTGATGAATACCCATAGAAACCTCTGTATTTGAAATTTTGCTTATAATATACAGAACTTAGAAGATTCTCTAGAAATAATATAAATTTTTTTATATTTAAAGTGGCGCTAGACAGCGCAAACAGTTGAACGGGTTAAAAATCTTCTACCAGTACCATTATCTAAAGAAAACATCCCACCAATTCCAGCAATAGAATCAATTACAAGATCTGTGTTTCTCCATCTTTCATACTGGTCTTTATTCATATAAAAAGGGACGCCACCTATTTCGCCAAGCTTTATGTCTAGGTCTCCTAAGAAAAAATCTTTTGCTTCATAGCACATGGGAGCACTTCCATCACAGCAACCACCTGATTGATGAAAGATTAGGTCATCACCATACTTACTTTTTAAATCATTGATTAAATCTAGTGCTGCTTCAGTAGCAGATACTTCCATAACGTGTGGTTCTGTCATTTTTAACCTTAAATTATTATAATTGGCCTCCTACAATAAATAGGAGGCCAGTTTATTAGATCCTAAAAGAATCCTAGCTTATTAGGGTCATATGATACTAATAAGTTCTTCGTTTGCCTATAGTGATCAAGCATCATTTTGTGATTTTCTCTACCAATACCTGATTGTTTATATCCACCAAATGCAGCATGTGCAGGGTAAGCATGGTAACAGTTAGTCCAAACTCGACCAGCTTGGATCCCTCTTCCCATTCTAAATGCTAAGTTTGCATCTCTCGACCAAACACCAGCACCTAAGCCATATAAAGTGTCATTAGCTATTTCAAGCGCTTCTGCTTCATCTTTAAAAGTAGTAACAGAAACAACTGGACCAAAAATTTCTTCTTGGAAAATACGCATTTTGTTATTTCCTTTAAAGACTGTTGGCTCAATATAATAACCATTTTCTAATCCACTATTTAATTTAGCGACATTACCACCAGCTAGCACTTCAGCACCTTCATCTTTTCCAAGTTTTAAATATGAAGAAATTTTCTCCATTTGCTCAGTAGAGGCTTGTGCACCAATCATAGTATCCATTTGTAATGAATTACCTTGAGTGATTGCTTCAACACGTTTTAGGGCTTTTTCCATAAATGCATCATAGATAGACTCTTGTATTAAAGCTCTACTAGGACAAGTACATACTTCACCTTGGTTCAGTGCAAACATGGTAAAGCCTTCTAGGCATTTATCAAAATAAGCATCATCTGCCTGCATAATGTCTTCAAAGAAAACATTAGGAGATTTACCACCCAATTCTAAAGTTACTGGAATTAAGTTTTGTGAAGCGTATTGCATGATTAGTCGACCAGTTGTTGTTTCACCAGTAAAAGCAATTTTTGCAATTCGATCAGATGAAGCAAGTGGTTTACCAGCTTCAAGACCATAACCACTTACAATATTTAGTACACCTGCTGGAAGCAAGTCGCCAATCAATTCCATAAGTACCATTATTGATGCTGGTGTTTGTTCAGCTGGTTTTAGAACAATACAGTTACCTGCAGCAAGAGCTGGTGCTACTTTCCAAGTTGCCATTAGCAATGGAAAATTCCATGGTATAATTTGTCCAACTACACCAAGTGGCTCTTTGAAATGGTATGCATAAGTATTCGCATCAATTTCAGCAATCGAACCTTCTTCAGCTCTGATGCAACCTGCAAAATATCTAAAGTGATCAACAGCTAATGCCATATCAGCATTAATAGTTTCTCTTATCGGCTTTCCATTATCAATTGTTTCAGCGGTAGCTAACAACATTAAGTTAGCTTCCATGACATCAGCAATCTTATTTAAAATATTTGCTCGTTCAGCAAGTGAGGTTTTACCCCAAGCAGGAAAAGCTGCGTGTCCTGCATCAATTGCTGAATTTACATCATCAGCATTAGACCTAGCCATTTCACAGATTACTTCACCTGTTATTGGTGAACAGTTTTCAAAATATTGACCAGACTTAGGTTCAACAAATGCTCCATTTATGTAATTTCCATATTTTGCTTTAAATGGATATGCAACTTCAAGATGTTTCGTATCAAGAGATGCACTTATATTTATTTGTGTCATTCTTCACTCCCATTAAATTAATTAGATGGAATAATTGTGTACCTATTTAAAAATTAAGACAAGATCATATTAGTTTTATTTATTAGTAATTTTAATGTGCTTTTACTTGTGAACATTTTGTTTGCGTATATGTTAAGCCTATGGTTTTATTGATAAAATTATGAGTAAATATTTAGAAATATTTAATAAATCAATTTCACACAAAGAAGATTTTTGGGCTGAAGTTGCTAAAGATGTCATTTGGTATGAATCTTTTGATAAAGTACTGCATACGGATGGGCCACCATTTTACCAATGGTTTAAAAATGGTAAAATTAATACCTGCTATAATGCATTAGATCGACATGTTGATGAGGGTAATGGCGAACGGCTAGCACTAATTTATGATAGCCCTATCACTGGTAATAAAAATACCTACACATATTCTATTATGCGCGATCGTGTTGCAATAATTGCTGGTGCATTAAAAAATCAAGGTGTGGCAAAAGGTGATCGTGTCATCATCTATATGCCAATGATACCCGAAGCTGTAATGGCTATTCTAGCTTGTGCTAGAATTGGTGCAGTACATTCAGTTGTCTTTGGAGGATTTGCTGCAAATGAACTAGCAAGCCGTATAGATGACTCCAAAGCTAAATTAATTCTTACATCTTCCTGTGGTATTGAGCCTGGTCGTATTGTTGAATACCAACCATTAATTAATGAGGCAGTTAAGATTGCAAAACATAAACCAGATGTATCAGTATTTTTTCAACGTGAACAAAAAAAGATAGATCTTATTGAAAATCAAATTGATTGGAATGATTTTGTTAAAGATGTAGAGCCAGCTGAATGTGAGATTATGGACTCAAATGATCCAGCATATATTCTTTATACTTCGGGTACCACGGGTACACCTAAAGGTATTGTCAGAGATGTTGCTGGGCACATTGTTGCACTAAAATGGACTATGAAAAATATTTATAATATTGATCCAGGCGATGTGTGGTGGTCAGCAAGTGATATTGGATGGATTGTTGGACATTCTTATATTGTTTATGCTCCACTGTTTCATGGTTGTACTACTGTCTTGTTCGAGGGCAAACCAGTAGGAACTCCTGATGCTGGAGAATTTTGGCGAATAATTTCTGAGTATAAAGTGAAATCACTTTTCACAGCACCAACTGCTTTTAGAGCTATAAAAAAAGAAGATCCGGAAGGTGAGTTTTTTAAAAAGTATGACTTGTCATCTTTTGAGTCATTATTTCTAGCTGGTGAGCGCGCAGATCCTGATACAATTAAATGGGCAGAAAACCTTCTGCATAAACCTGTAATCGATCATTGGTGGCAAACGGAAACAAGCTGGGCAATAACCGCAAATTGTGCAGGTTTAGGTCTGTTTCCAACCAAATATGGTTCAGCCGGTAAACCTGTTCCAGGCTATAATGTAAAAGTTTTACAAGATGATGGCACCGAATGTGAAGCGGGTGAAATGGGTGATGTCGTTGTTGAACTCCCACTTCCTCCAGGCACGTTTCCAACACTATGGAATGCTGATGATCGCTATAAAGAAAACTATATGAGCAACTATCCTGGTTATTATCAAACTTATGATGCTGGCTATATTGATGAAGAAGGTGACGTATGGATTATGTCACGCACTGATGACATTATTAATGTGGCTGGACATAGACTTTCAACTGGGGCTATGGAAGAAGTATTATCAGAACATCCTGATGTTGCTGAATGTGCGGTGGTTGGTGTTGCTGACAAACTCAAAGGGCAATTGCCATTAGGTTTTGTAATTTTAAAAAATGGTACAACTAAATCTGAAGATGATATCACCACTGAATGTGTATCAATGATTAGACAAAAACTTGGGCCTGTTGCTGCCTATAAAAAAACTATCGTATTAAAAAGATTACCCAAGACAAGATCTGGTAAAGTACTGCGAGGAACAATGCGTAAAATTGCTGATTGTGAAGAGTTTAACCTTCCACCGACTATTGATGACCCGCTAATATTAGATGAAATAAAAGAGTCATTATTATCTGCAGGAATGATAAATTCATAAAATGAAAAAAAATATAGTTTTCCTAGATAGCTCAACTTTTCCAAATCATTTAAAATTTAGTAAAGTAAAATTTCCTCATACTTGGAAAAATTATAAAACTACATCTCCAGATGAAGTTATAAATCGAATTAAAAATGCTCATATTATAGTTAATAATAAAGTTGATCTTGGTCCAAATGAACTAATTCATGCAAAAAAACTAGAGCTGATTGCCTTAACTGCGACTGGCACTAACATAATAGATCTCGAATATTGTTTTAAAAATAATATCAAAGTATGTAACTTAAGAAATTATGCCTCCACCACAGTAGCTGAGCATGCATTCGCACTAATGCTAATAATAATGCGGCAAATAAAAGGCTTAGAAGAAGATATTGAATCAGGTTTATGGCAAAAACAAAAAATTTTTACAATGGTTAACCGTAGAGTATTCAATCTATACAATAAAAAAATTGGTATCATTGGTAAAGGCTCAATTGGCAAACAGGTAGCAAAACTTGCAAGAGCTTTTAGTATGCAAGTTGAATTTATCTCTGCTCAAAATTTAAAAAAAGTACAGCTACATAAATTTCTAAAGAAGCAAGATATTATTACTTTACACTGTCCTCTAAATAAAGATACTAAAGACCTGATTGCTTCAAAAGAACTTACTATTATGAAAAAGAGTGCGGTGATTATTAATACAGCTCGTGGCGGTATTATAAATGAATTAGCTTTAGTTAATGCTATTAAAAAGAAAACCATAGCTGGTGCAGGTATTGATGTGACTACAGCTGAACCACCTAAAAAAAATCACCCCTATTATCAAATTATTAAAAATAGTAATTTTGTTTGGACGCCTCATACAGCATGGGCATCAGAAGAAGCCCTTCAAGCTTCTATGGATCAATTAATACTTAATATTAATGAATTCTATTTAGGAAAACCTAGAAACTTAGTAATTTAAATAATGACTCATTTCAAAACACCACAAGACGGAAATGACATGATGCCATACTTTTTTGGACCAAGACCAGAAAATGATAAAATAAGTGGGTGGTATAAAGATGTTGCCATGATTGTTATTCCTTATGTTACTGACGAAAAAATTCTTAAATCTATAATTCCTGAACAATTTGCACTTTTAAATGACCCAATTGTAACCATTACCTACGCTTGCAATAAGGATATCGATTGGTTAGCAGGGCGAAGCTACAATCTTGTTTCCATTAGTATAAAAGTTAAATTTGAAGGCAAAGTTAATAAAGAAGAAGGAACATTAAATTTAGTTATGTGGGAAAACCTTACTGACCCAATATTAACAGGAAGAGAACTTCAAGGAATCCCTAAGATTTATGCTGATATAAAAGATCACCAGATATCTGATGAAACAATTAGCACTAGTATGTCCCATTACGACAATACTATATTAGATATATCAATATCCAATATGACTCAACTAGATGATAAAATGGTTGCAGTAATTAGTGAAAGTGAGAGAAATTTAAGATCTTTTGGAATTAGATATCTATCAAATGTAGATATTATGAAACCACCAGTACTAAATGAGTCAATTCTTCATACTTCACAAAATTTTTTTAAAGAAATACATATAGGTAAAGGATCTTTAAATTGGTATCCGTCTAGTTGGGAAAAAAACCCCACTCAAGCTCATATTATTAACAAGCTGCAAGATCTACCTATTCTTGAATATAAAGATTCTTACTTTATTAAAGGTGCAACTAATCTATTTGTGCCAGATAAACCTTCATTAGTTCTTAAGTAGTTATGTCTTCAAATAATATAAAGAATATATGTTTTATTGGAGCTGGTACTATGGGTTGCTTTAACTCTTTAGTTGCCTCAGTTGCTGGATATGAATGTAAAATTTTTGACCAATCAGAAAATGTATTAAATGAAAGAATTAATAATCAAACATTACTTGCTCAATATTTAAATCAGTCAAATTTCTTTGAAGGTAAGGATATAAGTTCTGCTATTTCCAGAATAAAGAATTGTAATAATATAAATGACGCTTTAGAAAAGGCTGACCTTGTTAGCGAATCTATCCCTGAAAATTTAAACTTAAAAATAAAATTATTTAATGAAATAGAATCCATAGTTAATAAAAATATTATTTTAACAACCAATACCTCTAGTCTATCTATAAAAAAAATAAGTGAAGGCCTACATCCTGATACGAAATTTGCAGCTTTGCATTCATACTTAGGGTCAAAATTGATGGATGTAGTTAGAGGTACTTATACGTCAGATCAAACTATTAATTCTCTAGTTGATTATATTAAAAGTGTAGATAGCTATCCTTTAATTCTAAACAAAGAACATCAGGGATATGTCCTCAATTTTATGCTTAGTGGACTATTAACCCAAAGCCTTTTAATGGTAATAGAGAATAAGCATACAATACAAGATATTGATGCTGCCTGGAAAGATTTAAATAGTAGTCAGTTTGGTCCGTTTGGAATGATGGATATGTTTGGTTTAGATGTCGTAAGGCAAGCCTGGCAAGAAAAAGATTCGGACTCATTCCATTTAATGTATAAAGATAAAATAGTAGATTTATTATCACAATATACTGATAAAAACTATTTAGGATTAAAAACTTTTAGAGGTTTTTATAACTATAAGGACATTGATATTAATTATAAAAAAGATAATTTTGCAGAAATTCAAAAAGATCTTTGTGTTAGCATAATAGAAGCTGCTGTTGTTTTACATAGTAGAAAGATTGTTCATAAAGATGAAATAAATAAAGCTTGGATTGTTGGTACCAATCTATCTAAGGGACCATTTGATTTTTTAAGCAATATGGGTATTACAAGCTACCTAAAAAACTACGAAGAATGGGTTGCTAGAGACTATATTTCACCAGAATTTCATTCACTAGTGAGAACCTGTTTATCAGATTAATTGATTTTTAAATACTAACTATTAATATAAAACGCTTTTACGCTGGCAGACCTAGGAACCTTGTTTAACAGAATTGCTTATTTGTGTATCTAGGTTAAGATTATCCAATGAAATATATTTTAATTGCTATTATTTTATATGGTGGGCTGTATTTAGTACTAGCATATCGTAATGCAAAAAAACTAGAGCGACAAATCAAAAATAAGGAGTTGCCAAAAGAATTGAAAGACCTCGATGAAGAATGAAACACCTACTCTCTATACTTATCTTCTTGAGTATGATGAGTATAGCTCAAGCTGAAATCACCTTACGTCAATACAATGATCGCTACTGTTATGATGGGGATACCTGTTATGTCACAGTCGATGGGGCTAATACTAAAATTAGATTACTTGAATTAGATACGCCTGAAATATCAAAACCAAAATGTGAACAAGAACTAGAATGGGGGCTAAGAGCTCGTGATTTTATAAATAATAGAATTGAAAATGCACAAACAATAGAATTTAAAACTAATTTTGAATTAGATTGGTTTGGAAGAACTTTATCTTATCTAATTATCGATGGTGAAGATATCTCAGCTGAACTGGTTAGAAACAATCTTGGAGTTGTTTATAAGAAGGGTTTTAAAATGGATTGGTGTCAGGGGTAATTTCGGCGACACTATTGCAACACTCCCTATCAAAAAACCTTTTAAACTGATACTTTAGCCACGTTAAAATAACTCAGTAATTTTTTAAAAAAAAAGTCTATTTTCGCAATTCTAAAAGTTTGCGGATATGGTGGAATTGGTAGACACGCAGTTTTATCTACCTTTCTGCGATATAACAAGATTACATTATTTAAGTTTATCAAATAAAGGCTTTAATTTTTCTATATTTTCAAAAAGCTGTTCGTTTTTAGATGTTTTAGAAGCCCATTTTTGGTCAGGTATTGATATATTCATGGAGTAGTTATCAAAAAGTTGTACTGTTGACATATAAAATTTATACCAATCATCAATTTCAGTAATTTGCGCTGGTATTTTTTTCTTTAAAAGATTTTTTAAATTTTCATTAAAATATATTTTATTTAGATCAGGCTGTAAGATAGTTACATTTATAAATGATGCCCACCAATATAGATTTTCTACATCTGATGATTTTGCTAATTTTTTCTTGTATCCTCTTAACTTTAGATCAATAACAAATTCAGGTTTAGGAAGTTTAATATCATAAATCTCATCACTATTTACAAACTGTTGTTTCATAGCCCCACCTATTGCCATACCTTCAGTAAAGGGAACAAGAGCGATATCATTATGAGCGGATAAACGACCAGAAAAGTTTTGAGCTAATATATTTTTAAAAGCATTTTGATTATCCTGAAATGTTAAAGGTATATGCTCTATTGCCTTATCTTCAATTTCGATATTTCTAATACCAATTCTAAATTTATACTTATCCTTAAGCTGATATTCATTTAATATTTTTTTAACTTGTGTAAACGCATTAATAACTGAATCGTCATCCGCTGATTTTAAGCCCACAGTATAGAATTTCTTTATTTCATTAGTTATCTGTTCGTCTGAAATCTTTTCTTTAGTTAAAAATGGCATTGTTACATCGTATGGAATTGATGCTATTAAAGTTTTAGTATTAAA
>JAONQW010000017.1 GCA_028412835.1 Candidatus Pelagibacterales bacterium
ATATCACGATTATGATGTAGTTGTTGTTGGCGCCGGTGGCGCTGGCTTAAGAGCAACTGTAGGTGCGGTAGAAAATGGTTATAAAACTGCATGCATATCTAAAGTCTTTCCAACTAGAAGCCATACTGTTGCCGCTCAAGGTGGTATTTCAGCAGCTCTTGGCAATATGGGAGAAGATGATTGGCGTTGGCACATGTATGATACAGTTAAAGGCTCAGATTGGCTGGGTGATCAAGATGCAATAGAATACTTATGCAAGAACGCTCCCAAAGCTGTTTTAGAGTTGGAAAATTATGGTGTGCCATTCAGTAGAACTGAAGATGGAAAGATTTACCAAAGAGCATTTGGTGGGATGACTAAAAATTATGGTGAAGGTTCAGCACAACGTACTTGTGCAGCAGCCGATAGAACTGGTCACGCTATAATTCATACACTTTATGGCCAATCATTAAAGCATGGCTGTGATTATTATATTGAATATTTTGTTTTAGATCTTCTTATGGTTGATGGGGCATGTTGTGGTGTTGTTGCCTGGTGTCTTGAGGATGGCAAACTGCATGTGTTTAAATCTAAAAAAACTATTTTAGCAACTGGTGGTTATGGTCGTGTTTATTTTTCAGCAACTTCAGCACACACCTGTACAGGAGATGGAAATGCAATGGTTCTTAGAGCGGGACTTCCATTGCAAGATATGGAGTTTGTGCAATTTCATCCAACTGGAATTTATGGGGTTGGCTGTTTAATAACCGAAGGTGCCCGCGGCGAAGGTGGTTATTTAGTTAACAGTGAAGGCGAAAGATTTATGGAACGTTACGCACCTTCAGCAAAGGATCTTGCGTCTAGAGATGTTGTATCTAGATCAATTACCAAAGAAATTATTGCAGGTAGAGGTATTGGCAATGAAAAGGATCACGTTAACTTGCATCTTGATCACTTGGACTCCAAAATTCTTGAAGAACGGTTACCAGGGATATCTGAGTCTGCGAAAATTTTTGCTGATGTTGATGTTACCAAGCAACCTATCCCAATTATTCCAACAGTACATTATAATATGGGCGGCATACCAACCAACTTCCATGGTGAGGTTATGACAACAGTAAATGGCGATGAAGAACCAATTGAAGGCTTGATGGCTGCGGGCGAAGCGGCTTGTGTTAGTGTGCATGGTGCCAACCGATTAGGTTCAAACTCTCTTATTGATTTAGTGGTATTCGGCAAAGCAGCTTCAGACCGTATTAATGATACTGTTAAAAAAGGTGAGGCTAATAAAGACATACCTCAAAATGTAATTGATGAGGTGATTAATCGTTTTGATGCTACTAGATATTCCAATGGTTCAAACCCCACTGCAGAGCTTAGAGGTAAAATGCAAAAAGTAATGCAAAATCATTGTGCGGTGTTTAGAGATGAAGAGATTATGTCTGAGGGCAAAAAATTAATTGAAGATATTTGGTTACAATCATCTGATATTAATGTGAAAGATAAATCCTTGGTGTGGAATACTGATCTATTGGAAACTTTAGAATTTCAAAATTTGATATCTCAAGCAGTAGTTACCATGTCATCTGCTTATAATAGAAAAGAAAGCCGTGGCGCTCATGCAAGAGATGACTTTCAAGATCGTGATGATAAAAACTGGATGGTGCATACATTAGCTTGGGCCCACAATAATAACTGTACTTTAGATTATCGCCCAGTTCACACTTATACATTATCCAATGAAGTTAAATATATAGAGCCAAAAGCGAGAGTTTACTAATGGTTCAGTTTAATCTTCCAGATAATTCAAAGCTTATTGAGGGTGAGTATTATAAGTCTAAAACTGATTCAAATAACATTAAAAACTTTAGGGTGTATCGTTGGTCACCTGATGACGAAAAAAACCCACGCGTTGATACTTATGAAGTCGATATGGATAACTGCGGTCCAATGGTGCTTGATGCCGTAATGAAAATTAAAAGTGATATTGATCCCTCTTTAACATTTAGACGGTCTTGTCGCGAAGGTATTTGTGGTTCTTGTGCCATGAATATTGATGGAACAAACACACTAGCTTGCACTAAACCTATTAAAGATTGCAAAAATGATGTTGCTATTTATCCGCTACCGCATATGCCAGTAATCAAAGATTTAGTGACCAATCTAAAAAATTTATACAAACAGTTAACCTCAATAAAGCCATGGCTTCATAACAACGGCAAACAAAGCGAAGGTAATATTGAAAATCTTCAAACCAAATCTGATCGCGCAAAGCTTGATGGCTTGTACGAGTGTATTCTTTGTGCATGTTGTTCTACATCTTGTCCGAGCTACTGGTGGAATAGCGATAAGTACCTCGGGCCTGCGGTTTTATTGCAATCCTATCGATGGTTACAGGATAGTCGGGATGAAGCTAGAAGTGAGCGATTAAAAGAATTAGACGATACATTTAAAGTCTATAGATGTCACACAATTATGAATTGTACACAAACTTGTCCGAAAGGCTTAAATCCAGCTAAAGCTATTGCTGGTATCAAAACCATGATTGCCGAAAATAGAACATAAAAAAGATAATTTATTAAAACGTATAATCTTAAGCTAATAAGATTTGAGCAAACGTTGAGACAAATGTTAACACAATAACTGCTGAGTATATTTGTAGTATTTTCATTCTATTTTTTTAACCTGCTTCAAAGAGCACTAAATATATAAACTGGGGAGTAAAAAAATTTAATTTAGTGCTCTTAATTACTTTTTATATAAAAATTTTTATACCAATTGTCCTGTTTATTTATTGGGAATTAATTACCAACTTGATAGTTGTGGTAAAGAAATAAAAATTAAAATTTTTTCTGTATCTTTATAATAAAGCTACCACCATGCCAGCTAGGTTCAATGTATTGAACTTGGTGGTTGTTCTCCGCCCAAAATGGAAACTCTTTCCTTATGGGTCCACTTTTTCCAGTTATGATTTCAATTTTTTTTATATTATCCTTATATGCTTCAGCAATAAATTCCTGGCATTCTTGATACGCATCTGCAAGATTATAGTCATGTAGATCAAGGGTTCTCATTATTAATACTGCTTTGTTATTAATTATTTATCGTTTACAATTATAAATTATGTCAAGTTCGTATAAAAAACCAGGCTTTGATGCTAAGTATTTTGAGCAATTAGTTAATTCTTTACCGGCTTTAGAAAGTAAGACTATTGCAATTACTGGTACCACTTCTGGTATGGGATTTATTGCTGCAGAAACTTGTGCACGATTAGGTGCAAAAGTCATTTTGCTAAATCGTCCCTCGAAAAGATCAGACAATTCATTTGATAGGCTCAAAAAAAATGTTTCAAATGCTCAGTTTCACAAAGTTAATTGTGATCTGCAAAGTTTTGATTCTGTAAGAGGGTCAATTACAGCAATAAATGAGCTTTGTCCTGATGGCTTAAACGTGCTGTGTAATAATGCAGGTATTATGGCCTTTCGAGACGAACCTACTATTGATGGGTATGATGTTCAAATGCAGACTAATCATTTGTCACACTTTCTTCTAACTAAATTGCTCCTCCCAAAAATTGAGCAAGCAGCGGAAAAACATGGGGAAGCCAGAGTAGTGAATCATTCAAGTGTTGCGAGACATCAACAAAAAAAGTTGAAAGGTGAGTATTTAGAAAAACGCGGCGGCAGTCTAGGTGGTGATGGTGCAAGTATGTTTTTTTCAGGAGCAAGGTGGGTGCGCTATAGTCAAACTAAACTAGCTAATGCTACTTTTACTGCATGTTTGCATGAAAAATTTCAAAAATCTAATCCTAAGTTGAAAGCAATGGTTGCACACCCGGGTCTTGCAGAAAGTGACTTGCAGTCAAGTACGGTTAAAGATGGCGGAATGGGTAGTTTTTTCACAAGATACTTAATGAAGCTAGGACAATCTGAAAAAGATGGCTGTCTTGGACTTTTGAGGTGTATTGCTGATCCAAAAATAAACTCTGGAGTTATTGTTGGTCCTGGGTTAAGAGGACTAAAGGGTAAGGCCAAAGCTTTTTCTCTTGAGAAATATTATGATAACGACTATACCAAAGCATTGCTATGGACGAAAAGCTGCGAAGCAATCTCAGATGAATTTAATATTTAGAAATTAATGAGAAAAATTAACCACTTTATCAATGGCGAAGAATACTTGAGTCAATCTAGCCGTGCTGGAGATGTATATAATCCTGCATTAGGTGAAAAAATTGCAGAAGTTAGTTTTGCAAATAATGATGATGTTGAACAAGCAATAATTTCAGCAAAAACTGCATTTAGCACTTGGTCAAAAACCCCACCACTTACTAGATCAAGAATCATGTTTAGATTTAAAGAGCTTCTCATAAGAGATATGGATAAGCTTGCCGCACAAGTCACAGAAGAGCATGGAAAAGTGATTAGTGATTCCATTGGTTCTATCACCCGTGGTATGGAAGTAGTTGAATTTATGTGTGGTGTTCCTCACTTAATTAAGGGCGAGTTTTCTGAAAATGTTGGAAGCAATATTGATAGTTGGAGTATGCGTCAGCCTTTAGGAATTTGTGTTGGTATAACTCCATTTAATTTCCCAGCTATGGTCCCAATGTGGATGTTTGTAGTTGCTATCGCTTGTGGTAATTGTTTTATATTAAAGCCGTCTGAAAAAGACCCTTCTTTATTAATTATACTTGGTAATCTATTAAAAGAAGCAGGCTTACCAGATGGTGTTTTTAATGTAGTCAATGGTGATAAAGAAGCTGTCGACAACCTAATAACTCACCCAGATGTTTCAGCGGTAAGTTTTGTTGGTTCAACGCCAATTGCGGAATATATTTATCACACTTCATCTAAGCATAATAAACGAGTGCAAGCGTTAGGTGGCGCAAAAAATCATATGATTATTATGCCTGATGCTGACCTTGACCAAGTAGCGGATGGGTTGATGGGAGCAGGCTATGGTTCTGCCGGCGAAAGATGTATGGCATTATCCGTTGCCGTTGCTGTTGGTGGAATTGGAGATGCATTAATTGAAAAACTTCAACCTAGAGTACAGGCGTTAAAAGTAGGTCCAGGTAATGATCCAGAAGTTGAAATGGGACCATTAATTAGTGAAGCACATTTGGCCAAAGTAAAAGGTTATGTTGAGTCTGGTGTGAAAGATGGTGCTTCCTTGCTTGTAGATGGACGTGATATTTCTCTACAAGGCTATGAAAATGGATATTTTTTAGGTGGATGCTTATTTGATAATGTGACTAGTGACATGCAAATCTATAAAGAAGAAATTTTTGGACCTGTATTGTCAGTGGTTAGATCAGATAATTTCGATTCAGCTTTAAAATTAGTAAATGATCATGAATTTGGCAACGGTGTAACAATATATACACGAGATGGTGATACCGCACGAGCATTTAGCAATCAATGTCAAATTGGTATGGTGGGTATAAATGTACCAATACCAGTACCCATGGCTTTTCATAGCTTTGGTGGATGGAAACGATCATTATTTGGTGATCATGCTATGCACGGCATGGAAGGTATAAGGTTCTTTACCAAGCTTAAAACTGTGACATCAAGATGGCCAGACGGCATTAGAAGTGGTGCTGAGTTCATCATGCCTACAATGAAATAGTAGATATAAAAAATTTATTCTTCACTTGATTTTCGTCTTTTTGTAGGTAGTTTACGGCTATAAACAACAATAAACCCTTATGAAAAAATCAAAAATCTCTCTTATTGGTTCAGGTCAAATTGGTGGTACATTAGCTCACTTGATCGCTATGAAAGAACTAGGTGATGTTGTCTTATTTGATGTCGCTGAGGGGTTGGCAAAAGGTAAAGCTTTAGATCTGTCACAATCAACAGCAGTTGATGGATTGGATGTGCAGATAACAGGAACAAGTAATTATGAAGATACTAAAGATTCTGATGTAATTATAATCACTGCAGGCGTTCCAAGAAAACCAGGCATGACCCGAGATGATCTGCTGGGTACAAATTTAAATATAATCAAACAAGTTGCCGATGGTATTAAAGATACTTCACCTAATGCTTTTGTAATATGTATTACTAATCCATTAGATGTAATTGTCATGGCGTTACAAAAATATTCAGGGCTTCCTAAAAATAAAGTAATTGGGATGGCGGGTATATTAGATACTTCAAGGTTCAAATATTTTATTGCAAAAGAACTTAGTGTTCCAATTAAAGATGTAAATTCATTCGTTCTCGGTGGTCATGGCGACACTATGGTACCTGTTCCAAATAGAACAACGATTGCTGGAAAGCCATTAATGGATTTTGTTAAAGAGGGCAAGATCTCTGCAGATAGATTAGATGAGATTATTGATCGTACTAGAAAAGGTGGTGCAGAAGTTGTAAAATTATTACAAACAGGATCAGCTTTTTATGGTCCTGCGGCATCTGGTGTCGAAATGGCTGAATCATACTTAAGAGACTTGAATAAAACCCTGCCATGTGCTGCTTATTTAAATGGTGAATATGGTATTGAAGATCTTTATGTTGGAGTTCCAGTTGTGATTGGAGCTAGTGGCATAAAAGAAGTTGTAGAATTAGAACTTGATGAAGAAGAAAAAAAACATTTTGATATTTCAATAGAGGCAGTTAAAGAATTATTTGATGCCGCTAAAAAAATTGACCCATCGCTTAAATAATTTATGAATATTCACGAATACCAAGCTAAAGAACTATTTAAATCGTACGATATTCCAGTATCTACAGGGTCAGTTGCCTATACTGTTGATGAAATAGAGTCTGCTGTGAATAATGTGAGTGGACCTACATGGGTTGTTAAAGCACAAATACATGCCGGTGGTCGAGGTAAAGGTGGTGGTGTAAAAGTAGTTGGTTCTGCCGAAGATGCTATCGTTGAAGCAAAAAAAATGTTTGGGATGAATTTAATTACTCCACAAACTGGACCTGAAGGTAAATTAGTTCAAAGATTATATATAGAAAATGGCTCTGATATTAAAAAGGAACTTTATTTATCATGCTTAGTTGATCGTGCGACAAGTAAAGTTGCATTTATAGTTTCAAAAATGGGTGGGATGGATATTGAAAAAGTTGCAGAAGAAACTCCAGATGAAATAACCACTGTTTTTATAGAACCAAGCACTGGAATTACAGATTTAGATATTAAAACAATTGCATTAAGTTTAGAGCTATCTGGGCCTTTAGTAGATCAGCTAGATGGTCTAGTTAAAAATTTATACAAATTCTTTACAGAAAAAGATGCAAGTTTATTAGAGATTAATCCCTTAATAATTACTGATAATGACAAGTTAATCTGCTTAGACGCCAAAGTTAACTTTGACGATAATGCATTATACCGTCATCCAGAAATCGAAGAATTAAGAGATCCAAATGAAGAAGATAAATACGAATTAGAAGCAGCAAAATATGATTTAGCTTACATTAAGTTGGACGGTAGTATTGGTTGTATGGTTAATGGTGCTGGTTTAGCAATGGCAAGCTTAGATATAATTAAGCTGTACGGTGGCGAGCCTGCTAATTTTCTTGATGTTGGTGGTGGCGCTAGTAAAGAAAAAGTTACAAGTGCTTTCAAGATTATTTTATCTGATCCAGGCGTTAAAGGTATCTTAGTCAATATATTTGGAGGCATTATGCGATGTGACATCATTGCTGATGGTATAGTAGCAGCTGCCAAAGAACTTCAGATTAATGTGCCATTAGTAGTAAGGCTTGAAGGAACTAATGTTGATGAGGGAAAAAATATTCTAAATAATTCTGGGATAGATATTGTCTCAGCTACGGACTTAGATGATGCAGCAAAAAAAATTGTGGAGCTAGTATAATGTCAATAATTGTCAATAAAGATACTAAAGTAATTTGTCAGGGCTTTACGGGTTCACAAGGTACTTTTCATTCTGAACAAGCATTAAAATATGGAACTAAACTTGTTGGAGGTGTTACCCCTAAAAAAGGTGGCACTACACATTTAGATTTACCAGTATTTGATTCAGTACAAGAAGCTAAAGATACAACACAAGCTAATGCATCTGTAATTTATGTTCCACCTCCTTATGCAGCAAATGCAATACTAGAGGCAATAGATAGTGAAATGGAATTAATTGTATGTATAACTGAAGGAATTCCAGTTATGGATATGATGAATGTTAAAGATAAGCTTAAAAATTCAAAATCTAGATTATTAGGTCCAAATTGTCCGGGAATTATTACACCAGATGAGTGTAAAATAGGAATTATGCCTGCCCACATTCATAAAAAAGGAAATGTTGGTATTGTGTCTAGATCAGGAACGCTAACTTATGAAGCAGTCTTTCAAACAACTATGGCTGGCATGGGCCAATCCACTTGTGTTGGTATTGGAGGAGATCCAATAAATGGCACAAACTTCATTGATTGCCTTGAACTATTTCTTAAAGATGATGAAACTGAGTCAATTATTATGATCGGTGAGATAGGTGGCTCAGCTGAAGAAGAAGCTGCTGAATTCTTAAAAAATGAAAAAACTAAAAAACCTACTGTTGGTTTTATAGCCGGTACATCTGCCCCACCAGGGCGTCGAATGGGCCATGCAGGTGCCATTGTAGCCGGTGGTAAAGGTGGTGCGGAGGATAAAATTGAAGCTATGCGAAGTGCAGGAGTTCATATCTCAAACTCACCTGCAGGGCTCGGTTCAACATTGGTAGAAGTACTTAAAAATTAATTAAATACTACAGGTTTCATTTAGTCTAAAATGAAATATATTACTTACATAAATGTCCAAGTTATCTGATAACGAAATTTTTGAAAAAACATCATTTTTACACGGGACAAATAGTGCTTTTATTGAGCAAATGTATGAAAAATATCTTCATAATCCATTAAGTGTACCCACAGATTGGCAAACTTTTTTTTCTGGAATAAGTGATCAGCCTACAAATGAAATGAAGAATGCCAGTTGGTCTGAATATAAAGATATAAAATCTAATAATGGTGATTTAGTTTCAGCAATAGATGGAAACTGGCCTAATGAAGTGAAATCATTTGAAAATGAATTAAAATCTTCTAATGCTATTAATATTCATGAAGGTACATCTAAAAATGCAACTTTAGATTCTATACGGGCAATTATGATGATACGTGCTTATAGAATAAGAGGTCATTTAAAAGCCAATCTAGATCCCTTGGGGCTTATAGAAAAAAATGAGCATACAGAACTTCAACCAGAAACATACGGCTTTAAAGCTGAAGATATGGAACGCCAAATATTTTTGGATAATGTTTTAGGTTTAGAGTTTGCAACTCTAAAAGAAATTTTAGAAATACTTAATCGTACTTACTGCTCAACAGTCGGTATTGAGTTTATGCACATTAGTGACCCTGAAGAAAAAAGTTGGTTACAACAAAGAATTGAGGGAAAAGATAAAGAGATTACTTTCACTGATTTAGGTAAAGAATTTATTTTAAAAAAGCTAATTGAAGCAGAAGGTTTTGAGAAGTATTTACATAAAAAATTTGTTGGCACTAAAAGATTTGGACTAGATGGAGCTGAAACAGTCATTCCAGCAATGGAGCAAATCATCAAAAAAGGTGGACAACTTGGTGTTACAGAAATAGTTATCGGCATGCCTCATAGGGGGCGACTAGGTGTATTAGCAACAGTTATGGGAAAAGCTTATCGTGAAATTTTTCATGAATTTGCTGGTGGTTCGGTCATGCCAGAGGATGTTGCAGGATCAGGTGATGTAAAATACCATTTAGGAACCTCTTCTGACCGTGTATTTGATGATAATAAAGTTCATATTTCATTAACAGCAAACCCATCTCACTTAGAAGCTGTAGATCCAGTAGTTTTAGGAAGAACAAGAGCAAAGCAAGCTCATTTACGAACTGATGAAGGTAAGACTAGACAAGAATCATTTGATGCTGTTATGCCAATACTGTTACACGGCGATGCGGCTTTTGCTGGTCAGGGAATTGTAGCTGAATGTTTCGCTTTGTCTGGTTTAAGAGGACATAAAACGGGCGGTACCATTCACATAATAGTGAATAATCAAATTGGATTTACTACAAGCCCTAGTTTTGCAAGATCATCACCGTATCCATCTGACGTAGCTAAATTTATAAATGCACCGATACTTCATGTTAATGGTGATGATTGTGAGGCGGTAATATATGCAGCAAGAGTAGCAACTGAGTTTAGACAAAAATTTAATAAAGATGTGGTAATTGATGTTTTTTGTTATAGACGGTTTGGTCATAACGAGGGTGATGATCCAACTTTCACTCAACCACTAATGTATAAAAAAATTAAGTCACATAAATCAGTGGCTGATACTTATGCGAGTAAAATAATTAGCGAAAAACTTTTTGATGAAATTAAAGTTTCAAGTATGAAATCTGATTTTGTTCAATTTTTAGATAGTGAATTTGAAGCAGCTAAATCATTTAAACCCAATAAAGCAGATTGGCTTGATGGCTTTTGGGCAAATATGAAGTCATCTAGAGGAAGTAAAAGAAAAATCTTAACATCAATTTCAAAAGATAATTTTATAGATATCGGTAATAAAATAAGCTCTTATCCTGAAAACTTAAACATACATAAAACCCTTGCTAGAATTATTGGTAATAGAAAAAAAATGATTAGCTCTGGAGAAGATATAGATTGGTCAACTGCAGAAGCTTTAGCTTTTGGATCTCTTTTAAAAGATGGTTTTCCAGTGAGATTAGTTGGTCAAGATAGTATTAGAGGTACATTTAGTCAGCGACATTCAGCTCTAGTAGATCAAGAAACAGAAGAAAGATATATTCCTTTAAATAATATAAGTAATAACCAAGCTATGTATGAGGGTATAGATAGTTTTTTATCTGAAGCTGCTATTCTTGGTTATGAATATGGATATTCATTAGATTATCCAGGATCCTTAGTATTATGGGAAGCCCAGTTTGGAGACTTTGCGAATGGAGCTCAGGTACAAATAGATCAATTTATCGCTCCAGGTGAAGCAAAATGGCTAAGAATGAGTGGATTAGTTTTACTTTTACCCCATGGGTATGAAGGACAAGGTCCTGAGCATTCATCTGCTAGAATAGAGCGTTATTTACAACTTTGTGCAGAAGAAAACATGATTGTTGCAAACTGCACAACTCCTGCAAACTATTTTCATATCTTGAGACGTCAACTATTAAGAGATTTTAGAAAACCCCTAATTATGTTTACGCCAAAATCTCTGTTGAGACATAAGCAATGTACTTCAAGAATGAAAGACTTTACTGATGATGCTTTCCATAGAGTATTATTAGACGATGGAGAAACAAAACATAACAAAAAATTCTTAGTTGAAGACGATAAGATAAAAAAAGTTATTCTTTGCAGTGGTAAAGTTTATTATGATTTATTATCTGAAAGAGATAGTAATAAAAAACTAGATATCTACATTATAAGACTTGAGCAACTCTATCCGTTTCCTGCCAAAGCCTTAACACCAATAATTTCTAGATTTAAAAATGCAGACTTTATTTGGTGTCAAGAAGAGCCAAAAAATATGGGCCCTTGGAATACTATGGAAAGATATATTGACTGGTGCTTAATCAAGGCTAAGTGTGAAAAAACCAAGGTTAAATACGTCGGAAGGTCTCCAGCAGCATCCACGGCTACTGGCCTAATGAGTAAACATCAAAAACAGCAAAAAATGTTGATTGACTCGGCTTTAAGCGTATAAAGACATATAATATAATTATGAGCGTAGATATAAAAGTACCATCATTAGGAGAATCTGTAACAGAGGCTACTATTGCACG
>JAONQW010000018.1 GCA_028412835.1 Candidatus Pelagibacterales bacterium
TTACGCTTGGCATAGAAGATGTATTGCTCATGCTTACTTGGTTATTCATGCTATTTGTAACATTAAGATCAACAATTCTTCGTCCTGGACTAATTTGTGGACCAAGCCCAGTAGCTACAACTGATACTCTGACTTTACCTTCCATTCTTTCATCAAAAATAGAACCTACAATAACGTCAGCTTCAGGGTGAACCTCTGCTCTTATTGCATTAGTTACCTTATCTACTTCAAACAATGTTAGATCAGTTCCTCCAGTTATATTAATTAGAAGGCCTTTAGCTCCATCTAAGGAATAATCATCTAATAATGGATTTGCAATCGCAGCTTGTGCACAATCAACTGCTCTATTCTCACCCTCAGCTTCACCAGTACCCATCATTGCTCGGCCCATATTATTCATGATTGTTCTAACATCGGCAAAATCTAAATTTATAAGTCCAGGCACTACCATTAAGTCAGTAATACTTCTGACTCCGGCATGCAAAACTTCATCTGCCATCGCGAAAGCATCATTAAAAGTAGTTTTTTCATCTGCGACTTTAAATAAATTTTGGTTTGGAATAACGATTGTCGTGTCAACTAGGCCCTCTAATTCTTTTAAGCCCTGTTCAGCAATTCTCATTCTACCAGCACCTTCAAATTGAAAGGGTTTAGTAACAACTGCTACTGTTAAGATTCCTAGTTCTTTAGCAACTCTTGCAATTACTGGAGCAGCACCAGTCCCAGTGCCTCCACCCATACCAGCAGTAATGAAAAGCATATTAGTACCATCAAGATGCTCCATAATTTCGTGCTTTGTTTCATCAGCTGATGATTTTCCAATATCTGGATGAGATCCAGCGCCAAGACCTTTAGTTATTTGAACTCCAAGCTGTATCTTACAATCACTTCTAGATTTAGTTAAGGCTTGTGCATCAGTATTTGCAGCCACAAAATCAACACCTGCTAAACCGGAGTCGATCATATTGTTAATAGCATTACCACCTGCACCACCAACACCTATGACGGTAATTTTCGGCTTAAGCTCTTTTAATTCTGGAACACTTAAATTTAAAACCATGGTACTTTTCTCCTTGTTAAATTATTTAGTCGTTATTCCATTTAAGGTTCGCTAAACTTTCTTGCGATTGCTTAAATGTTTCATCTTGGAACTCACTATACTTATCTGGATCCCACATTTGAAAAGTTTCACCCATTCCAACAAATGAAACTCTTTCTTTAATATTTGCAAATTCAACTAATTTATTTGGAAGAATTACTCTTCCTTCAGTATCAAATGATAGCTGATGACTGTCCGCTAGAAGTGAAGTTGAAAATGCACTTCGTTCTGATGAAAATGGACCAAGTGCATCAATTGTATCACTAAGTTTTTTAATGCGATTATAGCCGCAACCCTCGACTGAATTTAAAGTTGGTGATGGATAACATATCATGCCTTTGTATCCACTCTCTTCAAGAACACTTCTAAAACTTGATGGAACAGACACTCTGCCTTTAGCATCAATTTTATTTATGTAAGTCGATAAAAATATCATCGCATTCTTAAAAAATTTAATTATCAAAACAATCAACAAAACGACCTCACTTAGGTTAATTTGGGATTGTATGGGATTATGTGGAATTTTATGGGAAATGTAAATAACTATTTACAATTTTTTTAATAAAATCAGTAACTTATGAATCAATTACATTAAGATAATAAAATAAGTTAATGAAATTATTAGATATTTATGCCAGATAATTTATAAGCCGGGTTCTGTATTTTTATTGCTAAAAATGACGACCATTCATCTAGTTTTGCTGTTACCAACAAAATCATGCGATCAACCCAGTTATAGCCAAGAATAAACTATTATAACTCTATTAGATCTTGCTCCTGGTGGGGTTTACCATGCCATTTTTGTTACCAAAAATGCGGTGAGCTCTTACCTCACCTTTTCACCCTTACCTTTTCAGGCGGTTTGTTTTCTGTGGCACTTTCCCTGAAGTTGCCTTCGCCGGGTGTTACCCGGCACCATATTCTTGAGGAGCCCGGACTTTCCTCTCACTTTCATGAGCGGCCATCCAATTATCTGGCACATTTGCAACTTATTATTAAACTATTTAACTGTCAATGATCGCGACTGAGCCTTTATAAGTTCCTTTAAATAATGGCTTAAATTAAGATTATTATCCCTAATTTTTAAATCAGATGCGCAATAATGAGATTGAAATGCATATAGCACAAGCAAAGTTTGCTTATCCATAAAGCTATTAATCTTTAATTTGTATCCAAATTCTTTCAATAGTGATTGTAAATTTTTAATTTCTTTGGGTGTAATATTTTGAGTATGCTTAGGTGGCAACGCTTTAGGCATTATACCGATACCTTTATTGTATAGTTTTTTCCATGGAAACTTTGGACCAGGATCAATTTTTCTATCTGGAGCAATATCTGAATGACCTAAAATATTAGAGTTTGAAACTCCATGTCTCATTTGAATATCTTTAATGAGCTTTTCTAATGCAGCTATTTGCTTAACATTAAATTCCTCGTACTTTCCAACAACTCCTGTATTTTGTAGCTCAATACCAATAGAGTTCTTATTTAAATTTTTATCTTTCTTCCAGCTAGAGATACCAGCATGCCAGGCAATATTTTTTTCTTCTACCAGAGATAAAATCTTTCCATTTGGATCAATTAAATAATGTGCACTTACTTTATTTCTTTTGTTTAAAAGATATTTGAGTGAAGCTTGGGTTGATGGCAGGTTGGTATAGTGAAGTATAATATATTTTATTTGTCTTTTTTTTCTCTCTTCAAAGTTAGGTGAGTGTTTTATAAAAATTTTCATAGTCTTGGAGATATATCAATACCCTTTTCCCTTATCATAACAATACCTACTCCAATTAGTGTCATTGAAGCACCTAAAATTATTTTAAAATTGATAGTTTCATCAAAACCATTAAATATTTCAAAGTGAGATACAATTAGAGAATTTATTATAGCAAATATAGGAACAATTAATGTTAAAGGAGTTATTTTTGATACATCATATCGAGTAATTAAACGATAAAATGTAGCATGACCAATTACTGTTGCTATAAGAGATGTAAATAATACAGCTGCCCAACCAACATATGAGGCATTTATAATAACTTCATAATGATTAGTTTCAAAAGTCAGAGAAATAAAGCCAAGCATCAAAGTACTCACAAAAGCTAACCACGCTTGCAAATCAAACACCTTAATATTTTTTAGTTTTTTCATGAGAATCATTGATATAGACATTGCAGTTGCTGCTAATAGTGAGAAATAAACTCCATCTAAATCACTAAAAATTGTTGGCTCAAACATTAATGTGATAACTCCAGCAAAAGATAGTATTATTCCTAATATTCTTCTCCATCGTATAATTTCTTTTAGAAAAATGACAGATAGTATAGTTGAAATAGGAATTCCAAGTTGTAGGACAATAGCAACTGAGGAAACATATTTAGAACTATCTAAGGCAAGATAGAATAGGCCAAAATGAATACCCCCACCTAAAATAGAAATTATTAAAATATTAAACATTTGTCCTTTATGAATTTTTAAAAAAGGAATCAAAACAACTGCAACAATTAGAAATCTTAAGGCAGTAAACATAAATGCTGGAAATTCTGTGACACCAACTTTAGCTGAAATAAAAGTTGCACCAAACGCAAGGTTCATAATTAACACTAAAAAGACATCTTTTGTTCTCAAATAAACCTCAATTTTACTTATACATTATATATAAATTTATGTTTTAAAAAATTAACCAAGACATATATAACATATATATTATGAAATCTAAATTAGTCTTATTTTTTGTTCTCTTAACTTTTGTTGTATCCGGGTGTGCTTCAGTAACTAAAGATCAGATTGTAGCAGAGAATATAGTTACACAAAAAGTGTCCGATCCAATTGAACCAATTAATAGAGTAGTTTTTTCATTTAATAATGTTTTTGATAAATATGCAGTTAGACCGGTATCTATTTTGTATAGAGGAATCTTACCTGAATTTGTTCGAAACCGTATTGCATACTCTTTAGTCAATTTAAGTATGCCGATTACAACTATTAATAACATATTACAATTTGAATTTGGCAAGGCTGGGATTTCTTCCGCAAGATTTGTAATAAATAGCACTATTGGAATATTAGGGTTTTTTGATCCCGCATCATACTTTGGTCTTGAGGCTGACTATGAAGATTTTGGCCAGACTTTAGGGGTATGGGGAATACCAACTGGTCCATATCTTGTTCTTCCTTTTCTTGGCCCTTCTTCGCCTCGAGACTTTACAGGATTACTATCAACATCTCTATTAGATCCTACTTATCAGGTTGGCAATTCAGCTAATCGTGATTTATTCAGATCATACAGAATGGGTGTTGGCGTAATAAACTTTAGATCAGAAAATATAGAAATATTTGATGATCTTCAAAATAACTCCGTTGATTATTATGCAGCAGTGAGAAGCTTCTATAGTCAGAGTAGAAATAGTCAAGTTTCAGATAATCTTGAAGTCAGCCCCTCAATAAATCAAGATAGCTTGTTTAATGATTTTGAAGAGTTCGAATTAGATGATACTTATATTGGACCAGATGTATCAATTAGCTATCCGGAATAAAAATTATGAATTTAAAAAAGATTATAACATTAATTATATTTTTCTCTTCACTAAATACATTAGCTTTTGCGAATTTTGAATCTGAAGAAAATTTTGTTTCTGATTTTGCAGCTAGTGCTATAAATATCTTAGGTAATGAAAGTCTAAATAATAACGATAAGAATATACAATTTACTGATCTAGTCATGTCATCGATTGATATGAATTTAATTTCTAAATTTGTACTATCTAGGTATTGGAAAACTGCATCTGATCAACAAAAAATATCTTATCTAAATGCGTTTAAAGAATATTTTATTTCCTCTTATGCAAATAAACTGGATCAATACTCTGGTGAAAAGGTTGTGATTGTTAGTTCTGAGGCTGCTAAAAAATTTGTAATTGTAAAAAGTAATATCGTGAGAGATGGTGCAGATACTCTGAAAATAGAGTTGAATTGGCGCTTGCTTACAAGAGATGATCAAACTAAAATTATTGATTTAAGTATTGAAGGTATTAGCCTTATTATTGCTCAGAGAGAAGAATTTCAATCATTTCTAAGCAACAATAATGGTGACCTCAATGCTTTAATCAATAGACTAAAATCAATAAATGCTAAAAACTAGCAGATTATATTAACTTCTACCAAATCTTATTCTCGATCAAAAAATTTATATTTCATCTTTAACGTATTTAAAACTAGATCAACTTCATCAAATATGTTTTGTAGATTGAAATCATTAATTTAAGGATTGAGGGTAAAAGATTGTTCATTAAGCGAAGAGAAGAACTTAAATCATTTCTAGAAAATAATAATAATAACTTCAATAATTTGAATGCGTTAATAGAGACGTTAAATTCTATTATTCCCATAAGCAATTAAGATAAGTCAATTATATTAATTAATTTTTAATTACAATTCTGTGTTATTGCTCTTTCAAGTGCGTTAACTTCACCTTTTACTTCAGCTAGTTCTCCAGACACATCCGCTCCGAATATTGATCCTACAGGCAGAAGGACAAAAAAAACACCTACAGCATCTCCTGTAGCAGCATTATTTTGTTTTTTTGTAAGAGCATTTTCAGCTTCTCTTTTATCTTTTAAGAGACCTTTTGTTTCTGCGCATGATAATTCCTTATATTCAAGTGCTGAAACAGATGCTGGTGCGATAGAAGACGCGCGACTTGCACAACTAGCAAATAATGCAAGGCATGCAACGATTAGTGTAAATTTTTTTAACATTCCTAAATTTACTCGATATTTATTTTTTTTCAAGATAAATTATTTAGAGATAAACTTGATTATAAATCAACTTCTAGTAATTCTTTCTCTCGATCTAAGAATTTATACTCCATTTTTACTGTATTAAATACTCGATCAACTTCATCAAATATATCTTGAGGATTGAAATCGGCACAAGAATATACGTCTAGCTGCATTAACCCTGGATTAGTTTCATCCCATATATGAAGGGCAATATGGCTAGTTTCTATAATTGCTACTGAAGTCATGCCTTTATTGCCAGGATCATTCACGTAAGTTGTGTAAGGTCCAGCTAATAATTTCATTTTAATTTTTTTTATTAATCCCCTTACCCAATCTGAGACTTTGTTTAAATCTTCTTCTTGTGGACACCAACCAATGTCAGCTCTTACAATTAAATGTTTATGTTGTTGTGTCATTAAAACCTCCTGTAACAGAGGCATTCA
This sequence comes from Candidatus Pelagibacterales bacterium, assembly GCA_028412835.1. Lineage (GTDB taxonomy): Bacteria > Pseudomonadota > Alphaproteobacteria > Pelagibacterales > AG-422-B15 > CACCCN01. The sequence goes on from JAONQW010000018.1 coordinate 6,324, forward strand.
TCGCAGGGAATACCTTTACCTGGACATTCATTACAGAGAATAACTACCTGAAGTAAATAATTATCATGATTCAATTAAAACAGGTATATTAAATAATGACTACATACGTAAAAAAAATACATATTGATAAAGAGAGCAAGAAACATATTATTCTTGCAGCTAAAAATACCAATGGTCCAGGGCACCATTTAATTGAATTAACAACTACTCTTGAAATATCTCAATTTAAACTAATTCATAAGAAGATTAAGTTAATAACTCTAGAGGATACAGGTATGAGTGCTAAAATTGAAAAAACTAAAAAAAATGGCAAATTACATTATAACTTATTAAAAGTTTACAAATAATTATATGACTAAAGGAACAGTATTATTTAACGAAAAATGTAGTGTGTGTAATTTTGAAATTCAACATTATAAAAAACGATCAAGCTTAAATTACACTGATTGTAGCGGTATGGATGATAAGTATTTAAAAGCTCTTCATGTGCAATTTGAAGACGGTAAAGAGCTTGTTGGAGTTGCAGCTTTTATTTATGTTTGGAATAATACTGCAGGTTATAAATGGTTGGCAAAATTAATAAGTCTACCAATAATTCTACAATTTTCTCAATTTGCTTATGCAATAATTGCTAGAATATTATTTTGGCGCTTTAAAATCTTCAACTAACAAAATTATGAATTGCAGTCTTAGATAGGTGTGCTTTTAATAAAGAGATCTTTCTAACTAAATAAAAAATAAATGGAGGCTTTACCTCTTTGTAAAACTCATTTCTTGCATAAAGTAAATTGTACCATTTATAAACATTTGGATATTTTTGCTTGAAAGGAAATTCAGAAATTGTTAATCGATAAGTGTAAATAAACCAAGCAATATCTAAAGCTGATAAATGATCACCTAATAGAAATTTTTGATTTTGAAGTTGTTGATCAAATATTTTGTAGTGTTTTTCAAAATTTGCTAATGATTTTTTAATAGCTTCATCTGTTATTCCATTTTTTTTAAAATTTTTATAAAAATCAACTTCTTCCTGTTTATGCTTAAGAGTTATTTTGTCTGCATCAGTTTTATAGTTTTCAAATCTTTTTAAATTCTCTGGTTTTTTTGCTCCTAATCCACCAAACATATATTTATAGGCAACATTTCGTATATCTATATGCAGGTCATCTTCATTCTGTAGAGCACCTGACATTGAGCTTTGTTGGTCTTCCGAAATAAGAGTGGGTTGAGGAAATTTATTTTCAAGATATTGAATAATGTCATTACTTTCAATGATAACTCTCCCACCATCCACTAAAACTGGTAATAAGCCTCTTGGATTTATTCCTAAAAACCAATTTGAATAGTTTTGCCCTGTAGCAATATTTACACTGTGAGACTGCCACTTAATTCCCTTAAAATTAAGATAAATTCTAAGCTTTTGTGAGCATGAGGAGCCACTAAAATGTATTAAATGAATTCCTTGCCAATCTAGAATTTCTTTTGTTTTGATTTGTTTGGAAGGTATTTCAACCATAGATAAATTATATTAATTAAATCTTTATAATTTTAAAGACTTAAATTATTTTCCTAAGGAGTATTTGCCACCTAGTTCTATAGCTTTCTTATAAGCGTCTCTGTCTTGATATTTTGCCAATAGATCATTTAAGTTTGAAAACGATTGTAATACTCCAGACATTTTTCCAGCTTCTAGCACAAAAGAAAGCATTATATCTACTCCTGAAAATTTATTTCTATAAAAATACTCATTTTTTCCCAGTACTGTAGACAAGAATCCAAGATGGTTTTGAATCTCTGATGTAATTCTTGGCTGCAATGGTTTTGAATTATCACCAAGAAATCTTGTGTATAGTTGTAATAAGAATGGCATAATTGCAGAACCTTCAGCATAATGCATTAATTCAAGATATTGATAATAATCACTATCGGTAATAATAGGTGCGAAATTTTCACTTGCACACTGATCAACAATGTAAGTTACGATAGCTGCAGACTCAATAATCATTTTTCCATTATGTTCAAGCACTGGTGATTTTCCCAAACTATGAATATCCTTTAATTCTTTAGGAGCAAGATTAGTAAATTTGTCTCTTTGGTATTTAATTATCTCATATTCAGCATTAAGTTCTTCAAGCAACCAAAGCACTCTGTGAGATCTTGAATTATTTAAATGATGAATTTTTATCATTGCTTAAACTTGATACGCAGCAATAGTGGTTCTATGAAGAAGTCGATCATGCCCTTGGTAACCTCCAGTAGCTTTATGTAAAACACTTCGATTATCCCACATAACTAACATATCTTTTTTCCATTTATGCTGATATTGAAATTGTTCTTGACCCTGCCAACCAGCTAGCTCTAGTAATAATTTCATTGCTTCTTGATTTTCCATGCCATCAATTCCAATAATGTAACCAAAAGTTCCAAAGATACCCTCTCTTCCAGTTTCAGGATGGTTTCTTATGATTGGATGAAGTTGTTTTGCTAGAGCCTCATCAGAGGCACGAATATCCATACTTCGCCCCATCTCTCGATCTTTGTCTCCATAACCCCCAGAAGGAGAGTAAGGAAGTGCTGCAGAGTGAATTGCTAATTTTCCATCCAACTTACTTCTTAAATCAGTAGGCATTTCATCTAAAGCCTTATGCTGATTAGCAAAGAGTGTATCCCCACCTACAGGAGGGATTTCTATACCAAATAGACAAGTTCCAGCTGGAGGATTATTTTGAAAACTCCAATCTGTATGCCAATTATCTGCAAAAATTGGAACTTTTTCATCTGCTGTTCTTTTAACGGCTACAATATTATTTCTTCCAGTAATTGGTGCAATAAATGGATCGTCTCCAAAAGAACCAAAACAAAGAGTAAAGCGTTCTAGATCATCATCGCTCATTACTTGGTCTGGAAAACTAAGCACATGATGAGTAAGCCAGGCTTCACGTATTGATTTAATTTCTTCATCTAAAAGTGTTCTTGTTAAATCAACTCCTGTTATTTCTGCACCACAAGCTTTTCCTGATGGTTTAATATTAATAGTCATAAAATAATATCATATTTTTATAGCTCTAAAATTACCAGGTCGATGTTCACCTTTTTCAACAACTCCTAATAGTTTTTTCCATATATTAAGAGCATACTTACCCTCTTCAACTCCAATTGCATCTACAACTTTACTCCATAAGGGTCCTTCAATATCAGCTACTTCTTTTTTTACTTTCTCTAAGTACCATTGATTACGATCACTCATTGAAATTACTTTAAAGCCTGAGTTTTCTAATATTTCTCTATATTTTTCAAGCGAACACATGTGATAATCTAAACCTTCAGCTTCAATATATTCTTTCATTTGATGTGATGGAATACTGTCATCATTTCTCATCCAATCACCTACCGCTAAATAGCCATTAGGTTTCAAAGCACGATGAATATCTTTTAAAAGTTCTACTTTATCTGGAATATGAATAAATGCTTCTTTACTAAATATAACTTCAAATGATTCATCTTCAACTTCAAGTTGGCCTGGTTTGACACACTTAAAGGATGCTCTATCTAATAAATTTTTTTCTAATGCTATCTTATTTGCCTCATCAATAACTAAAGTCTCTAAATCAAACCCTATTGCTTCTGCTACACTATGTTTCTCTAGCATATGAAATACAGCTCCTCCACAGCCACATCCAATGTCTAATACCTTTTTATTACTTAAATCAAATTCTCCAATAATTTGATCTATTTCATCAGATCCTCCAGGTGACAAGTACCCCCTACCCCAGATAACTTCAAGCATATGTAATTGCTTAGGTCCGTAATGTCCTTCGTCAGTTAAACTCATAAATTAAATAAATATTATTCTGTTAATATTAAGTTTTCAAATAAAACTTTGCTCTAAATATTCTAAACGTTTCTGAGCTTTATTATTGAAGGGTAAAATTTCTAAAATTTTTCTATACGTCTGTGCAGCTTCATAGAATTTATCTTGTGTAAAATATATTTGAGCTAAACCATCAAGAGCTCCAAAATGTCTTGGCTCTAATTCAAGAGTTGTAAAGATATCATTAATCGATTTTTCATAGTTGCCAGTAATATAATAAACTGTAGC
>JAONQW010000019.1 GCA_028412835.1 Candidatus Pelagibacterales bacterium
ACTAGGAACCACAATGAGCTGGCCTCAAAAATTATCTGATCATAAGTCATTTTTGATAATTGTAGAATTTTTACTAAGAAATAAGAAACTAAGGGAATCAAAGCAATTGAGCTATACTTTTGAAATATCCATGTTTTTCGTGCTGAATGACTCATAATACTGATAAAAACCAAATTATAATTGTCATTATTAATGAACCTATAACTACTGACCATCCTGTCACTTTGACAATCGATAAATCCAAACCATAACCATAATCCCAACCTAGATGCCTAATGCCATTCAAAGTATGAAAGCAAACTGACCAAGTATAGCCAATCATGATAGTGCGGCCAATAAAATTGGAGATTAAATAGTTAAAAAAATCAAAATAAAATTCCCCTAAGCTTAAGCAAAGTAGCCAAGCAGCTAATATAATTGTTCCTAAAGATAAAATTACTCCAGTAATTCTATGCAGGATTGATAGCACTGAAGTTATCTGCCACCGATAAATTTGAAGATGTGGTGAAAGAGGGTTATTCATAAAAAGTATCCAATTAATGTATGATATACATTATATATGTATCCTTATACGTTATGTATTACTTTTTCTTTGGAATCAAGGCCCAATAATCTAGGCTTAACAAGACATTTTCGTTAAATTTACCATCTGAGTTTTTGTGCTGAAATTCTGAAGCTGGCGCATCAGCAATTCCATTCATTCTGACTCTTAATGCTCCAGTTGTATCATTGATATTCATAGTATCTATAATTTCACTCCAGGCAAAAACTGTCTTGCCGGCAAAACATGGAGCAGCATGTGCACCACCATTTATAGCAATAATCTTAAAGGCATTGGCTAACCCATTAAATGATAATGATCTAGCAAGACTTATAACATGTCCACCATAAACAATTCGCTTTCCAAACTTGCCTTCTTTTTCATAATAATGGTTGAAGTGAACCTTGGAGGTATTTTGGTAAAGTTTAGTTGCTAACATATGTTCAGCTTCTTCAACTGTCATGCCATCAATGTGATCTATTTTTTCTCCAATATTATAATCTTCAAAGCAAGCAGAAGAGCCTGAGTCAGTAAAATTAAAGTTGGTTAAATCAAAATTGTACGACAACGCGATATCTTTTACTTGATCTTTAGATAATTCAGTTGGCAAGGTTGGCAAAACCGTTTCTGTATTATTTACTCCTTTTGCCTTCTTCTTAATCATTACCCATCGTTTGAAATCTAATACAACTTCATTATTTTGATTTGTACTAATTGAATTAACATAAACTACGCCTGTTTCACCATTTGAATTTTCTTTCAGACCAATTACATGTGATACAGATTTAATAGTGTCTCCTGGATATACAGGTTTTAAAAATTTGCAGTCTGCATAACCTAAATTAGCTAGCGCATTTAATGAAATATCCGGTACTGTTTTACCAAACGCTATATTAAACAAAAGAAAATCATCTATTGGTGATTGCTTTAATTTAAGTTCTTTTGCAAATTCACTAGAAGAATGTAAGGCAAACCTTGTACCATAAAGAGCAGTATACAGAGAGCTATCACCATGTGTAATTGTTCTAGGAGTAGAATGTTCTATCGTCTGATTAATTGAAAAATCTTCAAAAAAATTTCCAATAGTATTTTTTGATTTGTTTGTCATTAATCTATTTTCCTAATAATTTCTTAAAAGCTAATAATTTTTTTGCTCCATTAACGTGCAATTCTTCAACTTGCTTCCCATCAATAACAATTACGCCAACTTCTGGATTTTCTTTTCTCGCTTCTTCATACGCCAAAACCATTTTTTCTGCTTCAGCTATTTCTTGAACGCTTGGTGAGTATATTCGATTACAAGGTTCGATTTGTACTGGGTGAATTAATGTTTTGCCATCAAGACCAAGACCACTACCGTATTTGCATTCTTCCTCAAAACCTTCTTCGTCCTTAATGGCATTATAAACACCATCAATAAGTGAAATTTTATTTGCCTTTGCTGCAATTAAACAAGTCAATATACTTGTCTCTAAACCCGTTCTTCTCATCTCTTCATTTAAATCTAACTCTTTTGTAAGATCATTGGTTCCCATCACAAAACAGTTTAGCTTTTTTGAGCATGCAGCTATTTCATAAGCATTAATAATTGCATGAGGGGTTTCCATCATTGCCCAAATCATAGTTTTCTTGTTTTGTAGATAAGGAATATACTTCAAAATATCATCAGGATTGTTAACTTTTGGAATCAAAATAGCATCGGGCTCACACTGTTCTAATACTTCATAATCTTTTTTTCCAAACTCTGTATCATCAGAATTTATACGAACAACTTGTTCTTTTTGATTGTGTTGATTAGAATTCACAAGATCAATAATGATTGACCTTGCTTGATCTTTGGCAGCTGGGGCAACTGCATCTTCTAAATCATAAATTAAAGCATCGACCTCTAAGCTTGATATTTTACCTTGTGCTTTCTCATTAGATCCCGGCACATAAAGCACACTTCGTCTGGGTCGGTGAAGTATTTCTTCCATTAGTATAAGTGCTTTTCTTTCAATAACTCTAGTATTTGGACTGCATTTAGTGCAGCTCCTTTTCTTAAATTATCAGATACTACCCAAATAGAAAGTCCATTTTCAAAAGCGGTATCTTCTCTAACTCTAGACACATAAGTATCATCATTGCCTGCACACTCAATTGGAGTGACATAGCCTCCATCTTTTCTCTCATCTAATACTGTACAACCAGGAGCATCTTTTAAGGCAGCATAAGCTTCAACAACTGTCATTTTATTTTCAAATTCAATAGTTACTGCTTCCGAGTGTCCAATAAAAACTGGAACACGAACACATGTAGCAGAAAATTTTATTTTGGAATCAAGCATCTTATGACATTCTTGTTGCATCTTTAATTCTTCTTTGGTGTATCCATCATCCATGAATTTATCAATGTGTGGAATAACATTAAATGCTATGCGCTTAGTAAATTTAACGTTATCCAAAACATCGTTGGCAAAAAATTTTCTTGATTGATTAAATAGTTCATCCATACCTTCTTTACCAGCACCTGAAACTGATTGATAAGTAGATACAATTACACGCTTTATTGTATTTATGTCGTGTAATGGTTTCAAAGCTACAAGCAACTGAGCAGTAGAACAATTAGGATTCGCAATTATGTTTTTTTTCTTATACCCAGCTAATGCATCAGCATTTACTTCTGGAACAATCAATGGAACATCAGGGTCCATTCTAAAATGACTTGAATTATCAATTACTATGCAACCTGCTGCTGCAAATTTAGGTGCCCACTCTTTAGATATTTCACCACCAGCAGAAAATAAGGCAATCTGAATTTCCGCAGGATTAAATTTTTCTAAAGAAGAAACAGTAATTTCATTTTCACCAAATGAAACTTTCACTCCCTCACTTCTACTTGAAGCTATGGGAAAAATATTTTCAGATTTAAAACCTTTTTCTGAAAGTATAGAAAGCATTTCTCTGCCGACATTCCCTGTAGCGCCAACAATACCAATTTTTAAAGTCATTATGATCCTATACTATTATAAGCCTCAACAATCTTATCACCCATTTGCTGAGTAGATAAGTTTTGTTCATTATTACCGATTAAGTCTGATGTTTTATGCCCAGCAGTTAGTACATTATTTACAGCATCATTTATCTTGTCAGCCTCTTCATTCATAGCAAATGAGTATTTTAAACACATCGCAAAACTTAAAATACAGGCAATTGGGTTAGCAATTCCTTGTCCAGCAATGTCTGGAGCTGAACCATGAACAGGCTCATACAAAGCTTTTCTAAAATTATTTTCATCAATTTCACCCAAAGAAGCAGAAGGCAACATCCCGAGTGAGCCAGTCAACATTGATGCCTCATCTGACAAAATATCACCAAATAAATTATCCGTTACAATGACATCAAATTGTTTTGGATTTCTAACAAGTTGCATTGCACAGTTGTCAGCATACATATGAGTAAGTTCAACATCTTGATATTCTTTTTGATGAATAGCAGTAACTTCTTCTCTCCACAATATTCCTGACTCCATTACATTTGATTTTTCACAAGATATGACTCTATTGTCTCTTTTGCGTGCTAGCTCAAATGCAATTTTAGCAACTCTATGAATTTCCTTAGTGTTATAAGTTTGCGTATTTATACCTTGCCGTGATCCATCGCTAAGAGTTTTAATCCCTCTAGGCTCACCAAAATAAATACCACCTGTTAATTCTCTAACTATCATTATATCTAGTCCAGCTACTAATTCTGGTTTTAAAGAAGACGCATCGACCATAGATTCAAAACACATTGCAGGTCTAAGGTTGGCAAATAATTCAAGTTCTTTTCTTATACGCAACAAACCCTGCTCTGGTTTCATTGAAAAATCTAAACTATCCCATTTCTCTCCACCGACAGCACCCAATAAAACTGCATGTGCCTGTTTTGCACTTTCAAGTGTTGAGTCGTCTAATGGTGTACCATACCTATCGAATGCTGCGCCACCAATATCATCATGGATAGTTTCAAACTGCACTCCACTAGATTGTTCTACAGCAGAAATTAGTTTTGATACTTCAGTCATTACTTCAGGACCTATTCCATCACCAGGTAAAATTAATAATTTAAATATTTTGGTCATGTTAATTTATTTCCATATAGCCAAGGCGTTTCTTTTTCTTGACTTCCTTCAAAGTTGCCAATTTCAACTGATTTATTTAAAGTTAGAGCAATGTCATCTAGCCCTTCTAACAAACAATTTTTTTTAGCAGGATCAATATCAAAACTTATTTCTTTTTGTTCATTGTTCTCTACATAAGTTATATTTTGCTTTTCTAAATCTATATTAAAGTTAAGTGTATTTTCTGCAGTATCTTGCAACTTGCTAACGGTTTCTTCATCAAGAATTATAGGTAATATGCCATTTTTAAAGCAATTATTATAAAAGATGTCGGCATAGCTTGGAGCAATAATACATTTAATTCCATAGTCCGCTATAGACCAAGGCGCATGTTCACGCGAAGAACCACAACCAAAGTTCTTTCCTGCTATTAATATACTAGCTCCTTTATATTGATCTTGATTTAATGCAAATGAACTAATTTCATTACCATCTTGATCTAACTTTAATTCATAAAATAAAAACTCTCCAAGTCCAGTTCGTTTTATTGTTTTCAAAAACTGTTTTGGAATAATCATATCTGTATCAACATTAGTTATTCGCAATGGAATTGCGTGACCACTTAACTTGTTAAACTTTTCCATTATAAATCTCTAAAATCTGTTAATTTTCCTTTAATGGCTGCTGCCGCTGCCATTTGTGGACTCATTAAATGTGTTCTTCCACCTCTTCCTTGTCTACCTTCGAAGTTTCTATTTGAAGTAGAGGCACATCTTTCTTGAGGTTGAAGCTTGTCAGCATTCATTGCTAAACACATAGAGCATCCTGGATCTCTCCAGTCAAAACCTGCTTCTATAAAAATTTTATCTAAGCCTTCTTTTTCTGCCTGCTCTTTAACCAACCCAGAACCAGGAACAATCATTGCATGCACTGTGCCAGCAACTTTTCGGCCTTTAGCAATTTTTGAAACAGCTCTTAAGTCTTCAATTCTTCCATTGGTGCAAGAGCCAATAAAAACTTTATCTACTTTTATTTCACTAACTGGCGTGTTTGGCTCTAAGCCCATATAATCAAGAGCTCTTTCAATTGATTTCTTCTTATCTAAATTTTTTTCATTCTTAGGATCTGGTACAAAGCCATCTATAGAGACCACATCTTCAGGACTTGTGCCCCAAGTAATTTGTGGAATAATTTCGTCTGCATTTACTTCAACTATTTCATCATAATGAGCACCATCATCTGTTGCTAATGATTTCCAATACTCAACTGCATCATCATATTCTTTTCCTGAAGGTGCTAGCGGTCTACCTTTTAAATATTCCCAAGTAGTTTCATCAGGACTGATTAGTCCAGCTCTTGCCCCTGCCTCAATAGACATATTGCAAACAGTCATTCTACCTTCCATAGATAAATTTCTAATTGCTTCACCGGTATATTCAATCACGTAGCCAGTTCCACCAGCGGTTCCTATTTTTCTAATAATGGCTAAAACTATGTCTTTTGCAGTAACACCTTCTATAGCTTTGCCAGTGATGTTGATGCACATATTTTTAGCTTTTGTCTGTATTAGGGTCTGAGTAGCAAGTGTATGTTCAACTTCTGATGTACCAATACCCCAAGCTAATGCCCCAAATGCACCATGAGTTGAAGTATGACTATCTCCACAAACTATGGTCATGCCTGGCTGAGTAAAACCTTGCTCAGGACCAACGATGTGAACTATTCCCTGTCTTTTGTCTGACATTGGCAAATAAGTAATATCATTCTCTTTTGCATTTTGTTCTAAAGTTTCAACTTGTAATTTTGAATCTGGATCAGCAATGCCTTTATCTCGATCTGATGTTGGAACATTATGGTCTGCCGTAGCTAATGTAAACTCAGGCCGTCTAACCTTACGTCCAGATATCCTTAGTCCTTCAAATGCTTGTGGACTTGTTACCTCGTGCACTAGATGTCTGTCTATATAAAGGATTGTTGTTCCATCATCGTTAGTGGAGACAACATGGCTTTCCCATATTTTATCGTAAATGGTTTTTTTATCAGTCATATTAATAATGTGAATGTTAAAGTATTATTTAACACTAGAAAAATTACTGATCTTTAGACTCTTCTTCAGTAGGATTTTTTTCTACTGTTTTTTCCTCGGCGGGAGTTTCTTGAGCTGGTGCTTCTTCAGAAGCCTCTGCCTCTAATGCTACCGCCTCTTCAGAAGTAGTTTCTTCAGTCAGGTCTTCTTCTAAATATTCGATTTCTTCTTCTTCATAAGTAAACTGACTTGCTAAATCTGGTTGCTTAGCTCTGATACGCTCAACAATTCTTGCTTTTTTCCCAGTCAAATTTCTTAAATAATAAAGCTTAGCTCTCCTTACAGAGCCACTTCTGACTAGGATAACTGAATCTACAGACGGGCTGAATATTGGAAAAACTCTTTCAACACCTTCACCAAATGAGATCTTTCTCACTGTAAAAGTTGAACTTAAACCTCGATTACGTCTTCCTATGCATACACCTTCAAATGCCTGAATTCTTTCTCTAGCACCCTCACGTACCTTAACATTAACTCGTACAGTGTCACCTGGGTGAAACTGTGCAACTTTTTTGTTTTTGATCAATCCTTTGATCTGTGTATTTTCAAAATCTTCAATAATATTCATGGTTTACTCCGATGGGGTGTTTTAATACTTTATTTATTTAATGTCTTGTTTTTTTTTGTGTTTTTCCCACAAATCAGGACGATTTTTTTTTGTAAGCTTTTTAGACATATCTTTTCTCCATGCATCTATTTTCTTATGATTGCCTGAGTTCAAAACCTGAGGAATTTCAATGTTTTTCCACATCCTCGGTCTTGTATATTGAGGATATTCAAGTAAATCAGAGCTAAAAGACTCATTGTTTAAAGACTCAGAATCTCCCAATACGCCAGGAATTAATCTGATTATAGCCTCCAATGTAGCTTGAGCAGCTATTTCACCACCAGCTAAAATGAAGTCACCAAGGCTTACTTCCTCAATTTTATATTTATCTAATGCCCGCTGATCAACGCCTTCGTAACGACCACATAATAAAATTATTCCATCATTCTTTGAAAGTTTTTTAACTTTTGATTGTGTTAAAGGTTTACCACGCGGTGATAAATATATTATTGGCATCTTTTTTTTATCTTTTATATTTTTTAGGCTCTTATCTATTGCACCACTAAGTACATCAGCTTTTAAAATCATACCAGGTCCACCACCCGCTGTAGTATCATCAACTTTATTATGATTACCTTTACCAAAACTTCTTATATCAATAGTCTGAAGTTTCCATAATTTGTTTTTGAATGCTTTGCCAATAACTCCTAAACCTAGTGTTCCTGGAAAACTATCAGGAAATAAAGTTATAACTTTTACACTAAATATTTTTTTCATCAAAGTAGCCTTCAATATTTTTAACTAAAATTTTATTTTCTGATAACTTAATTTGATTTATAAATTTCTTATTAAAAGAAATTAGTATTGTTACATTATTATTATCTTTAATTTCAATAACATCATCTGATCCATAATTATCAACTGATAGTACTTTTCCTAAGAATTTATTATTTTCATTATAGACATTCATATTAATAAGATCATGAAAGTAGAATGTTTCATTACTATCTAAGTTAGGTAATATTTCACGATCTACAAATATTAATGCACCTCTTATTTCTTCTGCAGCTTCTTTCGTGGCTATGTTTTCACAACTAACCACAAACATATCTTTAGCATTTTTTATCTTAGTTATTTTAATGCCTGTAAACTTACTACCTATGGATACTGGGCCATATTTAAAAAAATTATCTTTTTTTTCTGTAAAAGATTTAATCTTAAATTGGCCCTTGAATCCCGATGGAGAAACTACCTCACCAATAGCAACT
>JAONQW010000002.1 GCA_028412835.1 Candidatus Pelagibacterales bacterium
GGTACGATAGCTATCTAGGAGTAGTAATTTTAGTTAGAGTTATTAATGGCTCTATAAAAAAAGGAATGGAAATTAAATTTCATGCTGCAAACAGCAATCATATTGTTGAGAGAGTTGGATATTTTTCACCTAAAATGATTCAATCTGATGAAATTAAGGCTGGTGAATTAGGGTATATAACTGCAGCAATCAAAGAAGTTGCTCAAACTAAAGTTGGAGACACTATAATGCTCTCTAAAGATAAGAAGACTCAGCCGTTACCTGGCTTTAAGCCTAGCCAACCCGTTGTATTTTGTGGTTTATTTCCTTCCAATGCAGCTGAATTTAAGTTTCTTCGTGACGCTCTTGGTAAACTAAAGTTGAATGATTCAAGTTTTCACTATGAACAAGAAACTTCAGCAGCTTTAGGTATGGGTTTTAGGTGTGGTTTTTTGGGCCTACTTCATCTTGAGATTGTAGTAGAAAGATTAGATAGAGAATTTGATATTGATCTAATTACCACTGCACCAAGTGTTATCTATAATATTGACATGGTGGACGGCAAACAAATTGAACTTCATAATCCTGCCGATATGCCTGATACAACTTTAATTAAAACTATTTCAGAGCCTTGGATTAAAGCTACTATAATTTCTCCAGAGGAATATTTAGGTACAATAATTAGTCTATGTGAAGACAAGCGGGGGATTCAATCTGAATTATCATACTCTGGCTCTAGAGTTATTCTAATATACAATTTACCCTTGAATGAAATTGTATTTGATTTTTATGATCGATTAAAATCCATATCAAGTGGCTATGCTAGTTTTGATTATGAAATTGATAATTATAATGAAAGTGATTTAGTAAAACTAAGCGTTTTAGTCAATGCTGAGCCAGTAGATGCACTATCAATGATAGTACATAGATCAGTTTCAGAAAAAAAAGGAAGAGGTGTATGCGAAAAATTAAAAGAATTAATTCCAAGACATCAGTTTGCTGTACCAATTCAAGCCGCAATTGGTGGAAAGATTATTGCTCGTGAAACAGTCAGTGGATTTAGAAAAAATGTTATTGAAAAAATCCATGGCGGTGGTGCAACTGATAGAAAGAGAAAACTACTAGATAAGCAAAAAAAAGGTAAGAAGCGAATGCGTTCATTTGGTAAAGTTGATATTCCTCAAGAAGCATTTATTGCTGCCCTTAAAGTAGAGTAAAAAAATTTGGAAAGGTGGCCGAGTGGTTGAAGGCGCACGCTTGGAAAGCGTGTATGCGGGTGACCGTATCGAGGGTTCGAATCCCTTCCTTTCCGCCAAAATTAGCCAATAATTAGATCATTACTAAACTCTAATTTTAACTATAAATTTTGTTTTAAAGGTATTGTCTGTATTAAAATAGAAACTATTTATACATAAGCACCCATAATCTATAGGCTAAAGGAAAAAATTATATGAAATTTAAACCTATATTCTCTATATCAATATTATTAGCAACTTTATCAACGCCACTGGTTCATGCAGCCGGTGAACATTCTGGTGGTCATGCGGGAGAACCTGGAAAAGCTAGTGATGTTAGTAGAACCATTGTTGTGACAATGCTTGATAATTATTACCAACCAGAAAATTTTTCTATAAGTCTTGGTGAAACAATTCGTTTCATTGTTAAAAATGAAGGTGAATTAGTTCATGAATTTAACATCGGTACAGCTGATATGCACTTAAAGCATCAAGATGAAATGTTAATGATGGTAGAGCATGGTGCCTTAGAATCAGATCGTATTAATCAAGAAGCTATGAAAATGGATATGGGAAATGGAATGACTATGGAGCATGATGATCCAAATAGTGTTCTACTTGAGCCTGGTAAGTCAGGAGAAATCATATGGAAATTTAAAGATGAAGTAGCATTAGAAATAGCTTGCAATGTTCCTGGTCATTATGATGTTGGAATGGTTGCTATGGTTAAATTGAATTAATAAACCTAGAGTTTTATAAAAATTGATAGAATAATTAAGAATAAATATGAAAAAAAACTTAGCTTACTTTGTTATTTTATTAATCTTTATTATTTTAATTTATTATTTTTCTAAAAGTAATGTAAATGATCAATCTAATATAAATATTAATGATGAAATTTCTCCAACAGTAATTACCCTTTATCAAAATAACTGTGCCTCTTGTCATGGATTAAAACTACAAGGTCAAACTGGTTGGAAATCAAAACTTGATGAAGATGGGCATCGTTTAGCTCCACCATTAAATGGCAGTGGACATACATGGCATCATTCACCAGATTATTTATTTAAGATTATAAAATATGGTGTGCAGGGCTTTGATCCAAATTATAAAGGCAAGATGTTAGGTAATGAAAGCCTTGCCGATGAGGAGATATGGCAGTTAATTGACTATATAAAAAAAGTTTGGCCTAACAAAATTCAAGATGTTTATAGCAATAGATATAAATAAAACTTTTGTCACACTCTCATCACACTCTTGTAGTTTTTTTATTAAGTGTTAACCTTTTTGTTATTAATAAACCTAGAGTTTATAAAGATTTCTTGTTGGTTAGATTGTTAGGAATACTTGGAAAGCGTGTATGTGGGTGACCGTATCGAGGGTTCGAATCCCTTCCTTTCCGCCAATTTTAAGTAATTTAATGAGTATTAAATTATAAGCTATATCTATTATAACTAATAGCTGATAACTAGATCATCTAGAGATTGTCACTCCATCGATTCTATGCACTTAGCTTAATTAGATCGATACATAAAATTAGCTTAAACAAAAAAACATCTTTCTAGCATTCTGCAAATAGGAAAAATTTAACTATTATGATTATAGAAGATATAAAAAAAGATAAAAAAACTATAAACTCTAAGAGTCTTTATTTAAAAAGTGATAATGTTTTTACAGTTAAAATTAATAAGAAAATTGAAATTATCATAGTACCAAAACCAAATGAATTAAATGAACATCAAAAAAATGTTGCAATAAAACTAGATGAAAAACTTATTCTAAAAATTCTTTCTAGACGATATATGTATGTATTAATTACAGAAATTAATACTGAAAAAGATTTAAAAAATATGTCCTTAAGAAAGCCTGATTTAGTTTTTTCAGGTGTAAAATATTTTGATTTTAATAGTAAAATTATCTGGCTTAATGATTACCTTGATTTAATTGGTATTCCATATATAGCATCAAATAGAGCTGCACTTGACAATGAAAGTAACAAGATTTTGGCAAAAAATATTATTAAAAAAAGCCATATTAAAACAGCAGATTTTTTTATAGCTGAGCCTGGAAAATATTTAGATAATCATTCAATTCCTATTTGCTTTCCACTTTTTATTAAGCCTGTAACAGGAGGTGATAGTATTGGAATAGATTCTAAATCAATTGTTCATGATTTTGAGGCCTTTAAACAAAAAGTTTTAGACATTAAATTAAATCAAAATTCATCCGCACTAGTAGAAACATATTTATCTGGTAAGGAGTATAGTGTTGGTATTTTTGAAGATAGCAACAATCATACTCTAAAAGCGATGCCAATCGAAATTAGTGTTAAAGCTAATAATGATGGTTATCATATCCTAGATTTTGATGTCAAAAAAAATGATACTGAAATAGTTCTACCTGTTAAAGATTCAAAAATTTTCAATGAACTATCTAAATTAGCAAAAAATGCGTTTAAAGCTTTAGGAGGAAAATCACTTGGTAGAATTGATATAAAGATGAATCACTTGGGCGAACCACATTTCATAGAAGCTAATCTTATGCCAGGGTTACAAAAAGGCTACTTTTATAGATCTTGTGCACTCAATTTAGATATGAACTATGATGATATGATTTATAGTATAACCAACACTGGATTATCATCGCATTGATTTAATATTATATATATGAGAGAATATAACTATCATTTAAGCCTATTCCTTTTCTACAAAATTAGCCAATAACTAGATCATTACCAAACTCTAATAACTGAGTGAAATGGAGTTCTGTCACACTTGGTAGGAATAAGTATGTATGTTTCTAGCAAAAAAACTATACTACAAGTAAATATGAATTTCAGAAATTACCCTAAAGATAAAGCTTTTCTATCAGCTCTAATTATTTGGATTATAGCAACATTAATTTATATTCAATCTACCTCAAGAGAATTTGATATTCCTCCCATTGCGATAAATGGACTAACAAGTTTATTGACTATTTATATCCCTGTGTTGTTTGTAAGTGTTTTTCTTTTACTTTATCTCACTCGAAAAAGAGAACCAGTAAAATGGATTGAACTTTATGCTGTAAATAAAAAAACTGCTAAAAAGGAAATTTGGATATCAGTTATCTATCTATTTTTAACTCAGTTAATTTTAGGTTTTGGATTTAATATGGGCCTTCATTTTCCTGGAACAGACATTTACTCTGCTGGTAGCCACATTCAAGTAGATGTATGGATTTGGGCAATTACTTATCTTATAATTTATACAGTTATACCTCTACTTTGGTTGCAACAGAATGGATTTTCTTTAAGTAAACTTTTTTCATCATTTAATTGGCTAAGAGATCTGTGGATCATTGTTGCTTATTGGGCATTTGATTTTTTTGGACCAATTTTAACTGGAGCTACAGACTTTATTGGAGGTATTACCATTACCCAATACTTCCAAGGAATTCCTTTAGGTATATTCATTAATACTATTGGAGCAGGATTGCCAGTAGTCGTTATGATGCATGTAATTTTTATTCCCCGAGTTGCAGTTCTATTTGAAAATAAACTCACAGTTATATTATTAGGTGGTCTTTTCTACTCTGTGTTTAGTCTTTTCGATCAAGGGGTAGATTATTCAAGTTTATCTGTTGGATTGATATCTATTAGCTATATCGTGATGACACAAACCCTTGTTGGAATGGGCAAGGCTACATTTACTGTAGTAACTGGCAATCCCTTTATTCATTTTATAACTTTACATGTTATTAGTGCCAGAGTTCCTTTTGATACTAGAATGTACATTGAAATTTTTAAATTAAGATAACTTGTAGTATCTTAAATTATTTTTTAAAATAACACCCTGTTTGTTCTGAAAAAGTTGATTTGATCTTGTAATTTTCATAATCAATTATAATTTCTTTTTTTTCAAAATCTGCCTCATATCCGATCATCTTAATTTGATTTAATAAATCTGCATCAGTAGAAGCCATTATAAGACCATAAGATGAATCACAGTAATTTTTTTCTAACTTTGATACGAATATACACGTACAGTAATGTTTTGCAGTTGCATTAAGTCCAATAAGCGTATCATCTGCCATAGCGTAATTAATTTTAAGAAAAAAAATTAATGTAATAACAGTAATTATATAGTAAAAGCTCTTAAAATAATTATGCATACTTTTTATAAAGTTATAAGTTTATTATCTCTAATTCTGCTTATGGTCAATCCATCATTTGCAATTATAAATCAATTATCGCATGACGAATCATTAGAATGGCCTACAGATCATTGGCCTGAAAACATAATACAATTGAATGATCAAGATTTTAAAAAAATTATAGATTATACTTTTTCAACTGAATCAATTGAAACTCTTGGACGAACAAATGCTCTACTAATTGTCCAAAATGGCTCTATTGTTTATGAGAAATACAATGAGCCTATAAATAAAAATACCAAGCTAGTTTCTTATTCAATGGCTAAAAGCTATATTGGATTACTTACTGGAATGATGATTGATAAGGGTTTTATCGAGTCTAAAGATGAAAAAAATTTATTAAAAGAGTGGCAAGATAATAGAAAAAATATATCAATTTCTCACTTATTAAACATGCAATCTGGTTTGGATTTTGTTGAGCAGTATGACAATAATGGTAGATCAGATACACTTGAAATGTTGTTTGGTGATGGAAGATTTGACCAAGCATCGTTTGCAGCTTCTGTTGCTCTTAAATCCATTACTCCTGGTATAAAATTTAACTATTCAACTGGAGAAACTAATATTTTAAGCAAAATTATTAAATTAAGGCTTCAAGAACAAAACTTAAATTATCAAAATTTTATAAATGATAATTTATCTAGTAAAATTGGATTAAAAAATACCATATTCGAATTTGATAATTCTGGTACTTTTATCGGGGGGAGTTCTGTTTTTGCAAATGCAAGAGATTATGCGCGGTTTGGATATCTGTATTTAAGGGATGGGCAGTGGGATGGAGAAACAATAGTTTCTAAAAGTTGGATAGATGATACCAGAAAACCTGCAAAAAATACCTATCAAATGTACAGCAACAAGTTTTGGATGCCACATCCAACTTCTCCAATAAATTTACCAAAAGATACCTATTATTGTGCAGGTTTTGGTGGCCAATATATATTAATGATACCTTCAAAAGATATGATTATAGTTAGGCTTGGGGAGACATATATGGAAGACGATAAAGTCTTAGAGAATTTGTCTGAGATTATTAGTTTCTTTCCAAATAGATGATAGACCTTCTCCTATTGTTCGGAATATCTATATAAGTAATAAATAAATCCTTAGCCCAATTAAACTATTCAATACTAAGAGTTAAGATCTGAAGTAAAACGATTAAAGCATATAAGCCAATATACCACCTAGAAAGAAATTTAGGTTTATATTTAAATTCTCGATAAACAAGATAAATTAATCCAACTGCGAATAGAATAATAATTATCCAAAGACTTATTTCTAAATACATCTTATAAATATAGTTCAGATTTTTCTAGAGTCTATAGGTTCACATAAATCTAATTTATTATTCGATTCATAGTCACTTTTCATGAACTATGTTAAATGCACACTGATCACCCATATTATTTTTAAATTTTTTTATTCACCAAGTGCAATTCCCTCTCTTCGAGGATCAGAGCCACCCTTTAATTTTTTACCTATACTGATAGCATTCAATCCGGAAAAATATTTTCTTATTTTAGTTTCATAACCCATAGTTGTTAGGGCTTGATCTAAGTTTGAGGCATAAATTGAATCTTCTATTTCATATTTACCCCACTTATTAATTGCATGTGGCATTGAAACAATTTCTTGTACATTCATATCCCATTCAATAAATCCAATAATAGCATTGATCACAAAACCAATTATATTACTGCCACCAGGTGAGCCTATTACAAGTACTGGCATATTATCTTTAAGAACTATCGTAGGTGACATAGAAGAACGAGGCCTTTTTCCTGGCTCAAGTCTATTTGCAATTAATTTACCATTCTTTTCATACTGAAATGAAAAATCTGTTAATTGATTATTGAGTAAAAAGCCATTTTGTGTCATCAATCTAGATCCAAATGCATTTTCTACTGAAGAGGTCATTGACAACGCATTCCCATATTGATCGACTATTGAGATATGTGAAGTTGAAGGAAGTTCAATTGAGGTATCGCTGGCTAAATTCATTGCTAAATTATCAATTGGTTCTCCAGGCAAAATATTTTCAGTTCTAGTTCCTGGATTAATTTCACTTGCTCTTTTTTTTAGATATTTTGCATCTATTAACGCTTCTACGGGAACATTTACAAAATCACTATCTGCTACATAAAGACCTCTATCAGCAAAAACTAATTGCATTGTATCACCAATTATTTGCCAGATAATTGGATCAAAATTATTTATAGATTTTAAATCAAAATTTTCTAAAATTTTAAATATTTGTGCAACTGCTACTCCACCAGAAGAGGGTGGTCCCATTCCACAAATATCATAGTTTTTATAATCAATACAAATTGGCTTTCGCTCAATCACTCTATAGTTTTTTAAATCTTTTTTATCTAAATAACCTTGATTATTTTTTGCATTTTTTACTGTATCGATTATTTCGGCTGCTATACTACCCGAATAAAATTCATCAATTCCAGAAGATGCAATTTTTTTCAAGGTATTTCCATAAGCTTGATTTTTAATTATATCCCCTTTTTTAAGTGGCAAATTATCAGGTATGAAATAATTACGAGTTAATTTAAAAGTTTTTAATCTTTCGAGGTCTCGTTGTATTGAAGACGATAATTTACTTGAAACAATAAATCCATCTTCACTTAAACTGATGCCATAAGTAAAAAGCTGTCCCCATTGCTTTTTACCCCATTTTTTATGCGCTTCAAACATTAAAGCTGGTATGCCAGGAGTACCAACTGATAATCCACCAACGACAGCCTCAAAAAATTTCATAGATTCACCATCATTATTTTGAAATTGTGACATATGTGAACTCGATGGGGCAGTTTCTCTACCATCTAATGTAATGACTTGCCTTGTTTCACTATCATACCAAATTAGGAAACCTCCACCACCAAGACCCGATGACTCTGGCTCAACAAGACCTAAAACTGATTGAGCAGCTACCATTGCATCTGCTGCAGTCCCACCATCGCGTAATATTTCCGATCCTGCAATTGAAGCATAAGCATTTGCTGTTACAATCATCCATTTATTTCCAACAACTGGATGCCCAGCTATTTTATTTGTTAGTGATTTTTTTACATCCACTTTACTTGTTTCAACTGAAGTAGTGTTAAAACTTTCAGGAGAAATTTGGTCAGAAAGCTCTGAGGATTTAACAGAAACCGTTAGTAAACATAAGATAGTAATTGAAAGATATTTTATAATTTTCATGAAATTTTAAATAATATATTTTCCTAAAATTTTTGGAATATTGTTTTTAAAATTGAAATAACCTTTATTTGAAAACTGCCAGCAATAAATGTCTTCTTCTTTAAAAACTTTATTTAAATCTAGATTATATAACTTCTCTAAATGATTAATATAGTCAAGATTTTCGCCAATAAATGGATAAACTAAGTCAAATTTTTTACTATGACTAAACAGTGAAATTAATTCGTCATGATTTTTTACTTCAATAATATCTGATGATCTGGCCACATCATTGATTAAATTTCTTTTAAAATCTAATACCTTTTCACTTAAATGAACTTGGCGAGTGATATTACTAGGTGCCACTAAATATATCTTTTTATATTTATTTAAATATTGATCTATAAATAGGTCTGTATCAAATACTATGAGTATTTCATTATTAATATTTTTATTTGAATAACTGATTGGACATATTTCATAGAATTTATTTTCAATGAGAGGAACAGCTGATTCATTTAATTGAATATTAGTAAATCTGTTGTCAGTAAATTTTTGAATATTCCAAGATTTTGCTAAATAATGCTTACCTTTTGTTTGAAGCCCAGCAACCCAACGCCAGCTAAGTGTATTTGATGCAGAATCCCCATCTAACAAATGTTCTAAAAAAAATGCCGCTCCTTGTTGCCAAGGCAGCTTAAGAGTAAAAATCCAAATACTTGCAAACCACATTCTTGTATGGTTGTGCAAATAATTATTCTCTTTGAGTTCATTAACCCATTCATTAAAACATTGAATATCTGTATTACTATTAATAGCATTTAAATAATTTTCATTCTTTTCAAAATTTTTTAAACTTTCTGTAAAATCAGTCCATACTTGTGGCCTAAGTTCAAGCCATCCTTTCCAATAGACTCTCCAAAAAACTTCTTGAATAAATTTTTCAACTTTAGAGAATGAGTATTTTTTTAAGACTTGTTTTATAATCTCAAATTCTAATAATACTCTATGTGAGATGTAAGGGGATAGTAAGGAAATATTGTCCCTTCTTTCTATACCGAAATCAAAATTTCTTAATCGATTATAATCACTAATATGTTTTTCAATAAAAGTGTCTAAGTGCTCTAAAGCAAATTGTTTATTTGGTGAAAATTTCATTTATTATTGGTTTGTATCATTTTCTTATTAAATTATTTAGTATAAATTATTAAATATGAAACTTTTTAATCAAAAAAAATCAACTTCTCTTATGGTAATTATAGGAGGTTGTGTTCTTTTATTAATTTCTTTTGGTATTCGTCATTCATCTGGACTTTACTTAATTCCAATTTCTAACCAGCTAGGCAGTGGTAGAGAAATATTTGGTTTAGCTATTGCCATCCAATTTTTGATGATAGGGTTTGGTTCGCCAATTTTTGGCGCTATTGCTGATAAATATGGTTCTGATAAAGCTGCACTATACGGAGTCATATTATTTTTAATTGGATTATATCTCTTCTCGCTTGTAACAAATTCTTTTCTATTAATTCTATCTCAAGCCATTTTTGGACTTGGCTGCGCAGGATGTGGTACCGCTGTAATTCTTGGTGCAGTTGGAAAGGCAGTTTCCGAAAAATATAGAACTTTATCTCTTGGCGTAGTCATGGCTGCTGGTTCATTAGGTCAGTTTTTAATTGTACCTTTGAGTGGGGCATTAATTGAGGCAACTGACTGGCAAAGATCAATAGTTTATTTATGCTTTATTTCACTTGTCATGATCATATTTGTATTTGCTCTCAGTTTACGCTCTAAAAATCAAGAAAATGAACATAGTCAGGAGCGACCTCTAAAACAAGTATTAGGCGTAGCATTTTTAAATAAAAATTATGTATTATTAAGTATAGGTTTTTTTGTTTGTGGTTTTCATGTTTCATTTGTGGCTACACATTTACCAGCTTATTTAGAAGATTTATCTTTACCAATCTGGATTGGATCATGGTCATTAGCTTTAATTGGTCTATTTAATGTATTTGGAACTCTTCTATTTGGGTATTTAGGTGACAGCCAATCAAAAAAAAACTTATTAGTAATACTATATAGTTTGAGATCATTTTTATTTTTAATTTTTATATTTTTACCTAAGACTGAATTTACTATTTTAATTTTTGCTGCATTGTTGGGAGTTTTGTGGTTATCGACCGTACCACTTACTAGTGGCATTATTTCAGTTATTTTTGGGTCTAGATATATGTCGATGCTTTACGGTTTTACATTTTTAGTTCATCAACTTGGCTCGTTTGCTGGCTCCTGGTTTGGTGGGAGATTTTATGATTTTTATGGATCATACGATGTTATGTGGTGGATTTGTGTAGCTCTTGGCTTTGCTTCAGCAGCTATGCATGCCCCCATAAATGAAAAGCCTCTAGAAAAAATATATACTTAATGTATAATCTTGCGCATTATGTCTAGCATTGATATAGAAATTTATTCTTATGGTATTCCTATTATTCTAGGCCTAATTTTTGCAGAGGTAGTTTACTCTTCCGTAAAAGGTTTGGGATATTATAAACTAAAAGATAGTTTGGCTGGTTACGGTTTGTTAGCTGGTAATATTTTAATAAATTTTTCTACCAAAGGATCAATTTTATTTTTTTATGTTTACTTATATCAATTCAAATTATTTACAGTTAATGAAATATTAAGCCCTATATTAGTGTGGGTGCTGACATTTGTTACAATTGACTTTATTTATTATTGGTATCATCGATGTTCGCACAGAGTCAGATTCTTATGGGCCGTTCATATGAATCATCATTCAAGTGAGGAGATGAATTTTTCAGTTGCATTAAGACAAGCATGGTTTGGACCTATAACAAAAATCCCCTTCTTTATGTTAATGCCTTTAATTGGCTTTGATCCAATTGTCACTGCAGCAGCAGGAATTATTTCAACCTTATGGGGAGTTCTGGGGCATACACAGTGGATAAAAAGACTTGGTCCGCTAGAATATATTATTGTTACGCCGTCTTCACATCGAGTACATCATGGATCTAATGATGAGTATATTGATAAAAACTATGGCAACCTTCTAATT
This sequence comes from Candidatus Pelagibacterales bacterium, assembly GCA_028412835.1. Classification (GTDB taxonomy): domain Bacteria; phylum Pseudomonadota; class Alphaproteobacteria; order Pelagibacterales; family AG-422-B15; genus CACCCN01. The sequence continues at coordinate 11,671 of JAONQW010000002.1, forward strand.
ATATGGGATCGTATATTTGGAACATTTGCCAATGAAAAAAATAAAGTGGTTTATGGTATAATTGATAATGTTCAAACCTTTAATCCAGTAAAAATCACATTTCAATTTTGGATATCAATGTATCGAGATTATAAAAATGCAAAATCTATAAAAGATAAAATTTTATGTTTTGTTGGTAGGCCTGAGTGGAAGCCTGACCAGTAACATAATGAATAAAATTGAACGCGCCAAATATATTCATAAAAAACTTAATAAGATATATCCTAAAATACCAATACCACTAAATCATAAAAATAAATTTGAATTGCTTGTGGCCGTGTTATTAAGTGCCCAGTGTACTGACGAAAGAGTTAACCAAGTTACACCATTGCTTTTTAAAAAAGCAAATAATCCACTGTTAATGAAAAAAATACCATTGAATACAATATACAAAATCATCAAACCTTGTGGACTAGGACCAAAAAAATCTAGGGCAATCTATGATTTATCAAGAATTTTGATCACAAAATTTAATGGTAAGGTACCAGAAGATTTTATAGAGCTTGAAAAACTTCCAGGGGTTGGACACAAGACTGCAAGTGTCGTCATGTCGCAAGGATTTGGTCACCCAGCTTTTCCTGTAGACACTCATATTCACAGATTGGCACAAAGGTGGGGTTTAACGAGTGGAAAAAATGTTGTTGAAACAGAAAAAGATTTAAAGAATCTATTTCCCAAACAATCATGGAACAAGTTACACCTTCAGATTATTTATTATGGAAGGGAGTATTGTTCAGCTAGAGCATGTTATGGCTTGGAATGTGAAATTTGCAATACTTGTTATCCTAGAAGAAAGAAGCCCATTAAAACTATAAAAGCTTAATTATTTATTTTTTCTAGCAAATATAAACGATTTTACACACAGCAATGTAAAGATAAAGCCTGTGATCATCATCATTAGCTTAGAGCTATCTGCCCATACATTTTCAAATGGACTTCCAAGACTTCTAAAAAAATCTAGTCCACCTAAAAAAATAATTAAGCCAAAAGTAACTACAATATGCATAAGTAATTTTTTCTTACTTGGAATTAATAAAGTCAAAATTGCGAAAAGCAATATTGGTAAACCAAAGATTGAAGGAATATATGAAGTAATTGAATTGCTAGTACTTAAATAGCTTACTCCAATGCCCCATAAGATCAGAAATATTCCATAGATAAGGGAAATATTTTCCATTGTTAAACCTATAAAAGTGTATTCGTTTTTGTTGTTCATATGAAATATAATTAGTCTAAATTCTTCCTTTGTCCATAAAAATAATAAATCTACAAATTAGAGTAACCATTGCAATACCCATAAGCAGACTAAACCAGAAGCAATTGTTGCAATCACATTTCTTGAAATAAAAGCAATAAGTATTGCAAAGCTTGCAGCAATAATCCTAAGATTTTCAAAAATAGAAAGACTTAAATTTTGTTCATATATTAAAACTTCAGGTACGATAATTGCAGTCAATAAAGTAATAGGAACATAGTGAAGTGGTACTTCAACCCATTTGGGCATTTTTTCTGCAATAGATTTATTAAACATTGAAAATCTGGTAATATAGGTAATTAACCCTGCAACTATCATAACAATCCAAATCATTTTTCAGATTTCTTATTTTTTTTAACTATAATTGTGGTAATCCATCCAGCAGCTATGCCACCAAGTCCAGCAAGTATGAGCCATAGCTTCCAGGGTAACGGCTGAAGAAAAATTGATAAAACGCCTGCAACAAAACAGGCAATTAGATCTGCTCTTGTTTTTAGCAATGGTATAACAATAGCGATAAATGTTAACGATATTGCAAATGTCAAAGACCATTGTTCTGATATAAAGGAAGCTCCAAAAACACCAATTATGGTTGCAATTTGCCAACCTAACCATACTGTTATACCACTGCCTAAAAAATAGTAGTGATTATGATTTAAAAACTTATCTCTTCGATATTTTTGTACTGTTAGTGAGTAAGATTGATCAGTAAGTAAATATGCCAATATCATACGCCATTTCAAGGGAAGGCTTTCTACGTATTTTGTAAGCGATGCGCTGTAGAGTAAATGCCTTAGGTTAACTATAGCTACAGAACTTCCAACAATAAAATGTGGAACGCCAGCAGACCAAAGTTGTATAAAAACAATTTGACTTGCACCTCCAAAAATAATTGAAGACATTAATATAGTTTCAAGAGTAGAGAGGCCACTTGCCATTGATATTACGCCAAATACTAAGCCAAATGGAAAAACACCTAGGTGATGAGGCATAGTGTCTCGAACGCCCATAAAAAATTCATTGGTTTTAAATGTCATATCTAGAAGTTTTTTTATAAAATTAACATTAATTATAGGTTAAACTTATATCATGCTAATGAAATTTCTAAACTTATTTAAATCTATTGAACGAGAAAAAGATCATAAAATAGTCTTATCATTAGATGGCGGTGGAGTCAGAGGGCTTGCAACTGTAATCTTTTTAAAAGAATTAGAAAAAGCCACTGGTAAAAAAATTTTTGATATATTTGACTTTTTTATTGGCACTAGTGTAGGTGGTTTAAATGCAATGCATTTAGTTATTAACCAGATTAACACTAATGAACTAGAAGATTTTTGGTCAAAAGATAACTTAGCTATGAGTATGCAAGGTTCTTTTTGGACAAAAAATTTCTTTTTAACGACAAAACCTAAATATAATAATAATTCTAAAACAGAATTATTAGAGAAATATTTTGGCAATGGGCTTATAGCTGAATCTAAAAAACCTATAGCAGTTTTAGCATATGATGTTGAGGCAAGAAAGCCAAGGATAATTGCCAGTTATAAAGATCAAAATATTAGAGTAATAAGTGCAATTAATGCAACTTCAGCAGCACCATTATATTATCCAACAGTCCAAATTGAAGACGGTTCATGGTTAATAGATGGAGGGGTTGTTGCAAATAACCCTTGCTTGGTTGGATACAATGAAGCACGCAAATATTTTAAAACAGATAAAATAAAAGTATTTAGTATCGGAACAGGAATACATTCAAAAAACTTAGATGGTGAGGATTCTTCCAAATGGGGACCAATTGGCTGGTTAGCTAATGATATATTAGGAATTTTACTTGAGTCTCATGCAGACCATGAGTTATTAAGCGATCTAATTAGTAATAATTATTTTCGAGTTAATTCAGTAGCAGAAAATATAAATTGGAATTTAGATGACTATACTAATATCAATTTAAAAAATATTAGAGATATGGGCCATAGTTGGTGGAAAATATATGGAGATGAGGCTAGTAAGTTTTTATCAGTTTAGATTTTTATTGTATTAGCTAGGTTTTTTGTAACTTTTAAATAAAATATTCTAATCTTTTATAAATTGCTATTTACTAGTATCAATTATATAAACTATTTAGATTATGAATTTTGTTCCTTTGGAGAAGTAGACTTAAGATATTTAAAACCCATTAAAGGCAAAGTTATTTTCAATAATCTATTCCTTGTTTTATCTATTTTATTTTCATTTAGTCAAATTCAAACTTTGTAATCTCTAACTTCATAGCTTGTTTGCTAGTGAGGCAATAACTAATAAAAACAAAGGAATAAATAATGGCAATAGGTACTGTTAAGTGGTTTAACACAAAAAAAGGATATGGATTCATCGCACCAGAAGGTGGAGATAAAGACGTATTTGTTCATATTTCAGCTCTTGAAAAAGCTGGTCTTCATGCATTAGATGAAGGTCAAAAAGTAGAATATGAGCTAGCGGAAAATAAAGGCAAAGAATCTGCTGTGAACTTAAGTGTTGTTGAATAGTCAATAAGCTTATTATTTATCTCGGGTTATTTAAGTACTGTAATTAATTACAGTAACGCAGAAAATTTAATTCTAATATCCCGAGGTAATATAAAAATAACTAAATAAAAGAAGTTAAATTTCAGTTTTTTTTATTTAGCTAAATTTTCTAGCCAAAGTTGGTAATCTTTTATCAGTTTTTCACTCGGTGTGATTACTTTTATTCTTCCATCAATAGACGAACTGCTAGCAATGAGATGTCCAATATCGATTTGATCATTAATAAAATTATCAATTGTTGCTCTAGAAGCTAAAGAAGAAACTTTATTAGCTAAGTAAACTTTAGTACAAACTACATCATCGCTACAAATAAGTTCGCAAAACATAACATCAATTAATATTTTGAAGCCGTATGCGGTTCTTTTAAAGTTAGTTAATGATTTAAATTTTAAATTATCATTTATTGTTTCAAATGCATTGATTATATTTATTGTTCTTTGAAGTGTTAAATTCATTACTCAGTACCTTTTAAATATACAATTTATTTTAAAAACTATAGAGAATAACTTAATTTTATATACCTATATTCTATGCCAAAAGTATAATCTAATTTTTATTTTTAAAATTTAATAGTATTAATTATTATTAAAAAATAAAGGTAAGCATAAATGTTTCCAGCCATATTCCATTCCACCTTCAACATTAAATATTTTTTTGGAAACAAAACCTTCATAAAGAAGATTACCAGCATACAGCGATCTCATTCCAGACCTACAAATAAAAAATATTTTATTATCAGGTTTAATATCTAGACCATTTATTTGATTAATAAAATTTGTGGGAGGACTATGATCCTCGTTGTTCAGTGAAATTAAATGTACTTTTTTGCCAATTGATTCTAAATCAGCATATCCATCATTTTGCCACTCATAACTTGTTCTAACATCAATTAATTTGGAGCTCTCCTCTTCTCTGAGGATATTAAAACACTCATTTGCCTTAACATTTTTAATCATAAGAAAATTACTATACGATATAAATATGAAACAAGAAAATGCAAAAAAAATATGGCAACTTATACTTGAAACGGGAGATTCTTTAAAAGGAGTATTACCTGATCATCCTAGTCATCCAAAGGGAAGAAACCCATATGCACATATATCTCTGGAAATAAAAACTAAGTATGGCTGTTCCTACAAAGATATTCCCGATAGTAAAATTTATGAATTAGAAGAATTTATAAAGTATTTAGAAGAAAATCCTTCTTGATCAATTAAGTATAATATTAATTTATTGAGATTTCTTGAACATAAGTCATAATTACTTCATGGATAGTTTAAAGAGAATAACCTTAGGTTTTGCAATATTTTTAATATCTGTAGTGTTTTTCTCAAGCTGTGATGACATCAGTAAATCTGCCTATACTGGAGTTCGAATGATTGATAATACATTTTCACCGCCAGTAGTAAGAGTGCATGAAGGTGGTATGGTACGATTTTACAATGCTGGGAACAATCCTCATAATGTCGTTGCTACTGATGAGAGCTGGGGTGACTATGAAGATGTTCCAAAAAATGATTATCTTGATGTAAATTTTCAAACAGAAGGTCTGTATAAATATATTTGTTCATATCATGCCACACCAGAAGGAGATTGGGGGATGGCAGGCTCAGTAGTTGTAGGCGACATTGACTATCATGAGTATACAAATTTTACTAAAAACGATGCGGTTAAAGATTTTAGTGGTGCAGTTAGATACGTGCCATATGTTTACGAAACCATTCAAGATGCTGTTGATGCAACAAATCCAGGTGACCTAGTTCTAGTTGGTAAAGGCATATATTATGAAGAAGTCGTTGTAAGAACTCCATCTATAACAATCAGAGGAGTCGATCGCAACAATGTTATTATTGATGGTGAATTTGAAAAAGCCAACGGTATTATTGTTGCTGGAGTTGATGGCGTTGTAGTTGAGAATATTACAGCTCGTAATGCTTTACTCAATGGGTTTTATTTTGCAACCGTAGAAGGCTATAGAGCATCATATGTTACGGCTTATAATAATGGAGACTATGGTATTTATGGATTTGATTCTGTAGATGGTGTTATAGACCATTCTTATGCATCGGGTTCACCAGATGCAGGATTTTATATTGGCCAGTGCTATCCATGTGACACAGTAATTAACAACGTTATTTCGGAAAATAATGGATTAGGTTACTCAGGGACCAATTCTGGCGGTGATTTATATATTGTCAGCTCAATATTTAGAAACAACATGGGAGGTATCGCACCTAACACACTAGATAGTGAATTGTTACCCCCAGAACGTGAAAGTTTTATCATAGGTAACCATATTGAAAATAATAATAATATAAAAGCTCCAGCGTGGCCTAATCAATATATTACACTAGGCAATGGCATTATCATTGCAGGAGGCAATAATAATCTGATTAAAAATAATGTTATTAATGATCATGGTGTTTTTGGAGTTGTTGTTACAGCTGCATTTGATGATAATTATTGGCCTGCGCATGGCAACATCGTTCAAGATAATTTAATTATAAATTCTAAAAAAGCCGATATAGCTTTGAGTGGTATTTCAAACTTAGGTAACTGCTTTAAAGGAAATACAATCCAAACCTCATTTCCACCAGGTATACAAACATCTGGTGAATGTGGTGATAATATTTTTAGTCGTGGAAGTGATTTGTCAGGATTATGGAGTTCAATCGCAAGAATTGTCTATGTTAACCAAGGATCATTTGAAGTTGGGGATTGGCGAAGTATGCCAGAACCCGGACCTCAGCCAAATATGCCAAGTCCAAACTCATATTTTAGCAATGTAATACCAGCTATAGACGTATTTAAGAATTATGAGATTGATTATACTAATATTAAGCTACCAGAAACTGCAGAAAAGTATTTAAACTAATTGAAGCATAGTTTACGATTTTAAATAAGAAGGAGAAGATAATATGCCAGGTGTTGCAGCGTTCCCAGTCGGAGATATTACATTTTTATCTCTATTATTTAATTTTTATGGCTACTACTTGCCAATATTTTTATACGCGGCTTGGACACCACTTGCTCTTTATGAACTGTCAGATAATCGACTAAGTTCAAACCTGTCTAAATTTATTTGGACCCTAGTAATCCTTTTAGTCCCACTATTAGGTGCTGCAATTTATCACGTTTTTTTTGCAGAACGAATTCATGTCACAGTAAGAGCCACAATGATTTTTGGTGGAATTTTAACAGTCATAATTGTCTTAATATATCTAGGCCTTTCATTATAAATTAAATAATAGTGATATTTGATAAACGCATTACTCCTATTAGGAACGATATAGCCGCATCAGAATATAAAGGTTTTCTAAAGAATAGAAAATTTATTAAAGGTAAGATTTATTATGTTAAATCAAATTTTTCAAATTTATTATCAAGCAATAAAAAACAACTTATTTCACAATTACTTTATGGCGAGCCAGTAAAAGTTTTTGAAATTAAGAAAGGCTATGCTTGGCTACAATCGCTACGTGATGATTACGTTGGCTATGCTCTAGTAGATAATTTGCAAGTAACGAAAATTGTACCTTCACATAAAATTATTTCACTCCGTTGTTTGGTTTATAAATTACCAAGTATTAAATCAATACCAGTTAGTGAGCTTAGTTTTAATTCTCTAATAGAAATAACTGGTACAATGAAGAATAAATATTTTTATAAGATTAAAAATCTTGGCTGGTGTCATAAGCAGGATATTACCAAGCTAAACAATACTAATTTAGATTTAGTAATGTTAGCAAAAAAATTTTTACACACGCCTTACTTATGGGGTGGGCGCAATTCAATTGGGATTGATTGTTCAGGTTTAATACAAAATATTTTTCAAATTAATAATAAGTTTTTTCCAAGAGACACTGATTTGCAAGAAGATTTCATTATTACAGAAGTTGCTGAAAAAAATTTAAAGGGTGGGGATCTAATTTTTTGGCAAGGGCATGTTGCTATGATGGTGGATAATAAGAATATTATACATGCTAATGCATTTCATATGCGCACTGAAATCGAACCGTTACGTCAAGCCAAGTCAAGAATTGAAAAAAAGTATGGTAAAATAATCAAAATGGGAAGAAACTAGCGTATGTATCTATTTGATTGTGGATTAGATTCTGAGGAATGGCGTAAAGTTATGGTAATTTTTACCTCAATCTTTGTTACATTCTCAGTAGCTTTGTATACCACACTTACAGGGCGAAATAAAAAATGGATTGTTTCAACACTAATTGCTTCATTTTTAATTGCTGTATTTGGTTATGAAATCTGGATAAATTTTGGCTTAGTAGATGGTCAACACGTTAGTGCTCGAAGATCAGATGCTCTAAATTGTGCCATTCCATCACAAATTAACTGGTTAACTAATTCTATAGTAGATACTGGAGTAGCTTGGCTAGGCATCATTCTAGTTGGTATTTATTATAAAAACTCACCTGCCCCTTTTGAAAAATTTCTATGGCCAGCTTTTTTTATATTACTAGTCTGGTATGTCGGTCAAAATATTTGGGTAGAAATGATTTTATATCACAACCAGATTGGTAATGATGCAAGAATTTCGTGGGGCCCACTTATGACATTAGGTCCATGGTATAATCCGACCCTATTTAGTTTTGGGGAGCGGGAAGCAACATTGCAATCACAAGGTGTTTGGTTTATTTCTACATTTATGATTTACTACATAGCAATATTTAATCATCGTCGTTTTAGAGGTAACTAATGTTTCGAATAATATTTATTATAATCTGTATTGCCTTATTTGCTTATTGCATTTCTAAAGCAGCCAATTTAAAACAAGACACAACCCGTACAGGACAAGTCGTATGGAGTTTAGTTATATTGGCTTTTGTAGGCCTTTTGATAGCTTTGGTGACAAATTCTTAATTAACTTTTAAGACTATTTTATTTCTTATAAACCAAAGTAACACTAACGATGGAATGACCATGAGTGCAGTAATAATAAAAAATGTACCCCAATCACCATTTAGCCAATCAACTAAAGAACCAGATGATGATGCCATTAAGGTTCTACCAGCAGTGCCAATCGATGCCAATAATGCATATTGAGTAGCAGTATAGTTACGATCAACTAACATTGAGATAAAGGTAACAAATGCTACCGTAGCAAATGCTGCAGCAAGGTCATCTAATAATACAGCTGCTGCAAATATGAATTCTGATTTTCCACTCCAAGCCAAGTAGGTAAACATAAGGTTGGTTAAGGCCATGATTATACCTGAAATAAATAAAGCTTTTATTACTCCAGACCGAATAGCAAACCAACCACCAACAAGAGTAAAAGCAACTGTAGTAATCCATCCAAGACCCTTAGAATACAAAGCAATATCAGATTTAGAAAAACCTATTTCTTTATAAAATAAAATCGACATTCGTCCGAGGAATGCTTCACCAATTTTAAATAAGAAAATAAACCCGAGTATAGACAGACCAATGGCTACTCCATTTTTTTTAAAGAAGCTAAATAATGGACTTATAATAGTAGCTGTAAACCAAGATAATAACCGGCCAAGAGTACCAGATACCCCCATTTTATTTTGAATATTTGCTTGGTCGCTTTGTTGTGATTGAATTCGTTCATCAGTACCAGTTTCTGGGATTAGATATAATCCAATATTGCAAGCAATCACAATACTACAAATAATTATAAAAGAAATTTGCCAATAATTAGTAAATCCTAGTGACTGAACCCAATCTGCAGTGATTAATGTAATTAATCCACCTAGCTTATAGCCACTCCACCAACCAACAACTGCAGTTGCCGCACCGGCAGCCATTGCAGCAGACTCATCTTTTCCGATTTGTTCAATACGCAGTGCATCAATCGTAATGTCTTGTGATGCAGATGAGATAGCTATGATTAAGCCAATTGTTACAATAATAGCTAAATCATCTACTGGACTTAAGAAACTCCAGATAATTAATGAAACAAGAATGAGAAATTGCATAGTCATAATCCATGCTTTTCTATGTCCAACAAGAGAAGTTAGTACTGGAATTTTTAGTCGGTCAATTAATGGCGCCCAGAGGAAGTTTATTGCATAAACGCCAAAGATTAAACCTGCCCAACCAATTGTACTTCGACTGATACCATCTTCTTTGAGCCACAGTGTTAAAGCACTACCGATAAGCACCCAGGGAAAGCCACTAATAATACCAAGCAATAATATTCTGAGCATCCGTCGATCCCAATAAGCGGCAAATGAATTTACTTGAGATTGCATAATAAGAATCTATCCTTTTGATAGGTTCTCATAAAGATTTAATTAAATTATTTTGATTTACTCGAGCGGTGCAGGATTATCACTTAAACTACGTAAGTACAAAATAACATTTGCTCTATCAGTTGCTTTTTTTAGACCAGCAAATGACATTTTAGTGCCTTCAATGTATTTTTTCGGATTTTTTAAGAAGCCATTGAGTTCTTCATAACTCCACTTACCACCATGATTTACTAGTGCCGAAGAGTAAGAAAAGCCATCAACAACACCTTTATCTTTATTTACTACTTCCCATAATCCTGGGCCGATTTTATTAGCTCCATCTTTAATAGCAACATGACAAGATGAGCATTTTCTGAAAACTTTTGCACCCTTATCAAAATTAGCTGATGCCAATAGAGTAAGAATAGGTACTTCAACTGGAGCAGCAACTGGCTCATCTGTTGCCTCTGCCATATCAGTATCATCAACACCTTCGATAACATAATGGGCAACTTTTGGTTGCTCGACATGGTATAAAATTTCAGCAAAGTTTGTTATTCCAATGATAATTAGGACAACAACCAGCAATCCGGCGACAATCTTGTTAATTTCTAATGAGTCCATAAATTTGTTATCATTGTAATGATTTGAGTTATAATTAGATTATAAATCTAAACTATTCAAGTTATAATGCGCCCTGGCGTCGCACGGTATGACCATGATAAATCAAGAAAATACTGCAATTATAATCCCTGCGCGACTGGCTTCAACGAGATTACCAAATAAGCCGTTATTACCTATTAATGGCAAGCCAATGATACTACATGTTTGGGAGCGTGCTGTGGCAGCCGCACTAGGCGAAGTGATTGTTGCTACCGATAGTCAAGAAATAAAAGATGTGATCTCTCAAGCTGGTGGTAATTGTGAGCTTACTAACACGAATCATCAATCGGGAACTGATCGTATTTTTGAGGCTTTAGAAAATTTTGATACGGCCAATAAGATTAATTATATTATTAATTTACAAGGTGACCTTCCACAAATTAATCGTGAATGTTTAATTGCAGTTGTTAATCTGCTAACTGAGGAAGCCGTTGATATTGGCACCCTTGTGTGTGAGATGACTAATCCAGATGAAATTAATAGCAATAGTATTGTGAAAGCGATTGCTGATATCAATTCAACTACACAAATTGGCCAAGCTATTAATTTTACAAGAAATGCAGAGACTTCAGTTAATGGTAATCACCTGCATCATATTGGATTGTATGCTTATACCCGAACGGCATTAGCAAAGTTTGTGCAATTGCCGCAATCTGCAAGAGAAAAAGAAGAAAAACTGGAACAGTTACGGGCTCTTGATAATCACATGCGAATTGAGATTGGATTAATTGACTTTTTGCCGTTAGGCGTCGATACTCCAGAAGATTTAGAAAAAATGCAAAAACTAATTTAATTAAGATGACAAAAAAAATTTCATTCCAAGGTGAACTTGGCGCCTATTCACACTTAGCTTGTAAAAATGTGTTTGCCGACTATGAGGCTATACCATGCCGCACTTTTAATGATGCATTAACTTGCGTTAGTGAAGGTCAAACTGACTTGGCAATGATTCCAGTTGAAAATTCTGCAGCTGGTAGAGTTGCGGATATTCATAAGCTAGTTGGGAATTCTGATTTAAAAATTTATGCTGAACATTTTGAAAATGTACGTCATCAATTAATTGCAAAACCTGGCATTGATATTGCTAATTTAAAATCGGTACGCAGTCATGTTATGGGGCTAGGTCAATGCACTAAAGTAATCGATACACTAGGTTTACAGGAAATTGTTATGGCTGATACCGCTGGATCAGCTAAATTTATAAGTGAAAGTGGCGAAGATCATGAGGCAGCAATTGCTTCTGAATTAGCTGCGGAAATTTATAATTTAAATATAGTTAAAGCTAATATTGAAGATGATAAAAAAAACACCACCCGTTTTTTAGTCATGTCTAAAGATTTGCAGCAAGAAAAGGATGATAGTTTAGACTATTTAACGAGCTGTATCATTGAAACCAAAAGTATTCCTTCTGCCTTATATAAGGCACTTGGTGGATTTGCGACTAATGGAGTTAACATGATAAAATTAGAAAGTTTCATTGTTGAAAGTGATTTCAATAAAGCACAATTCTATATTGAGTTTGAAGGCTATTTGGGCGATCCAGTAGTTGCTGGTGCTGTAGAGGAAGTAAAACATTATACAAATATGCTTACTATTCTTGGCGAGTACCCAAAGCACGAGTATCGTTCGAAATCTTAATTATCTTTCATCCAGTCAACAATAAGCTGATGGGCAATGGCCATTGGTGGTGGTATCCAGATACGCTTTTCACTTTTGCCAACTAATATTTTGGTTAGGTCTTCCTTATTCAACCAGATCGCTTCTACAATTTCTTCTTCGTCTACGGTAAATTCTGGATCATCAACCAAAGCAGTGCAGCCAATCATGAGTGAGGAGGGGAACGGCCAAGGTTGGGTAAACTTATAGACAACATTTCTAGATTTTAATCCCACTTCTTCGTTAACTTCACGCATTACTGCTTCTTCAATAGTTTCCCCTGGCTCCACAAAACCTGCAAGTGCTGAAAACATACCTGGTGGAAAACCTTTTTGCCTTCCCAATAAACATTTGTCTTGAAAAATGGGTAACATAATCACAACAGGATCAACACGTGGAAAATATTCAGCGCCACATTGATTACAACATTTTTTATAACCTGTATCTTTTGTTTCTAACTTAACACCTTCACACTTGGAGCAATAAATGTTATTTTTATTCCAGGCAAAATTCGATTTTGCTTGCGCAATTATACCAGTGCTGGGGCTATCTATATTTTGTGCAATAGATCGAGCATCAATAAACTTAGCATTTGCAAAACTTGGGTTAGATAATACCTGATCTAAATTTAGCTCACTTAAGTCCAGCGCAAAATGTGGTCGCTCATCTTTTAGGCCTAAAAAAAGTGGTGTGATATTATTGGTTAGTGAAGCTATTAGTTGCTGATGGGATACCCATAATATTTCTGGCTTTGTAGAGTGATCTTGGCTTACTTTTATGAGTGGCTTATCCTCAAAAAAGATCATAAATAGTGATTTTTCAGATATTCTAGCTTGTTGCTGCCATTCTTTATTACTACGAAATTGCGACGCGCGATCGATCGGATTGTTAGCAAAGGTAATTGAATTCATCTAAAAATATGTTGTTAACTATATTATTTTATTAAAGCAATTTTATATATCTGTCTGCTATAATATCTTGGGAGATTATGCAGACGAGTATATCTCGAACTCGGTCAGAGCAGAAATGCAGCAGCCGTAGAGGCAATACTTGGGTTGTTTTAATCTCCCACTGAATTAAAGTTATTCAATATTTATGGAAGAACAAAGACACATACCGCTACCACTCAAATACCGTCCTAATAATTTTGCTGAATTAATAGGCCAAGAGTTAATGGCGCAAACAATTAAAAATGCAATAAAGCTCAATCGTATTGCAAATGCATACTTGCTTACAGGAGTCCGTGGAGTTGGTAAAACCACCACAGCAAGGATTATTGCCAAAGCATTAAATTGTAATGAAGTCAGTTTAGGTAATAGTGAATTTCAAGAGCCATGTTGTAAGTGTGATAACTGCATTGCAATTTCTGAGTCACGCAGTATCGATGTACTTGAAATGGATGCCGCCTCAAGAACAGGTATTAATGATATTCGTGAGTTAATAGATGGAGTGCAATATGCCCCAGTATCATCAACCTTTAAAGTTTACATTATTGATGAGGTGCACATGTTATCAAATGCTGCTTTTAATGGTTTATTAAAAACTTTAGAAGAGCCACCAGAGCATGTTAAATTTATTTTTGCGACTACCGAAGTTAGAAAAATCCCAGCAACTATTTTATCAAGATGTCAGCGTTATGATTTGAAACGTATTGAACCAAATGAATTAAGTGATTTCTTTAAAGGCGTTTGTGACAAAGAGGGCGTACCTATTGAAGATGGGGCTTTAAAAATAATTTCAAGATCAGCCGAAGGTTCTGTGCGTGATGGTCTCTCGTTATTAGATCAGGCAATTGCATATTCAGAGTCAAATATTTCTGAAGACTTAGTAAAAGATATGATCGGCTTAAATGATCCAGTGGAAATGCTAAACTTAGTTTCATTGCTCATGGAAGGACAAACATTAGGGGCTATTGAGAAATTAAATCTACTTTATGATGGAGGCGCTGATCCATTATTAATTTTAAGAGATTTAATTCATATAACGCATTATCTAACCTTGTTCAAAGTTGATGCTGCTGAAAGTTTAAAACTTTCACACACCGATTCAGAATTTAAAGCTTTCGAAGAATTAGCAGCCAAGCTTCAGGTTGGAACCCTGTCGATGGTTTGGCAAATGCTACACAAAGGTTTGCAAGAAGTATCAGATACATTCTCACCAATTAGTGCTTTAGAAATGTTACTAATTAGAATTACCTATACCGCTGATATTCCACATCCCAATGAATTAATTGAAGAAATATCTCAAGCCATAGAAGAGGATGATTCGATTACTTCGGAACCAGAGCCAGCTCAAAAAAAAGCTAGTACGCCAAAAATTGACCCAAAAGTCCAAGAAATCATTGATTTTTTCCCAGGCGCAGAAGTTGAAACATTAGATAATTAATATAGAAAGAAGAGCAATGACTGATTTTAATAACATGCTGAAACAAGCCCAAGAACTGCAATCTAAAATGATGGATGCACAAAAAAAAGTTGAAGAACTTGAAGCTGAAGGTACTGCCGGTGGTGGCCTGGTTAAGGTTTCGGTGAATGGTAAAAATCATGTGACCAATGTCACCATTGATCCTTCACTACTTGTTGCTGATGAAGTTGATATTTTAGAAGATTTGGTTTTAGCAGCACACAACGATGCGAAAGAAAAAGTTCAGCAAAAAACAGCCGATGAAATGAGTTCAATCACTGGTGGACTAAAAATGCCGCCAGGCTTTAAGATGCCAATATAAGATGCGGCGCAATTACTCTAACGAAGAAATTGATAAACTTATTTTGCTAATAAGTAAGCTACCTGGTTATGGACCTAAATCCGCTAGTCGTGCTGTTTTACATTTACTTAAACGTAAAGATCAACTTATGATTCCATTATCAGAGTCATTACTCTCTGCGAGTAAAAATATTTTAACTTGTGAAAATTGTGGCAATATCGATTTAGTTTCACCATGTACCTTGTGTGCAGATGAACAGCGCGATCAATCACAGTTATGTGTTGTTGAGGATGTTGCAGATTTATGGGCTTTGGAAAAAGCAGAACTGTACAGTGGAACCTATCACGTATTAGGTGGCACCTTATCAGCTATTAATGGTGTTGGTCCAGATGATCTTAAGGTAAGAAAATTAGTTGAACGCTCACAAGCGGAAAATGTTTCTGAAGTAATTTTAGCATTAAGTGCCACCGTTGATGGACAAACTACAGCACATTATGTTGCCGATTGTTTAAAAGAATGTGAAGTGACAGTATCAAGATTAGGTCATGGTGTTCCAGTTGGTGGTGAATTAGATTATATGGATGAAGGAACACTAGCAGCCGCATTAAGTTCACGACAAAAAATTTAAGGATTTAAAATGCAGAATTACAATGTTGTATTTATGGGAACATCAAAATTTGCAGTTCCAATTCTTGAAGGCTTACTGGAATCATCAGTAAATATCCAAGCAGTATTTAGTGCCCCACCAAAATTAGCCAATCGTGGTATGAAGCAAACTCTATCACCCGTGGCTAAATGTGCTGAAGAATATCAATTACCCTTAGAGTATCCAGCTAATCTTAAAGACCCTGAAATAATCAATAAAATCAATGAATTAAATCCAGATATCATCTTTGTCATTGCTTATGGCTATATTCTACCTAAGGCAATTATTGATATACCCAAACTAGGTTGCTTCAATCTACACGGTTCACTACTACCAAAATATCGAGGTGCTGCACCTATACAAAGATCTATAATCGCGGGCGATAAAGTTACTGGCATATCATTTATTAGAGTGGATGAAGGTTTGGATACGGGAGATATTATTTTAGATGCAGAACTACCCATTAAAGCTGAAGATACATATCAAGATTTAGAAAAAAATTTATCACAGTTAGGCAAAACTTTATTGCCAGAATTTTTTACTAAGATAGCAACTGAGTCACAACCACAAGATAATAGCCAAGCAACGTATGCACATAAAATTGATAAAGCTGAAGCTAAGATTGATTGGCAGGATGATGCACAATTAATTAATCAAAAAATACGAGCGCTGAATCCTAATCCTGGTGCGTGGTTTGAAATGGGTGACAAGAGAATTAAAGTCATGAGTTCACAAGTTATTGAAATGAGTGGCAACCCAGGTGAAATTTTAAATGATGAATGTGTTATTGCCTGTGGGCAAAATGCTTTGCAACCAACCACTTTAAAAAAAGAAGGTAAAGGCCTTGTCACACTAGCTGAATTTTTAAAAGGCAATAAGGTTACTGCAGGTACACAATTATAAATGCGCTATAAAATAATTATTGAATATGATGGCACCCCATTTGTTGGCTGGCAACGTCAAGACAATGGCTTATCAGTGCAAGAATGTATCGAAACTGCAATTGAAAGTTTATTCCAAGAGAAACCAACATTGTTTGGTGCTGGCCGAACAGACTCAGGAGTGCATGCAACAGGACAAGTAGCACACTTTGATATAACCACTAAAGAACTTGATACTTATTCTATAAAGACTGGTTTAAATCATTACTTAAAGATTTATCCAATTTCTATTTTAGATGTGACTGAAGTTGATGCAAAGTTTCACTCTCGGTTTGATGCAACTGAACGAAAATATCTCTATCGGATTATTAACCGCACCTCACCACTATCAATTGAAAAAGGCAGAGCTTGGTTAGTAATGAAAGATTTAAACTTAGAAAAAATGCAAGCGTGCATTCCAATTATTGAAGGTAAGCATGATTTTACAACATTTCGCTCAGTTAACTGTCAGTCCAAATCTCCAATAAAAACCCTAAATAGTTGTAAAATTACTCGGCAAGACGACAATATTTACTTTGGTTTTGTAGCTCCATCATTCCTCCAACATCAAATCAGATCTATTGTTGGTACACTTAAAATGGTGGGTGAAGAGCTTTGGGATGTGGAGCGTTTTAAGGAAGCTCTAGAAGCAAAAGACCGAAGTAAATGTGGGGCCCTTGCACCTGCAGATGGTCTATATTTTATGGAAGTTTCTTATTAAATTTAATTTATTTGTGAGAAAATATTCATTGTAAAAACAGCAAGTGATAGTAGTGAAAGAGATATCAAAATTGTTAAACCAACAGAAAAATTATCAATATTATATTTATTATACTGCCCTTCAAAAAACATTTTATCTTGATTGCGTCGTTCTTTGCCAAATATAAATAAAGTTATAATGACTAAGATAATTAATAGTGGGTAAATAAGTCCACTAGCTATTACTTCTGACATCAATATGTAATCATATAATCCATGGATTATAACTGGAGCAAAAAGAGATAAAAAAAGGTTTATATTTTTATTTTTAATTATAAAAATAGCCTTAATCAAAAAATAACCCATTATAGCACCACACATTGCATGCAATGGTACAGCGGTAAATGCTCTTAACCAAGCTACTGAAGAAGCTAATTCAACACTATCTTGTAAAGATCCAGTAACGTATTCAAAATTTTCAAATGCTGCAAAACCTAGAGATGCAGCTACACCATAAACTAAAGCGTCCATTGGTTCATTTAATTCATTTAATTTTGCACAGTAATAAATTATTACTAGCCATTTAAATATTTCTTCTAATAAAGCTGCTCTAATAAAAGCAAAGTAGAAATGACCAGGCTCAGTGAACAAATTAAGATTTTCTGCAAATCCTTCTATTAGAGGTATGATCATTAATATTGGAAATATAGTAGCAACTCCTAGTGCAAATGTTATGAAGACAATTCTAGGAGGTTCGGGAAAACGGTCTTTTTTGTAGACATAAAATAGTATAATTAGAACAGGAATTAGTGAAGCAATAGAAAAGTAAATTATTACATTTTCTGAGCCAAACATAAATTAATCAAGCCCTTGAATATTTCTGAGGAAAACAGATGTATTGATATTATCTGAAATCAATAATAAAGAAATTACAAATACCAAGACCATAAAAATAATTGGGCCCAAGTATCTTGCTTTAATATCTATTGGAGATGCTAAATTACCACTAGCTTGATAGATATTGTGAGCATATATAGCTATCAAAGATGGAACTGCAGCAAATAAATAAGCAAGTAAAATAAAGTAATCCATTAATGTTGCATAATCCAGCTTTGGCAAATCTTTGTCATATGTGTAGTTGTAAGCAATAAGAGATAAAAGACATACAATTGTAACAGTTAATCTTGCTTGCAGTTCATTAGGAGAAATCCATAAAGATGACCAGGCAATAATTAAGATGATCATTATAGGTACGATTATTTTGTATATATAATAAAAATTATTTCTCTCAACACGTAACTGCAAAATATACTTAGCCCTACTATCACTCCAATAATCATCATAGAAATGTGTTGGTACAACCTCTTTTGAAACCATATCCCAATCTGGAACCTTTGAAATAGCACTAAAATCACTAGCTACAAACATTGAAAACAAACTTTGATCATCTATCGTAACTTCGTCTCTAGTATTAGCTAATTCTAATGTAAGAATTTGGGAGTCAAATGGGAAAGCGGTAAAATCAAACTTAGAGTATAAAAGCGAAGTCCCAATCCATTGATATGTAATATAAAAATTTGACTCTTCGTTTTCAGTAGGTGGATAGTATTCAAAGAGATAGATATCTGAAGACTCATCAGAAGATTCACTTAATATATTGGTAAAGTTTAAGCTAGGATTCCATAGCTGCAGATCACTAAATTTATCTGTTGATATTTCACAGTAATTAATTTCGTATAAATCTTCTTTTAGAATTAAATCTTTCATTAATTTTTCTGCAATAAGTGCTAATTCAGGACTTTGCCAGTAATAAGAAAATAAATAATTCATTTCAAAATGACCACGCTTTGAGTCAATATTTTTAAAATTGTTTATGACTATTTCTGGAGTAACAAAATTATCAGTAGTATATAATGGCTTAATCAATACCTCATCTATTTTAGAATTTAAAAAAGTTATATATTTAACCTTGATATTAAGGTCCTCGCTTATTTGATCGTCACTATCAATATCTAAATCAGGATTAATGATCTTTTTAATCTCAGCATCATTCAAATTATTAATAGCAATATCATTTAATGCTATAACTTT
The DNA here is from genome assembly GCA_028412835.1 of Candidatus Pelagibacterales bacterium. Lineage (GTDB taxonomy): Bacteria > Pseudomonadota > Alphaproteobacteria > Pelagibacterales > AG-422-B15 > CACCCN01. Next base: position 31,126 of record JAONQW010000002.1, read on the forward strand.
ATCTTTATGATTAAATATACTGTAAGCATCAAATATATTGCCATCATCACTTTTATATTTAGTTGTAAATATATTTAAATAGCCATTATCATCTCTAGTAAAAATCCATTCGTCAGTATCAATATCTTTTATTTGCTCAAAAATAATTCCTGACTCTACACCCCAGTAATAAGTCATTGGTTTTTGATCAAGCCGTTGCCCAACTTGAGAATTTTTTATTTCTTCAATAAGTAAATTACAGTAAGTATTATTTTCAGCTATTGCATTATTTAAATTAACAAAGCTAAAAAAAAAGCTAAAAGAAAATATTATTTTCAGTATATTTAATTTCATAATTTAAATAAACACCTATTATAATACTTCATTTAAAATTCTACCAATATTTTTGAGTATCATAATTAGCCTTTTTAATTTGAATTTTTATCATGAATTAAAACTGATAATATTCCAAGATCTATTTAAGTTTAATACTAAGATAAAAATTAAGAGTATATATGAATTTTTCTTTGTAAAAAAAATGCAAAAATGACTCTTAAGTATATGCATTTCATGATTAGATTTATTTTTATTTATTTAAAACTAGTATGTGGGACAAATATAGAAAAGAAAGCAAGCAAACTATATGCATTATTGGTGTACTTATTCTTGCTGCAAAACTTGCCAAAGCCGATGGTCATTTTAGTATCTTAGAAGAAGAAGAAATTCTAAGTATAGTTCCTCACGAACCTGAACAGGCGATCATTTTACGTAAGATTTTACATGAAGCCAGTGAAGACGATAAGCCTTTTGAATATGATGCCGATAGAATAAAAAAATTGTTAGACGGTGATCATCCTGATTTTTTAGAGTTTATAGTTGCAGTATTATATCGCATAGCACACAGCGATCATATTTATAGTGAAGAAGAAGAGAATATGATTCTAAAGATATCACAAATATTTGATATTAAAGACCCATTAGTTGATCGTATATTGAGTTCAACAAAAAATATTTTCTCATTTAAATTTAGCTATTGGAGTAAACAAAATGCCTGATTTATCAAATATTCATTATAAATTTTTCCCTAAAGCTAAAACTGCCAGCACTGGAAAAAAACTTTATTATTTTGCCTGGGCTATTGAAATTTTAGTTGCATTTGTGGCACTTTCAATTTCGGTGATAATGCTGTTAAGTGGTGGTCAGTCTGGTACACAAGTTGAAGAACTAGCTTCAAGTATTGATATAGATATGCTTTTGCTATCATTTGCCTTTGTTGTTGTTGCTGTAATGGAATTAACTAAAATTCCTCTTGCCACTGCCTTCTATTATTCTGCCAAAATGAATTGGAGAATATTATTTTTTGTTGCTTTGCTTGTAGTAAATTTTTCAACATTTGAAACTATGATTACAGCATTTGAATTAAATTATCATAAACGTTCAGTAGCAGTAGATAGTGTTCGTAATGAGATTGACGATATAGCAGAAAAAATTGATACGTTAAGCAAAACTAACGATGATACAGAGTTACGTGCAAAGATTAAAAAAATAGAGAACGATATAAATCAAAAAAACAGTGAATTAAACAGTCTAAGAATTGATCACAATAATGCTATTGCAGATAAAAACAAAAATGCAAAAGATGAAAAGAACAGTATTGAAGAAAGCTTAAAAGAAGAACTAGCCGCACTTGGTAGTCAAGTTGAAAGTGGAAGCTCAGTCATCGACTTAAATAAAGGTATAATCGAAGACCTAAAGGCGGATATTAAAATATTAAAAAGAGAAATTAAGCAGCTTAAGCGAGATATTGCTAATGTACCAAAAAATAATTTTCTTCAAAATTTCGATGACCAAAGAACACCTATTCAGTCAGAAATAAACAAAAGAGATACGGAAATAAACTTAAAACAAACAGAAATAACAAAGCTGACTGAAGAAAATAGACAGTCGGCAGGCACTACAGCTGAAACGAAATCAAATGAGACAAAGAATGCCAGGGAAACTGCTCAAAATAAAATAAATAATATTGATGCAAAACTGTCAGAGGAAATTAATCGATTAAATGAAAATTTTCAGATTGTTGAAAAAGAAAAAGTTGAGACAATCGAAGCTGTAAAAGCCAGTGTTAAGCCATATAAAGATGAGACAGATAAAATAGGGTTAAGTGAAAATGAAAGACGAATCGAACTTACTGAATTACGTGAACTAAATACTGAAAAAAAAGATGAGCTAAAAACTAAAGCAAAACAAAATCAAATTTATAGATTAGCTGAAAAAATAAACGTAATTGCGAATTGGTTTTCTGGAGGTGATATAGATCCATTGCTAATAGCTAATGATAAAAAAATTGAACAATTGATATTTGAAAATAGAAATTTAAATATAGAAAATAAAAGTATCAATAGAAAACTTAAAGCGGAAGACTCACTATTATTTAAAAAAACAGATGAGGAGATCATCGAATTAAAGGATGCGCTTGCACTAAATTCAGATTTAATTGTAGATAAAGAAAATGAAATTGCGTTATTACAGTCTGACAATAAAAGGATATTAGAAAAAAATGAATTAACTGATGGCATAATCAGTCAAGGAGAGATGGATCGTGCTTTCTGGATTTGGTTTGGTGGCTTATCTTTTGTTATTTCAATTATTGGAACACTTGTTGCTTTTGCTGGCTTACATTTACAAGATGAAAGAACCCATAAGATTTTAAATAAGCCATTATCATCCAGTAAAATGTTTAGACATTTTAAATTAACTCCGGTTTATATAAATAAAGCCTTTAAAGCATTAAAGGAAAGACTTTTAAGACCAGTCAAGGTTACAGTCTATGAAGAAATTGAGGTTGAAAAAATAGTTGAACGCATTGTTGAAAAACCATACGAAGTTGAAAAGATAGTTGAAAAACCAATCGAACATGTAAAAGTTGAATTCCAAAGAATAGAAATTCCTAAAGAAGTTATTAGGAAAGAAATTGTATATGTTCCATTTCCAACGAATGATAAAGGGGTATTAGATAAAGGACCGTATAAAGTTAAGAATAATAAAAAAGAATATACTGAAGAAGAGGAGTAATAAATGCCGCGTGACCGCTCTGCCGATTCTCGCATTCATGATTATACTCCAGTAAATAAGTATATTGATGAACAAGCCCGCATTCGCCGTACCAAAAGTATTTGGGGCTATACAAGGTCTATAGCACTTTTTTTAGCAGCATTAGGGATATTTTTACTCTTATTGGCTTTAGCCTATTGGATTTTTAATAAGCCTTATCAAACAACTGACAATCAAACACAAATTATAATAGATAATCAAGAAGAAGTCAGTGCAGAAGATGTAGAAAATTCACAAGAAGAAATTGAAGCTGCAAAAAAACAAATACAGGAAGAAAATCAGAAAATAGAGAATGAAATAATAAGCGCTGAAAATGCAATTGATATAATAGAAGAAGAAAATAAGAATCTCAAACAAGATAGAGATATGCTTAAAGATCAATTAAATAATTCAGAATTAACAAATAAAGAAGAACAAGAGCTTGCAGATAAAATTGTTAATCTTGATAAGGAGATTAATAAAAATGATGAAATTTTAGATGAAGAAAGAGAAAAGATAGCGGTGTTAGCGGAAGAAGATAGTAGTCAAAAATTACAAAAACAATTAGATGAAGCCATTCAGAAAAATAAAGAATTAGAAAGGCTGTACGCAGATCAAGAGAATCTTGAGCTTGAAGAAGATACACAAGAACTAATTGATGAAACAAATTCAGAATTGAAAGAGATAGAAGAATTTCAAAGCGATCTAGAAAAAGACAAAGAAACCGCAGATACAGAACGTTTACTGAAACTTGAAACTATTGATAAAAATTTAGATATTAAAAAAGAAAAAATTCAAGAAGATATAAATCAAGTAGAAAATGATATTCAGTCTGCAGAAGATAAATTTGAGCAAGCAGATGAAGATTTATCAATTGTCCAAAAACAATTATATGATTTAGATGAAAAAATAGAACAACAGAATGAAATAGAGGAAGAAATAGAAAATCAAGAAAAATTAATCGATTTAACCGAAACTCAAAAAGAAGCTATTGAAAAAAATATCCAAGAATTGACTGATAATAAAAATAAAGTTTTTAGCGAAGATGAATTAGAAGCAAATAGAAAGATTTTAGAAGATCTCAAGAAAACGCAGAATGAAAATCAAAAAAATATCGAAACTGAGACCAGTAATATTGAGACTTTAGAAGAACAGATTCTTTCCGATACTAAGCAAATGACTCTGGAAGAAGAGAACACTGATGAAGCTGTTAAGAAAAAAGATGGCAACATCGCTAAACTAAAGCGTGAAATGGAAAAAACTATAACGGACGAAGAAAGAGCGCAGGTAGAAGAAAATATAATAGAAATGGAGCAATCATTAGGTTTATCTGAAGATCAATTAGCGGCTGAACTTGATAAAAAGGATAATCTTGAAACAGAGATTCAAGAACAAGATCAAAAAGTTAATATTCAAGAAGAATCAATTGCGCAATTACAAGAAGAAGTAATGTCTGATTCCATAAGTACAGTTGAAAAAGCCGAAATACAAAAAAAATTAACTGAAGAACAGTCTATATTAGATAACAAATTAAAAGAAAAAGCAGAAACGGTTGAAAAATTAGAACAAGCTAATAGCGAAATATCCACTATTGAAAATAGCATTTTAGATCAAAGTGAGTCTTTAATTGAACTAGAAAATGATCTGACAAAAGATACCATTACAAAAGAAGAAAAACAAAAATTTGAAAATATAGTAATTGCTGAACAGCTAGAAAAAGAGAAGATAATATCTGAAAGTAATAAGCAAATAGAAGAACTAGACAGTAGTATAAATGCTAAGCAAAATGAAATTACACAAAAACAACAACAGATTGAACAATTAAAAAACGAGTTAAAAGAAAACGATGATATTAAAAAAAATTACCAGCCAATTGATCAAGTTAAGATTGAAGATCAGATCAAAGGAAAGAAAAAAGAACTTGAAAATATAAATCAGGAGCTTCAGAGACAGCAGGAGAAATTTGAAAAAATTATAAAAGAAAAAGATAAACTAGTTTCAACAGATCAATCAGAATTAGAAGAACAACTTGTATTAGTAACACAGCAAAGAGATCAAGCTCAGAAAGAATTAATTGAAATTAGAAAAGAAGCTAGAAAACTATTGAAGGAAAAAGAAGCTCAATTAGAAAATTTAAAAGATGATGCACTAGAAGAATATACGAGATTAGTACATGATTTAGAAGCTGGTATGACCAGAAAAATTAATCCAACTATTTTTGATCAAAAAAGAAAAGATGGATTATTTATAACTACTGGTTTTGAATGGAATACAATAAAAGAAATGCTTGATGGAAAAAAACCTTCAAATAATTGGTGTTATATTGATAGAGGTACGACTGATGGAAGATATTACTTCAATAGTTCTAATACTCAATCAGGACAGTTAAAGTTAATGAATATGACAAAAAAAGAGGTCAATTTGTATGAACGTTATTGTGCCACCGTACCTCCAAGAATTAAGTAGAAATGTATAAAACTATAAATTTTCTTATTCTTATTTATTCGATAAATATTTTAAACGTTTATGCACTAGAAGGCTCAATCATTAAAGTTACTGATGGTGATACAATACTCTTTAAAGATACTAATAATGAAGTATTTAAAGTCAGGCTCACACAAATTGATGCCCCTGAAAGTAAGCAAAAATTTGGCTTAGAATCAACAAAAAGTCTTAAAGATTTATGTCTTAATCAGGATGGTAGATTAGAAATATCGGGTGTCGATAAATATGAACGAACCTTAGCAATAGTTTATTGCAATGATATTAATGCGAATATTTATCAATTAAAAAATGGTTTAGCTTGGGTGTATGATGCCTATGTAACCGAGTACACTTACTATAGTTACCAAAATGAGGCAAAAAAGAAGAAGACAGGTTTATGGACAGATGAGTATCCATTGGCACCGTGGGATTTTAGAAAAAACAAAAAGAGTTATGATTACCGCATTCAAGAATTAGAAACAAAATACTCAGAATTAAAACTATCTACCACTAAACAAATAGAAATTTATAGAGAAGAAATAAATTTTCTCTCAAATAAAGTAGTTGATTTAATAAATTCATTTACTACTGAAAAATTAAATCTTAATGATGATAATGAATTTGATTGTTTCAAAAAAACTTGTACTCAAATGCTCTCTTGTGATGAGGCTTATTATAAGTTAGAGCAATGTAATATGATGGCTTTAGATCGAGATAAAGATGGCGTTCCTTGTGAATCTATCTGCAAATAATTAATATTTAAATATTATTTAAAAAGTTGTTTAATGCGATCTAATTTATTTGGGTACAACCTTATATATTCTTTATAAAATGAAGAATGATAATCGTAAGATAATTTTGGTAAATATTTATAAAAGTCACTTCTAGGGTTGAAATGCCCTTCTTCATCCGTAGCACTAGAAATTTCAAGAGAGTAAAGATCCCAGATATCTATAGCATAATCAAACCTACCAGGAGCAATATCAATATCTAAATTACCTTTTTTATTTTCAGATACGATCGCAACACCACTCATTCCATTAATACCTAAGAGTCTTCCATCATTATCAACTAATGGACCACCACTCATTCCACCAGCAAGCGCACAACTATGTGCTATTGAGTAATTTCGTAGTTGAGCTAAAGCATATTCATCAAAAAACATTGTGTTTACTACTCCAGCACAAAAAACAATATCAGTATAGTTCCTATTAAAATTCCCTAAAACCTGAGGGTATCCTGCACCATAAACGTTCATTAAAGGATGGTAATGGCCACCAATATTTATTGGCTTAAAGACTGTTTGCTCATCAATATCAACAGCAATTACTGCCAGATCATGATCTGGCCACCAGACAAAATTTTCACCTATTGTATATTCAAATTCTGATTCATGAGCATCAATTGTTATCGTTGTATCGCCACCCCAAGCCTTATCTTTACAAGCCTTAGTATGCTCTAAAACAAGACAATATTTTTCTAACATGACGTGAGCATTTGTTAAAATAAAAAATCGGTTATCTATCTTATTAATAACAACGCCAGTACCCCAAGTGATAACAGATTTATCACTATTGTTATAATTATCCCAAATGCTAATTTTGACAGTTGAGTTGCTAAGAGTTTTGTAGATATCAAAAGAATCTAAGGCAAAAGTGTAAGCTGGAAAAAGAACAATAATAATTACTAATATTTTTTTCATGAAATATTTAGTAAAAGCTATCATATACATTCATTTCATATACTTGTATAAAAATTGTCACTACTAAAATAATAATTGTCCAAATTGATAAATTCTTTAAAAATATTCTTATATTGGAGTTGTAAGCTAAGAAGTTTGGTAAAACTAACACTAAAATACAGGCGATATATATAAATGGAAGAATGTAATCAGACAAATAATTCATTTTTTAATAGTCAAAATGGGTGTAATTATTAAGATATAAATAAATATCTTCTTCATAATGTATTCTACCAAATTAACTTTACGTGTCTATTTTTTAGTAAAATATCTAATACCTAAGTTTTATTTTTTTTCACAGTAGACACTAGGATTTATACTTATTCCCTTGCAGACTTAAGTATTTGAATTAGTATTTTCTTCTAATAAATAAAGAATTTATATGGACATAGAAAAAGTTTTAAAAAATTTAATTATTGCTAATTTTGTAATGCTTGGAATTATTACTGCAATGGGACTTTCTGGCTACACAACTCTTCCAGCGGCGCTAGAAGAGTACTCTTTAGCTCTATTTGATGAATATGCTTTTGGTTATATTTTAGTATTACCATATTTAGTGGCCTATATAACTGCATTAATCTTAATATATAAGTTAAAACCAGCAGGAAGAACATTATTTCTATGGATAAGTATTATTTCAGTATTTATGTATTTTTTTACAGGACCTATGATAATGGATGAACTTACTTCAATTTTGGGTCATGCATCTTCATTATTTGATGGAGTCATATTAGGAATAATTTATTTTTCACCGCTTAAAGATAAATTTAGTAAATAATAAATCAATCTATGATTGAGCAACTTATTACAAATATCTTTATGTTCTGCGTTTATGTGCTGCAAGTAATCGGTGGTTCACCTGGCGAGTTTGGACTTGGATATTATCTAGCTAATCTTATAATTTTTGTAATTTTGCAACCAGCACTTATACTTTTATTTTTTATACTTTGGAGAAGCGAACGAAAAAAGAATAGAAAATAGGATAATACCTATTTTCATATCAGTTAATTATAATCCTATTAAGATAAAAATGTTACACCCAAATCTCGACATTGCTTTTGAGCATCAACTAGAGCTTTATTAAAACCTTTAAAGTAATAAGAGTTCATTTGGATATCAAAAAACTCTGTGGGATTAATGAAAATAATGTCCTCATCAACACCACCATATTCTTGTTCAATCAATTTCTTGCTAGCTTTAATAATTTCTAAATAGTATTCATCACCACTTCGAAACCACTGCAAATACTTATGTACTGGATAGTCGCCAAAATAAATCATGGCTCTGTGTCCAAGTAAAAATGGTTTTACTGAAACTAGTTGAGCTGTAGTATAGCCATAGTCAGATTTATTTGTTGAGCTTTGTATTTTATAGGGTAAATATCTACTTACTAAGGGTTCAAAATTATTTTCAGCCATTGTGTAGATACTAGATATCCAAGTAGCTGAATTACAATCATTCTTACTTAAATAGACATAAATACTATCACCATGAGTTATATTGCCGTGATGTTTTATGGCAACGCCACCAGAATCAGTTTTAGTAATCCAACCTTCATCTGGAACAGGACCACCAGCAAAAGCTGAATAGCCAATAAATGCTGAAAATATTACTAATACTAAGATTAAAGATTTGAGAAAGCTAAAGCGTTTGGGTTTGCGTCTTTTGCGGTTAAAGGGTTTGGATGGATTGAGGGAGATGGTTCTTTCGTTTTGATAAAAGCGGGGATTTATGTAATTAGATTTTGGCACAAGTTTACATCCTTTCGATTTGAGTTTGATTCGATAGTAATAGCAAAATAATTGGGCTTTATTTCGTCTAGAATATGGCGTAATGATGATGAAGAAAAAATGTCTTACTCATTAAAACCACCACAACCAAAAAAGATTCCTAAAGTACATACAGCGCATGGTGATGAGCGTATTGATGATTATTATTGGTTAAGAGATGATACCCGCAAAGACCCAGAAGTTATTTCGTACTTAGAAGCTGAAAATCAATATTTAGAAGATTGGTTTTCAAGTAAAAATGATTGTAGACAAGACATCTATGATGAGTTGGTAAGTTTTATTCCACCACATGAAGTGTCGATGAAGATTAAGTATGGTGACTATCTATACTTTTCTGAAATTAGTGCCGATCAACAATATAAAACCTATTATCGAGAATTAGATGGAACAAAAGAATTAGTGCTAAATGTTAATGAGCTAGCAAAAGATTTAGATTATTTTAATGTTGCTTCAATTAATCCATCATCAGATAACTTGCTAGTTGCTTATGCTGAAGATTTATCGGGTCGGCGTGAATACAATATAAAAGTTAAAGATCTCACATCAGGTAAAATTATCGACAGTGCGATTCAAAGAAGTTCAGGTAGTGTTGTATGGGATAAGCAAAATACTTCTATCTATTATGCCCAAAAAGATCCAGTAACGTTAATTGAAAATAAAGTTTTTAAACACAAACTTGGAACTGATCCTAGTGAAGATATTTTAATCTATGAAGAAGAAGATTCTGAATTTCATTTAAATATTTATGAATCGCGAACAAAGAAATATCTTAATATCTATATTAGTAAAACTGAAGCTTCAGAAACTTGGATGCTTGATTTAGAAAATGAAACGAGCAAGCCATTTTGTATCTTAACCAGATCTGACAAACATCTTTATTCTGTTGAAGATACTCCAGAATGTTTTTACGCCATTAGTGATGCGAATGATAAAAAGAACTTCGAGTTGATGAAATTCAATCATGAAGACATTAATAATTATGCGAATTGGGAGACGGTCATTGAGCATAATAAGGCGCTACTAATCGAAGATTTTGAGGCTTTTCCTGACTATATTTACCTAGAAGTGCGTGAAGACGGGTTGCCTAAAATACTCAAAATGCACCGAAAAACGTTAGATAAACACTACATAGAATTTAGTGAACCAGCTTTTAGTTGTTATTTGGCTACTAACAATGACTATCTAGCACATGAGTTTTACTATGGGTATTCCAGTCCCAAAAAACCAAGTTCTATTTTCAAAGAAGATATTGCAACTGGTACCAGTGACTTAGTGTGGCAGCAAAATGTAAGTAATTATGATGAAACACAATATGACGTAGAGCGCTTAAAAATAACTGCTCGTGATGAAACCCAAGTTCCAGTTTCATTAGTTTACAAAAAAGGTACTGATTTATCACAAGCACCAATATTAGTTTATGGGTATGGTTCTTACGGCATTATTATTGATGCAGCATTTCGAACTTCAATTTTGCCGTTATTGAATAGAGGATTTATTTTTGCTGTTGCAAATATTAGAGGGGGCTCAGAAATGGGTCGTCATTGGTATGAAGATGGTAAAATTTTAAATAAATTAAATACATTTTATGATTTTATTGATGCTACTAAATCATTAATTCATCAAGGCTATGGAAATTCTAAAAAAGTATTTGCTATGGGTGGAAGTGCTGGTGGATTATTAATGGGAGCGGTAATTAATATGGAGCCAGAATTGTATACCGGTATCATTTCAGCCGTGCCATTTGTTGATGTCGTTACGACTATGTCTGATGAGTCTATTCCTCTTACTACGTTTGAATATAAAGAGTGGGGCAATCCTGCCAATAAAGAAGAGTACGATTATATAAAAAGCTATTCACCATATGATAATATCAAGTCAGCCAATTACCCTGCAGTTTTAGTAACATCAAGTTTATATGACTCACAAGTTCAGTACTATGAACCAGCCAAGTATGTGCCAAAGTTACGTGACAATACAACTTCCAATAATCCAATATTAATGAAAATGAATTTAGTTGGAGGCCATGCCGGTAAAAGTGGAAGACTTAATGCTTTAGAAGAGAGTGCACTTGATAATGCGTTCTTAGTAAATTTAGCTGCAAATCAAACTAAACCATAAATCACAATAAAGTGCAGAATTGCTGCAATAATCACTAGTATATGAAAGAATTCATGAAAGCCAAAAACCTCAGGTGATAATTTTGGTACTCTAAACCCATAAGCTGTTGCACCTATAGAATAGATAATTCCACCTGCTACGACCAAGATTAATTTTATAAAACTTAATGAAGCAATCAATATTGGCATGAATGGTAGAGCAACCCAACCGGCAATTAAATAAACTGAAGCTCGTAAAAGCCGATGAATTCTTGAAAAAAAAATTGATTGAAGTATTCCAACTGCAGCAACACTCCAAATAATGGTTAGTAATTTTAAACCACTTTCTAAAGGTAAGGATAAAAGGCAAATAGGAGTGAAAGTCCCTGCTATCATTAAAAAAATGCCAGTGTGATCTAGTTTGCGTAATCGTTGTTTTATTTCTAATGTGGTTTTTTTTCGATGATATAGAGCACTGAAGCCAAACATAGAAAGTAAGCCAATAGAATAGACTATGGTAGCTACTAGTTCAGTTGAGTTTGTACTTTTTAATATTAGAAATGTGGAGGCAATTATTGAGACAAAAAACATGAAGTGGTGACTACTACCGCGGAATTTTGGTTGAGTCATCATAGCCTGCATACACAGATCTTAATAGATTATATAGGAAAAGATATAATATTAATGACACTCTCTTTAACTTAAGAGTGTCATTATAGTTAGTAGTTTAAATTTTTAAGTTAACAGCTTTCAAATGATGAAGCCATATCACCTATAAGATCAAAATATAGATCTTTTCCTGGATTAAGTTCTGCTCCAAGTGGATCCAATACAGATGCCTTAACACCTGTATCTTGAGCAATAGTTTTTGCAATACTAGGATTAAACTGTGGTTCAGAGAATAAGCAATTAACTTTTTCGTGCTCTATAACTTCTCTTATTTCAGCAAGCTGTTTAGCCCCCGGCAATACTTCAGGGTTTACAGTTAAAGCTCCTATAACCTCAATACCAAATCTTTTTTCAAAGTATTGATAAGCATCATGGAATACAATGTAAGTTGCATCACTATTAATTTTACTTCTTGTTTCAGCTATCAATGTATCAAGATCATTTATCGCTTTTTTAGCATTGGCTTCATAAGTTGATTTATTTGCCGCATCTATCTCTGATAATTCTCTAGCTACAATTGTTACTATAGTTTTAGCAATTTCAGGGTCCAACCAAAAGTGAATATCAAATTCACCATGCGCGTGACCATCGTGGTGATCATCATGCTCGTCACCATGCTCATCATGTTCGTCACCATGCTCATCATGTTCGTCACCATGCTCATCATGTTCATCACCATGCTCATCATGCTCGTCACCATGCTCATCGTGTTCATCACCATGTTCATCATGATCATCGAATACATTTTTTTCTCTAAATTTTAATAAATCTATCTCGTTCGAGTCCATTAATGTGACTCTCTTTGCATTTTTGGCAATTGAGTCAAGTGGTGTTTCTAAAAATGACTCTAAATCTTCTCCTATCCAAAAAACTATGTCAGCCTCTTGTAGCATCGAAGCATGTGATGGTTTTAACTGAAAGGTATGAGGGGAAGAACTACCATCAATTATTATATCTGGAGTTCCAACTCCATCCATCACATAGCTTATTAATGAGTGAAGTGGTTTAATTGAGGCTACAACCTTAGTTTCAGCATTTGCATATGACGCAAATGATAACAGAGAAAAAGTTGATAGAAAAAGTCCAAATTTTTGTAGTAATTTCATAGATTTTGTTGCTTTCATAGATTTTAAGTAGTAGTGTTATAATATAACATAATTTTTTTGCAAGTACTTTTCATGAAAGATAATAATATTTTAGTTAAGCTATCCAATGCTGGCATTTTAAAAGATAACAAATGGCTTGTTAGAGGAGTAAACTTAGAAATTCATAAAGGTAAGATAGTAACTTTAATTGGTCCAAATGGATCAGGCAAAACAACAACGGCTAAAATTGCACTTGGGCTCTATAAGCGCATAGAGGGTACGGTAGAAATATTTACTAAAAAAATTTCCTACGTGCCACAAAAAGTAATTATTGATTGGACATTACCAGTTCGAGTTAGCGATTTTATGATTTTAACACAAGATCTTAAGTCGGATGAGATATCTTATGCCCTAAATTTGACTGGGGTTGAGCATCTAAAAGATAATAATCTAAGAGACTTATCTGGTGGAGAGTTTCAAAGAGTTCTTTTAGCTAGAGCTATAGGTAAAAAACCTGAACTTTTAGTTCTTGATGAGCCAGTGCAGGGTGTTGATTATTCTGGAGAAGTAGCACTATATGCATTAATAAAAAAAATTTCAGAAACTTTAGGGTGTGGCATTCTTTTAATTTCACATGATTTACATGTAGTGATGTCAGCAACAGATCATGTGGTGTGCCTTAATGGGCATGTCTGTTGTTCTGGAACTCCAGTTGATGTAGCACAAGATAAAAATTATAAGGAATTATTTGGAGAACACTCTTCACAACTACTATCAATTTATGAGCATGATCATAATCACACACATTCCCCTGATGGGAATATAGTAGAAGAAAATAAATAATTATGTTTGAGGATTTTTTATTTAGAGCTTTGATTGCAGGTATCGGAATTGCTCTAGTTACAGGACCATTAGGATGTTTTGTGGTTTGGAGAAGGCTATCATTTTTTGGAGATACGCTTGCCCATTCAGCCTTATTAGGAGTTATATTATCAGTATCATTTGATATTAATATTTCATTATCAGTATTTGTTGTTTCATCTTTAGTAGCATTACTTTTATTAAAGCTACAAAACACTACTAATTTAGCTAGTGACTCATTATTAGGACTTTTATCTCATTCTTCTCTTGCTATTGGATTGGTTGTATTAGGTTTTTTATCATTTATCAGATTTGATATTATGGGAGTTTTATTTGGTGATATTCTCTCAGTAAGTGTTAATGATTTGCTAATTATATGGATTGGGGGAGCTACTATACTTGTTGTCCTATGGCGGATTTGGAAACCATTATTTGCTGCCACAGTTAACTATGAACTTGCGGAAGCTGAAGGCATGCAACCAGATAGAATCAATGTAATATTCACCATTCTATTGGCGGCACTTATTGCAATCTCTATAAAAATGGTAGGATTATTGCTAATTACTGGCATGCTGATTATACCCACTGCAATGGCTCGAAATTTATCAAATAATCCAAAACAAATGGTAATTTTTTCAATTATTGGAGGATTATTATCAGTATTTATTGGTTTATATACTTCATTTGAAATTAATACTGCATCAGGTCCAACAATCATAACCGTCGCATTAATATTATTTATTTTATCATTAACAAAAATTCAAAAAAAACACTAATATTGTTAAGACTATAAAAAACTATGGATAACAAAAATAAATCATTATCAAAAAATCAAAAAATAGTTTTAGATTTTATTCAAAAAAATAAAAAGCCAGTCAAAGCTTACTCAATACTTTCAAATGTTCAAAAAAAAGGAATAAATGCACCACCACAAGTTTATAGAGCTCTAGATAAGTTGATCGAGAAAGGCAAAGTTCATAAAGTGGAAAGTCAAAATTCTTTCGTCGCGTGTAAAATGGCGAACTGTGACACACCACATGCAACTATATTTTCAATTTGTTATGAATGCGATAATGCTTCAGAAATCAATGATACAAAACTTTTTAATTATTTATCTGAGTTTAAAGACTCAAGTGGATCAATATTTGATGGATATAATTTAGAATTTTTTGGCACCTGCAACTCCTGTAAAAAAAACTAAGATTTAAATAAATATTCAATGTTATAGTATAACAAATTTTATAGACACTATTAGAAATTTCACCTAAAAATAATAGATCAAATTTACAGGAGACAAGATGACTAAAAATATTTATTTTTCACTACTACTATCAGCTGTCGCAACAGTTTCTTTTGCAGAAGAAACAAGACAAGTTGATAAGCACGAACACGGCGTTGGAGAACTTAACATTGCTATTGATAAAAACATCATAGACTTTGAATTTATGTTACCAGGTGCAGATATTGTTGGTTTTGAATATGAGGCCAAAAGTGAAGAAGATTTAGCTCTAGTAAGCAACGCGCTTGAAAAATTTGAAGACTATAAAAATGTTTTTATTATACCCGCTGTAGGTCAATGTAATATAGCTTCTCAAGAGGTGCTAATTAATCAAGAGGATGAACACGATGAACATAACGAACACGATGAACATAACGAACACGATGAACATGACGAACACGATGAACATGATGAAGAGACACACAATGAGTTCTATGCGAAGTATTCATTTGAATGTGATAGTATCAACTTAATTAATAAGGTAGAATTCCCATACTTTGTGACATTTCCAAACTCTGGAGAGCTAGAAGTTCAGTTCATCTCAGAGTTGGGTTCAACTAGCTTTGAAGTTGAAGCAGACAAGCCTGTCATTAATATTGAGGGAAAAATTTAATTTGAATGAAGAAACTATTAAACTAGATACATTAAGATTCTATTGGTCTAAAAAAACTGGTTTTAAGATTCATGTGCCAAAATTTAGTGTGGGGCAGGGTGAAAAAGTATTATTACTAGGAGCAAGTGGTTCTGGTAAAACAACTCTACTTTCTCTTATTTGTGGTTTTTTAAGTCCTATATCAGGAAACATTTATTTAAATAATCAACGGATTAATGATTTAACTGCAGATAAAAGAGATCAATATCGATCTGATAATATAGGAATAATTTTTCAACAATTTAACTTACTACCATATGCCAGTGTTATAGATAATATCATTCTTCCTTTATATTTTTCTAAGACAAGAGCAAATAAGATAATAAACCAAAGAGAGACTGCATTTAATATTTGTAAGTCACTTCGATTGCCTGACTCTATTAAAGATATGCAAGCAAGCAAACTAAGTGTTGGGCAGCAACAAAGAGTTGCTGTAGCAAGAGCTTTAATAGGTAATCCTTCTTTGATAATTGCAGATGAACCTACGTCATCACTAGACAACGATACTCAAAAAAATTTTCTAGAACTTATGTTTAAGCAAATCCAAGAAAATAAATCAAGCTTACTAATGGTTTCTCACGATACATCACTAGCTAGTTACTTTGATCGAGTTATTGATATTAATGATATTCTAATGAGAGAGGATTAGTTCATGTTATTAAAGCTAACCATAAACTCACTTTATGCAAGATTATTAACAGTTAGCATGACTGTTCTTGCAATCTCTTTATCATTAATGCTTTACCTTAGCGTCGAAAAATTAAGATCCTCAGCCTACACAAGTTTTACAAACACGATATCTCAAACTGATTTAATTGTAGGTTCAAGAACTGGTTCAGTGCAACTTCTTTTATATTCTGTATTTAGAATAGGAAATGCTACAAATAATATTACTTGGGAAAGCTATGAAGATATTATTAACAGAGATGAAATTAAGTGGTCAGTACCAATATCTCTTGGCGATAGCCATAAAGGATTTAGAGTTATGGGCACCAATACAGATTTTTTTAAAAGATATAAATATAGAGGAGATCGATCTTTAAAAATTGAAGAAGGTAAATATTTTGTTGATTTATATGATGTTGTTATAGGTTTCGGTGTCGCTGAGAAATTAGGTTATAACATAAGCACACCATTAATTGTATCTCATGGTTTAAAATCTTTTTTAGAACACGATGATCAGCCCTTTAAAGTTTCTGGGATCTTAGCAAAAACAGGAACACCTGTTGATAATACCATAATTGTAAGTTTGGAAGCAATTGAAGCAATTCATGTGGATTGGTCTAGTGGAGCTAAAATTCCTGGAAAAGCTACTCCAATAGATAAAATTCGTAAAATGGACTTATCGCCTTCTAATATTACTGCTGTATTATTGGGAGTTAATTCGAAACTTACAATCTTTCAATTACAGAGATGGATCAATGAATATCCTGAAGAAGCACTAACTTCTATTTTACCTGGTGTTGCACTTCAAGAGTTATGGAGAATCGTAGGCGTAGTTGAAAATATATTATTAGGCATTTCCTCAATAGTTATTCTAACTACATTAATGGGAATGACCGCAATCGTATTTTCTAGCTTGAGTGAAAGAAGACGAGAAATGGCCATATGGAGGGCAATGGGTGCTTCACCTAAAATCATAATAGGATTGCTTATGCTAGAGGCCTTTATAATTTCGACTGTAAGTGTAGTTGTTAGTACCGTTTTATTATTTATCTTACTATATTTTATTCAACCTTGGATTGATAGTACATACGGAATTTTAGTTACAATTGAAATGCTATCTTTGAATGACATTTATATTTTTATATTATTCATTCTAGCAGCAATGATCGTAAGTTTAATTCCGGCAATGAGAGCGTATTGGTTTTCTATAAATGATGGTATGACAATCAAAATATGATTAAGAATTTTTTTGCTATTTTTGGAATATTATTATTATTGATTTCAAATTCATATTCTAAAGATAGTAAAGAAATAACTTGGAGTGATCTTGTTCCATGGACCAATGTATTTACTCCAAATGAGGTAAAATTTAATAAAAAGTTAGATGGTAAGACAGTTAAAATTCCTGGCTATATAGTCCCACTAGATCATATTGGATTTGGAGTTGTTGAGTTTATGTTAGTTCCTTTTATTGGAGCTTGTATTCACGTACCACCACCTCCACCGAACCAATTAATTTATGTTACAACCGAAAAACCATGGGATGCTATGACACTGTGGGAACCTATTTGGGTAACGGGAACAATAATAGTTAAAGCACAAACAAATATTTGGGCTGAAACTGGTTATCAAATCAGTGCTGATGAAATTGAATTTTATGATTATTAACTGAAATATTTTTTAATAATTTCTTCGTAAATTTTAGACAAGTTTTCAATATCTTTTACTGCTACATGCTCATCCACCTGATGTGCTGAAGAGCCAACCAAACCAAATTCTGCAACTTCACAATAGTCTTTAAAAAATCTTGCATCACTTGTACCACCAGTTGTGCTGAACTCAGAGTTCAAACCAGTAACATCATCAACAGCTTCCTTAATTTGTTTGGTGAAATTACTTTCTTTAGTCAAGAATGGCTGTGCTGAATTTCTAAATTCAATATCAGATGTATATTCAGTTCCAACTAGTTCTTGTTCGGTCATTTCTTTCAATAATTTAATAAGACCATCTTCAGTCTGCAAAATATTATAGCGAATATTAATCTGTGCAGTTGCTGATTGAGGCACAACATTATCAGCTGTATTGTCAGCATCAATTTTTACAATTTCAATATTTGATGGAGGAAAGTCATCGGTACCTTCATCTAATTTAAGATCTACAATTTTGCCTAAAACTTTTGTCAGTGCGTCAATAGGATTTAACGTCCACTGTGGATACGCAACGTGACCTTGAATTCCAGTAATAGAAATATTAGTTGTTAAACTACCACGTCGGCCAATTTTTATCATATCACCTAATTGAGTGGGACAGGTTGGTTCACCAACAATACATGAGTCAATTTTCTCACCATTTTTGGTAAGGGCCTCTAAAACTTTTTGTGTTCCATTAATTGCGGGTCCTTCTTCATCATTAGTAATCAACAAGCTTAAGGTGCCTTTAAAATCTCCTGCATTAATAAAATTATTAGCAGCTGCAGTAAATGCTGCAATTGCAGATTTCATATCTGCTGTACCGCGCCCATACAAATTGCCATCTTTAATTACCGCATCAAACGGATCATTAGTCCATGAAGCACTGTTACCTACTGGTACTACATCGGTGTGACCGCCAAAGCATAAATGAGGTGAGCCCTCACCATAACTAGCAAATAAATTGTCAACTGACTCAGTGCCAGTTTCTGTAAAGGGCATTCGAGTACATCTAAAACCAATTTTTTCTAAGTGATCTTGTAGTACTTGAAGTACGCCCGCATCTGTTGGTGTTACACTAGGACAAGATATTAGTGATTGGGTAAGTTCTACTGGATCAATTATTGATGCAGACATTTTTTTATTCCCTCAATAGATCATTAATAGAAGTTTTTGATCGTGTTTGTGCATCAACTGTTTTAACAATTACAGCACAATATAAGCCTGGTTTAGATGGATCTTTATTTGGCAGGTTACCAGGAACGATTACTGAGTACGCAGGAACTTCGCCATAAGTTATTTCACCTGTTTCTCGGTTTATAATTTTTGTAGAGGCGCCAAGATATACACCCATTGAAATCACAGATCCTTCTCGTACAATAACACCCTCAGCAACTTCTGATCTTGCACCCACAAAACAATTATCTTCAATGATAACTGGATTGGCTTGCAATGGTTCTAATACTCCACCAATTCCAACCCCACCAGATAGGTGACAGTTTTTTCCAATTTGTGCACACGAGCCAACAGTAGTCCAAGTATCTACCATGGTTCCATCATCAACATAAGCACCAATATTTACAAATGAAGGCATCAAAACAACATTTTTTCCAATGAATGAACCTTTCCGCACGACACCATTAGGTACATGACGATAACCAGCAGTCTTCCAATCTTCTTCATTCCAATCAGTTGTCTTACCTTCGACCTTGTCATACCAAGTAGTGTATGGGCCTTTTATAAGCTTATTTGAATTTAATCGAAACGATAATAGAACTGCTTTTTTAATCCATTGATTTACAATCCATTCATCACCTTGTTTTTCTGCAACTCGAATAGACCCATTGTCTACTAACTCAATCGTAGCATTTACGTGCTTAATTAACTCAGCATCAGTCACATCTAAATTGGCAAGATTGTCCCATGCAGTCTCTATAAAGTTTTTAGTTTCAGTAATATCCATTTTAACAGTCCTTATTATTTTGAAATTAATGTTCCAGCACCTTTTTTAGTAAATAACTCCAATACAGTTGCGTTTGGATTACGACCATCAATAATCACAACACCCTTAACGCCTTTTTTAATAATGTTGAAGCATGTTTTTATTTTTGGCAGCATTCCACCTTTAATTGTACCATTTTTTATAAAATTTGCGGCTTTTTTTTCATTTAGCTCAGTTATTAATTTCTTTTTGTTATCTAAAACACCAACCACATCAGTTAATAGAATAAGTCTTTCCGCTTTTAGTTTTTCAGCAACATAACCTGCGGCTGTGTCAGCATTAATATTATAAGTATTGCCAGCTTTATCAAAACCCAAAGGAGAGATTACTGGAACTATTTTTTTGTTTAATAGTTCTAAAATATATTTTTTATCTAAGTTTGTTGGAATACCAACAAAACCAATTTTCCCATTTAATATTTTCTTAGCACCGATAATCTTTTTTGTAATTCCATTAATAGATTTTGCAGCACCACCACATTGATTTATATTATTGACTATCATAGGGTTGAGTTCGCGACCAATTATTCTTTTTACAATCGTAAGAATACGTTTTGTTGTTACACGTAAGCCTTGATATTCCTGATCCTTAATTTTTTGTTTTAACATCTCTTTTTCAATTTGCGGTCCACCACCATGGACGATGACTACCTTAAGACCCATCTGATTAAACAATGAAATATTCTTTGCAAAAGATTTTACAATTTTTTGATTACTTAGAGCAAAGCCACCATATTTTATAACAATAATTTTACCCTGATAAAAATTTGCAAATTCTATAGCTTGTTTATGATGTTGTTTTCCTTGGGGCCATAAACGGTTAAGAACTTTTGCTCTTTGTTGAGCAATATCTACTTCATTACTCATGATGATTAATTAGTTTTTATGTTAGTGCGACGAACAATTACCCACTGTTGAATAATTGATAACAAATTATTAGTTGTCCAATAAATTACTAAGCCCGCAGCAAATTGAGATAGAAGTATTGTAATAAAGAATGGGAAGAACATAAATATTCTTGCTTGAATTGGATCTGGTGGTGCCGGATTAAGCTTTTGTTGAATCCACATTGTTAAACCCATTAAGATTGGCCATACGCCAATTATCATAAAAGATGGTGGATCCCATGGAATTAAGCCAAATAAGTTAAATATTGTCGTAGGATCTTTTGCCGATAGATCTTGAATCCAGCCAAAGAATGGTGCATGACGCATTTCTAACGATACAAATAGCATTTTATATATAGCAAAGAAAAATGGAATTTGAATTAGAATTGGTAGACAGCCAGAAACAGGATTTACCTTTTCTTTTTTATATAAAGCCATCAGTGCTTGCTGCTGCTGTTGCCGATCGTCTTTATGCAATTCTTTTAGTCTTGTCATTTCAGGCTGTAATTTTTTCATCTTAGCCATAGATGTAAAGGACCAGTTCGCTAGTGGGAAAAATAGTATACGGGTCATTGCCGTTAAAATAATAATCGCAACACCAAAATTTCCAGTAAGTTCAAATAAATAATAAATTATATAAAATAGAGGTTTGGTTAAAAAGTAAAACCAACCCCAATCAATGGAAAGATCAAAGTTATAAAATCCATATTCTTCTTGATAAGCATCGATAACTTCAGCTTCTTTTGCACCAATAAAAATATTACTTGAAGTTTCATATGAACTTCCAGCATTTATTATTGATGAGTCTTGGCTGCGGAAGTAAGCAGTATAATTATTATCGTAGCTAAAAATTCCTTTAAAAGATTCACCTTGCTCGGGTATTAATGCTGTTAACCAATATTTGTCTGTGAATCCTAGCCAGCCATTATTACTATCAAAATTATAAACTTTATCTTCAGCTAAATCATCATAATCTATTTGTTCTAATTTTTCATCAAGAACACCAATAAGTCCTTCATGTAAAATAAACATACCAGATAATGCTGGTGCACTTTCACGTGTAATTTTTGCAGCATTATTTACAATTATACTATTAGTACCGTTATTAATTATCTTTTGAGTTATCTCAAAAAGATATTCATCATCTAGAGAAATAGTGGACTGAAATATTTGGCCAGTATCATTTTTCCATTCAAAAGTTAGGGAGTTGTTTAAGTCTAATACATTGTTATTACCAGTGAGGGTCCACAGTGTATTTCTATTTGGAATATCAAAGTCACTATTCTTAGCTTGTATCCAACCAAAAGAGACTTCATGACCATTGCCAGTTTTTAGGGGGCTTAGAAATCTAATATTATCAGAGCTTTCATCTAAAGTTTCTTGATATGATTTTAGAGTTATATCATCAATAATTAGACCATTAAGTCTTATAGATCCTGAAATTCCTGGAGTATTAATTTCAATTCTTGGTGAGTCAGAGATGCTGTCATCAACAGACAACATTTCGGGCTCTTCAACAATTTGCAAGGTCTCGTCCAAAGAACCAAGTCCTAAATCTGCAGTTGGATTTACTTCTTCAGATTGTTGATTATTAATAGTTTGTTCAGGAGCAATTGGTGGCTGAAAGAAAACGCTCCACAATAGCAGAATTCCTATTGAAAGTGCGGTTGCTAATATAACATTCCTTGTATCCATAATTATTATTTCTTTGGTACGGGATCGTAGCCTTCGGATCCACCTAAAAGTTTAATGGGGTGACACTTAGCAATGCGGGTTGCACCTAAATAAGTACCTTTAAAGACGCCATGAGTTTGTATTGCTTCTTTCGCATAGTTTGAACAAGTAGGGTCAAAACGACACGAAGATGGAAAATAAGGTGATACCAATCTTTGATAACCAACAATAATCAGAACTAATATGTATTTAAATATATTCATTTGTGTATCTTTATTAATGCGTTTTTAAATTCTTTTTTTAGTTCTTCAAAATCTTCAGTGATAATCTTCTTTTTTCCTATTAAAACGTAATTCCAATTATTCTTACCATGTTCATGAATTACACTTGCAACAATTTCTCTTAATCTTCTTTTTATTCTATTTCTATTAACAGCGTTACCATTTTGTTTTGTTACCGTATATCCAACTTTAATTATATTTTCATTACTTACCTTTAGTGCCTGTAATAGAAATGAGCCACTTCTAAAAAATTTACCATTTTTTGCAGCTTGAAAGTCTTTTGATATTTTAAGTGTTTGAAGAGTAGCCATCAAGCTTCATATAGTATTAAGCGGAAAGTTCTTTTCTGCCTTTGGCACGACGACGCGCAAGTATAATTCTACCACTTTTAGTTCCAGATCTTGCTCTAAACCCATGCCTATGTTTTTTTACTATATTTGATGGTTGAAATGTTCTTTTCATTTTGATTTATATTTTTTACTTGTGGAATGCGTTATAAATTGCAAATTATAGATAGTCAAATAGTATTAAAAGTCACAAAAATTATGCCAAAGAAAAAAACAATTTATTGGATTATATTCACTATTATCGCAGTTTTTGGTGTTTATTTACTTGGAAGCAATAATCCAATTTCGATGGAGTTTATA
Source organism: Candidatus Pelagibacterales bacterium (assembly GCA_028412835.1). GTDB lineage: Bacteria > Pseudomonadota > Alphaproteobacteria > Pelagibacterales > AG-422-B15 > CACCCN01. The sequence continues at coordinate 54,696 of JAONQW010000002.1, forward strand.
GTTACCCAGAATGGCTTTTTAAAGGAATTTATCGCAGAAAAGCCTATTTCTGCAATTTTGATTACTACTTCTATTTTAACGCTAACTATCGCGTTAATGGGCTTTGCGTCTCCAGTATGTATCTTAGCAGGATTCTATTTTGGATTTTATACAGGCATAGCTATTGCAGTTATTGGAGAAACTATTGGAGCAATGATTGTTTTTCTTTATGGAAGATATCTATTCAAAAGCTTCTTCCTACGTAAGTTAGGAAATCGATTTAATAAGATTAAAGATGGCTTCAATTCTAACGCAATAAGCTATTTATTATTTATAAGGATTATAGGAGGCACTCCTTTTGGTGTTCAAAATTTATTACCAGCAATTTTTGATATGCGAATGAGAGATTATTTCATAGCTACAATTTTTGGAGTTATACCATGGGCTTATATTTTAGTAAGTGTTGGAAGTGGTATTAATGATATTGTTGAAGCTAAGGAATTTGACAGTTCAATGTTGCTAGACCCAAGTTATTTAATGCCTATATTTGTAGTTGCAACAATAGTCTTAATACCTGTTATATATAAATTAATTAAAAAAAGATTTCTTAGTTAAGCGCGATCAAGTAAGTTAGACAATTCTATGTGCGCCGGTGGCTCAGCTGGATAGAGCACCAGACTACGAATCTGGGGGTCAGGAGTTCGAATCTCTTCCGGCGCACCACTAATGAATAAATTGATAAAAAATTTTTATGACACTAACTAATCATCAAAAAGGAATCTTATTAGCTTTTATTGGAGTTATGCTTTTAACTCCTGATAGTTTATTAATCCGACTGATAACTGTAGATACTTGGAGTCTTTTATTTTATAGAAGTTTAATTCCTGGCTTATTTTTACTGCTATGCTTAATAATTTATGCAAGAAAAAATTTTTTAAAGTTTTTTTTTAACGCAGGTAAGTATGGTTTATTAAATTCAGTTTTTATTACTGCTAGTAATATCTTTTTTATTCTTGCTTTACAAAATACTAATGTTGCTAATGCTTTAGTAATGGTAAGTTTAGTACCATTAATCGCAGCAATTATTTCATTTATTTTTCTAAAAGAAAAATTAGATATAATTACTAACACTGCAATTTTCCTTTGCTTAATTGCAGTTATTTTTATCTTCTATGATTCAATTGGTTCAGGCAGAATATTAGGTGACATTTTTGGAGTCTTAACGGCAGTTGCAGTTGCTGGAAGCCTAGTTATTATACGGTCTGCACCTACTAAAAATTTTATACCTTCTTATGTAATGGGCAAACTGTGCACTGCTTTATTTGCGTCTCTACTTGTATCAAGTTTTGTCATTGGATCTCTAGACTTGTCATATATATTTTTAATGATCTTTACTGTTGGTTTTTCATTTATTTTTATAACATTTGCTCCAAGATTCATTTCTGCATCAGAAGTTGGCTTATTTTTTTTATTAGAAACAGCACTTGGACCAATTTGGGTCTGGTGGTTTATAAGTGAGGTCCCTAGCTTTAATACTATTGTAGGTGCAATATTTATCGTATTTATTATTTTTCTTCACTCTATCTATATGTTAAAAAAGACAGATGAATAACACACCAGCAGTAAAAATTTTATTGATTGTATTCTTACTTTTTATTGGCTGTGCCCAACCACAAGGAACTTTACCTCAATACAATCAGCAACTTTCTATCGAAGAGCAAAAAATTCAAAATCAATTATTTGCAGATAGTTGGCTTAAAACTTATATAGATGTTTCTGAAAATGGTTTAAATATTTTATTTAATGCAGTTGATTTATGTAGAGACGAAGATCAAATTTATGGAATTGGAGTTGATATTGCAACTCGATATGATGGACCTGAGTCCATTCGAGCTGAGCTAACTAAGTCATTATTCCTATCTGATGAAATTACAGTTGTTGCTACTGGAATCAATACTCCAGCACGTATCGCAGGATTTAAAAAAGGAGATAAGATTATTAAGATCAATAATATGTCTGCACCATATGGAATTGATGCTAACTCAGAATTTTATAAAATTATTAGAGAAGCCGAAAATAAAATACATAAATTTGTAATTAATAGAGACGGGCAAGATTTAATAATCGAAGTTGGATCAAAGAAACGTTGTAGATTTGGCTTTTTTGTTGATTTAGATAATAGTACTTTTAATGCTTTTGCTGACGGAAATTACATAGCTTTATCATTGCGAATGGCCAAATGGTTAGCACAAGATGAAATTGGAATAGCTTTAGTGTTTGCACATGAGCTAGCACATAATGCAAATCGCCATATAGATGATAAAAAAACTAATATGCAAGCTGGTGCTGGGGTTGGTTTACTTTTAGATATTTTTGCAAGATCTCAAGGTGTTCAAACTGACTTTATGAATATGGGTGCCAACATGGGGGCTATGTCTTATTCAATTGATTATGAGAATGAAGCTGACTACTTAAGTATTTATGCCTTAGCATTATCAGGCTACGATATTAATGATGCGGCAAATTTTTGGAGAAGATTTGCTGTTGAAGTACCAAGCTCAATTTATTCAAAAGGGGGGTCCCATCCCTCAACCAGCGAAAGATTTGTAAGAATTGAAAAAACTATTAAAGAAGTTTATGCTAAGATTAATAATGGCGAAAAACTTTTACCAAACTAGAAAGTACTACTTATGAGTCTTCAAAATGGAGTTATAGTTGTAATTTTACTTTTAATAGCCTTTGCGCTATGCCTTAGTTTTATAATAGGCTTATTTTAAACTATCCAACCTTAAATCTTTTCCTTGTAGTTCTTTTTTGCCTCGCCTGATTTAGAGGTTGATATGCAAGAGCATGGTGCTCGCTACAATAGACCATTCCATCACTTGAACTTCGTCCACAAAATTTAAAGTCTAAATCTTCTGGTTCACCCAGTGGCCATCTGCATAGTCCATCTTTAATTTCTGCAAATGTTTTAGGGTTCATTGGCTCAGAAACTGAGGTGCTAAGCTCAATGATTTTGCTATTTCTATTGGTTGGCATTTTTCTTTTTCTAACAATAGACACTGAGGAAACTTTGCTTTTGGATTTCATTCTACCAGACAACCCAAGCCTATGGGCTTTGCCAATCACAGCATTTCTAGTTATTCCACCTAGTTCTGTGGCAATATTGCTAGCTGTATAGCCTGCTTCCCATAATTTTTTTAATTCTTCTATTCTTTCGTGTGTCCAAGACATAAAATCGACCTTTATATTTAAAAATTGCTGTTTTTCTTAATTATTCAAAGATTTTAGCACTATATTTAGTCGTAATTCAATAACAAATAACAACATGTTGATATCTTTTATAGCATTAATTTTCAGTATTAATTTTTCTATATATTTCAAAGGTCTAACAAAAGTAATGAAATTAAATTATTAATGACATTTATTTTATTTGAACTAAACATAATTTTCCTACGAGGATGATATAAATATTTATAAATAAAAACTGTCTTTTTATGTCTAACATTTTGCCAACATACCCTAGATCAAATTTAACTTTTGAATATGGCAAGGGAAGCTATTTATTTGAAGCAAACGGTGATCAGTATTTAGATTTTGGGTCAGGCATTGCAGTTAACTCTTTAGGTTATGCAAATGAGTACTTAAATGAAAAATTAATGTTGCAAGCTCAAAAACTTTGGCATGTATCAAATGTTTACCAAATACCTGAGCAAGAAACTTTAGCAAAAAGACTTTGTGATCTATGTTTTGCAGATTATGTATTTTTTTGTAATTCAGGCGCAGAATCAATTGAAGCTGCTATAAAAATCGCAAGACGATATTTCTACGTGACTGAAAACTCCAAGACAAAAAATGAAATTATAACATTTACTGGGTCTTTTCATGGCCGAACATTAGGCGCTCTAGCTGCTGGTGGCCTTGAGAAATTAGATGGTTTTAATACTGCAGTACCTGGATTTAAACAAGTTAAGTATAACGATCATGATGGTCTTTTAGCTGCAATAAATAAAAATACAGCAGCAATCTTAATTGAGCCCATTCAAGGAGAGGGAGGTGTTTCAGTTCTGCCTGTTGAATGTTTAAATGGCTTAAGAAAACTATGTGATGAAAATAATATTCTACTAATATTTGATGAAGTTCAATGTGGGTTTTTAAGATCTGGAAAGATGTTTGCCTACCAATGGTCAGATATTAAACCTGACATAATGACAACAGCCAAAGCTATTGCTAATGGTTTTCCATTAGGTGCTACAATGACTACGAAGAAAGTCGGTGAAGTAATGAATCATGGGACACATGGTTCAACCTATGGCGGCAATCCTCTTGCTGTGGCAGTAGGAAATGCTGTTTTAGACTTGATGCAAAAAAAAGATTTTTTAGAAAATTTAGAAAAAGTATCGAGTTATTTCTTTTTAGGATTACAAGACATTTCAAATAAATATCCTGATTCAATTAGTGAAATTAGAGGTAAGGGGCTAATTTTAGGACTAAAGTGCGTAAAAGATAATATTACTTTTGTTGAAGAACTTAGACAGCAAAAAATGTTAAGTATTAAAGCAGGTGATAATGTAGTTAGATTGCTACCTCCACTAACTTTATCTATTAAAGAATGCGACGAAGCCCTTAATAAAATTACCAAGGTGTGTCAGGCAGGTAATTAAATATGAAAAATTTATTAAATTTAAGTGATCTCTCAAAAGATGAATGTTTAAAAATAATCAACAGTGCTATTGATAGAAAAATAAATAAAAAACAATCAACCGAAGCTAAAGATAAAGCGTTGGCAATGATTTTTGAAAAAAGCTCAACCAGAACTAGAATTTCTTTTGAGCTAGCAATTAAGCAACTAGGTGGCTTGTCTATTATGTTAGATAAAGACCACTTACACTTAGGAAAAAGAGAAACATTAGCTGACACTGCAAGTACCTTATCTCAATATGCAGATATCATTATGATGAGATCTAATAATCACTCTACATTAGAAAATTTAGCTAAGCATTCAAGTGTACCAATAATTAATGGATTATCTGATCTCTCTCATCCATGTCAAACACTTGCTACCTTAATGACAATTATGGAAGTTAAAGGAACACTAGAAAATATTAATATCTCTTGGTTTGGACCTATTAGTAATGTTGCACATTCATTAATTGATGCTGTTAATATGAATTTAGGGATTAATTTATCAATATATTGTCCAAAATATTATCAGGATATTTATTTTAAAAAACTTAAAGATATGAAAAAAGAAATTTCTTTAGATAAAGTTATAATAAAAGAATTTGAGCTAGATAAAATTAATCCAACAGATGTAGTATATACTGATACATGGTTTTCAATGGGAGATATTGAAGATAGTACAAAAATTGAAATGCTTACTAAGTATACTGTTAATCAAGATTTAATGAGTAAGGTAAATTCAGATTGTATGTTCATGCATTGTTTGCCAGCAAACAGGTCTCAAGAGGTATCAAGTGAGGTAATAGATGGTTCTCAATCTTATGTGTGGCAAGAAGCTCAAAATCGATTGCATGTTCAAAAAGAATTATTACTTAACTTTTTATAATTCTTATTTCTTCCAAAATTGAGGCATTACAAGTACAAGAACTGTAAATAGCTCCAATCTACCAATTAACATAGCGAAAATTAAAATCCACTTTGCACCAAAAGGGATGCCAAAAAAATTACCTTCAGGACCAATAGATGAACCTAAGCCGGGTCCAACATTAGCTAGAGAAGTTGCTGCTGCAGATAATGAAGTAATAAAATCTAGTTGTGTAGTCGAAAGTAACAAAGTGATTATAATAAAACTTAAAATAAAAATAAAAAAGAAGCTCATTACAGAAGTAACAACATCATCCGAAAGTTTTTTATTATTATAGTGTGAAATAAAAACTCCGTGAGGATGTAAAATCTTTTTAATTTGATTTCTTGCTGTTTCAAATAGAATCTGAAATCTAAAAACTTTTATTCCACAAGTAGTAGATCCTGCACATCCACCAACAAACATTCCAAAAAATAATAGATAAATGGGAAAGGCACCCCAAAGATTATAATTATCTGTAGTATAGCCAGTCCCAGTTATAATAGAAATAACATTAAATAAGCCATGTCTAATTGCATCTGATATATCTTTAATATTGTAGAACCATAAATAAAATACTACCAAGGTGCAGCTTAAAATAATTATTGCCAAGAAAGTATTTATTTGTTGGTCTTTAAAAAAATTAGATATTTTACCTTTATAAATTTGCAAATAAATTAGTATTGGTAAGCTAGCTAAAATCATAAATATAGAAGATACATAATCAATACCGGCGCTATTGAAAGCACCAATAGAACCAGATTTAGTTGAGAAGCCACCTGTAGCAATAGTTGTCATACTATGGTTAATAGCATCAAAAATACCCATACCAAAAAGCCAGTATCCAAATGCGCACATTGATGTGAGTGTAATATAAATTGTTAGTACAGCTGAGGCTACTTGTGCTGTTCGAGGTAAAATTTTATCACTAGTATCAGATGACTCAGTTCTAAATACCTGCATGCCACCCACTTGCAAAACAGGAAGAATACTAATTGCCATAACAATAATACCAATGCCACCAAGCCATTGTAATAAAGATCGCCAAATTAATAGACCCTCTGTCATTGCTTCCAAGTCAGTAATAATGGTTGATCCAGTAGTAGTAATTCCAGACATTGACTCAAAAATTGCGTCAGTAAAAGAAAACTCAAAGTTAGAAATATAGAATGGAATTGCTCCAAAGAGTGCTATCACTGACCATGATGCAGTTGTTAGAAGAAATGCATCTTTAGTAGTCAATTTACTTTCTTTATCATCACCACGAGTAGATAAGAAGACTGATATGCCTAAACCTAAACAAATTAGTGAAGAAATAAAAAAAGAGACCCAAGTTTGGTTTGAATTAATGAAATCAAACAACGTTGGTATGAGCATTAATGTGCTTAAACCAATTAATAGGACACCTAATACATTTAGTATTAATTTAAAATTAAACATTATTTAGTTCGAACTTATAATTAAGCCTTTTTGAGTATCGAGTCTTGTTTGATCATACTGTAAAATTCTTTTCTAGTCGAAGGATCAGTTCTGAATTTACCAAGTAGTTGGCTAGTAACCATTGAAATACCAGGTTCATTTATACCTCTTGTAGTCATACATTCGTGCTGTGCCTCAATAACAACAGCTACCCCACGTGGCTTAAGTACGTCTTGTAAGCAGTTAGCTATTTCTGCAGTAAGCTTTTCTTGTACTTGCATTCTTTTAGAAAAAATTCTCGTTACTCTTGCTAACTTACTAATCCCTACAACTCTTTTATTTGGGAGATACGCGACATGTGCACTGCCAATGAAAGGGGCCATATGATGTTCACAATGCGATTCAACTCTAATATCTTTAAGCATAACAATTTCATCATACCCACCTGTTTCAGAAAATGTTTTAGAAAGGAACTCTCTCGGATCTTGGGCATAGCCTGCATACCAATCTCTGTAGGCTTTAACAACTCTCTTTGGAGTATCTAATAAACCTTCTCTATCAGGATTTTCACCAACGAAGCTTATTAATGTTCTAACAGCTTTTTCAGCTTCAGCATTACTAGGTCTCTTAATCTGAGCCTTTTTTATAGTTTTTTTAGTAACACTTTTTTTCTTCTTTTTCATAACTGGCGTTTCTACATCAAAAGAGATGTTTTTATAAGGTAAATATACAATTAATTTAGTTTTTTATTGCCTAACGGCAAATCCAATGAAAATGATGGAATTTTAGCTAAAAACTCCTCACCATCGTCTAACTGCATCTTATAATTACCCTTCATAATACCACTAGTAGCATTTAAAGGTGTTCCGCTGGTATAAGTAAATTTACCACCGGGTTTAATTGTAGGCTGTTTACCAATCACTCCTTTACCTTCAACTTCTTGTTTTTTACCATTTGAATCGATAATTTCCCAATACCTACTTTTAAGCGTTACAGACTTAATACCGAGATTCTCAATTGTGACATGATAAGCCCAGACATAATAATACTCTTCAGGAATAGATTGATCATCAAGGTATTCTGGTATCACTGAGATTTTAATTGAGCGACTTACTTGGTTGTACATAGTAAATATATATTAACAGGAAGTATATTAATCAAACAATAAAATTAATTTAATTTTCATTAAGGCTTATTTGTAATTTATCTATTTTTAATGGTAATATGTAATAGAATATTAAAACTTAATTTGAAAAAAAATTAGATCTCATTAAATGAAAAACTTTAAAGAATTAGCATTAGAATCCAAGGCTTGGCCAGTTGTAGAAGCAAGAAAAATTTTAGATAGAGTAACTAAATCTGGTAATAAAAGTATAAACTTACAAACAGGGTATGGTCCAAGTGGTCTGCCACATATTGGTACTTTTGGTGAGGTAGCTAGAACTACAATGATCTATAATGCTCTTAAGAATTTAACTGATTTAGAAATAAATCTCCTAACTTTTTCTGATGATTTAGATGGTCTTCGAAAAGTTCCAGACAATATTCCAAATACAAAGCCCTTAGAAGAAAACTTGAATAGGCCACTAACATCAATTCCTGATCCATTTGGCACTCATCCAAGTTTTGGTGAACATAATAATGCTATGTTAAGAGACTTTTTAGATAAATTTGAATTTAATTATGAATTTAAAAGCGCTACAAATTTATATAAGTCAGGCTTTTTTGATGAACAGTTGATTAATGTTTTAAGGAATCATGATAAAATAAAAAATATTGTTTTACCCACTTTAGGTGTGGATAGACAAAAAACCTATAGCCCTTTTTTGCCAATATGCCCTGATACAAATAAAGTATTAGAGGTTGAGATCCTTGAGACTAAATTAGATAATAATTCAATTACGTATAAACATAATAATAAACTTTATGAAGTTCCAGTAACAGGTGGACATTGCAAACTACAATGGAAAGTTGACTGGGCAATGAGATGGATTGCTTTAGGCATTGACTACGAGATGTATGGAAAAGACTTAATACCAACATTTCAACTTTCAGCTAAAATTTGTCGTGCTTTAGGAGGTAATCCTCCTGAAAATTATTTTTATGAATTATTCCTTGATCAAAATGGTGAGAAAATTTCCAAATCTAAAGGTAATGGCCTGACTATAGATCAGTGGTTAAGCTATGCTCCACCAGAAACACTAAGTTACTTCATGTATCAGAATCCAAGACGAGCTAAAAAATTATTTTTGGATGTCATTCCAAAATCAACAGACGAATTCATATCTCTATTAAATAAATTTGATAAACAATCAGACAAAGAAAAATTAGATAGTCCAATTTGGCATATTTTTAACGGAAATCCATTAATGCACAGTGTGCCTGTCAGTTATAATATCTTGCTAAACTTAGTATCCGCTAGTACTGAAAATGATTCTTCAATAATTTTGGATTTTGTTGAAAGGTATGTTGGCAAAATTGAAAATAAAAATTTAGAATTTTTAAAATCTTTAATTGATTGTGTCACAAATTTTAATAATGATGTTTCAAAAAATATATCAAACTTTAAAACTCCAAATACAAATGAAATTAAAATATTCAATGATCTAATTAGTAGATTGCAAAAAATGAAAGATGAAACTGATGCAGAAATAATACAAACTGAGATATATCAAATAGGAAAAGATTATGAGTTTGAAAATCTTAGAGACTGGTTTAAATTAGTTTATCAGGTTTTATTTGGTAAAGATGATGGACCAAGATTTGGAACTTTTGTTGCAATTTATGGTATTGAAAAAACTATTAAATTAATTGAAAGTAGACTTATCTAACTTATTTCTATGGATAAAATTTTAATAAATCTACTAAGACAATTTAATCCTGAAACTGCACATAATATTTCTCTTAAATTATTAAAATACGCCCCAGTATTCCCCAGTGTATATAAACATAAAAGTCTTGAGCTTAAAGTTGCAGATTTAAGTTTTATAAATCCTATTGGAATGGCAGCTGGGTTCGATAAAAATGCTGAAGTTTTTAATAGTCTAGCTAAGATTGGCTTTGGGTTTACTGAATGTGGAACTGTTACACTGCATCCTCAGTATGGAAATCCTAAACCAAGAGTCTTTCGTTATATTGAAGATCAAGCCATAGTAAATAGACTTGGATTTAACAATAAAGGTATAAATAATTTTCTATCTAATCTTGCAAAAAGAAATAATTTTGGATCGCCAGTAGGAATTAATATTGGTCCAAACAAGGACAGTAAAAACTTTATTGATGACTATGTCAATCTAGCCAATCAAGTACATGATTATGCAGACTATATAACAATAAATATATCATCACCCAATACTGAAAATTTAAGAAATTTGCAGAATAAAAATGAACTTGAAGAATTGATAAAAGTATTAGTCTCCTCGTTAAATGATAAAAAAATACAAAAACCAATCTTTATAAAAATAAACCCAGATGAAAATAAAGAGAGCTATAAGGATATAGTTAATTTAGTAAATAAATATTCTATTACAGGCTTAATTATATCCAATACTACAATTCACCGTGGAAATGATTTATCTAATAAAATACAAAATGAATCTGGAGGCCTTTCTGGTAAACCACTTTTTAGTAAAGCAAATGAAATTTTAGAATTGCTATATCGAGAAACACAAGGTTCAGTCGTTTTAATTGGGGTAGGTGGTATTTCAAGTGGTTACGATGCCTATCAAAAAATAAAATTAGGAGCGTCTCTCGTGCAACTTTATTCAGCTTTTGCTTTTCAGGGACCTAATCTTATTAATCGTATGAACAAAGAGCTTGCACAGCTAATTAAAAAAGACGGTTTTAATTCTATTTCAGAAGCTATAGGGTCTGGAATATGATATTTATTCCTTTATCAGTAAAATCTAATCCTGAAGATTCTTTAGAAATTAATCGTAAGCCTACTTTAAATAAAAACATATTTATTACTGGGGCTGCATCAGGAATTGGTAAAGCTACAGCCCTATTTTTTTCAAAAAAAGGCTGGAATGTTGGTTTATTTGATATCAATGAAGAGGGATTACAAGAAGTTGCAAATGAAATTGGACACAATTCCTGTATGTTTAAAAGGCTTGATGTTACCAACTTAGAGCAATGGACAGATGCAGTTGATGCTTATAGTGAATATACAAATGGTAAGTGCGATCTTTTTTTCAATAATGCTGGTATTGCTGCTTTCACAGGAAGAATTGAAGATATACCAATTCAAGAAGCACATAATATAGTTAATATAAATCTTAATGGGGTTATTAATGGGGTATACAAAGTTTTACCTCTTTTGAAAAATACAAATCAAAGCATGATTATAAATACAGGTTCAGTAGGAAGTTTTTTACCCGTTCCTGGAGCAGCTGTATATTCAGCAACTAAATTTGCGGTAAGAGGATTGACAGAAGGTCTTAATATTGAATTTGCAAAACATGGAATTAAAGTTAGTGAGCTTAATCCTTGGTTTACTGAAACACCAATTTTAGATGCAAAACAATCTACACCATTAATGGATGGGGCTTTGCAACGTGATGTTATAAAGTCTAAATCTGTTATACACACAACAGAAAAAGTTGCTAAACGTGTATTCAAAATTTATCACACAAGAAGTATTCACAATGTTGTTGGCTTTACTGGCAACTTAGCTGTATTTATAATGCGTTACTGTCCAGCAATTATAAGGCGAATGTCACGTAAAATATATGCTGACTATTTTTCTTAAACAGACCTTTTAGCTTTATCGGCCTCATTTGACGATTTAATCATATTTCTTAGTTTATCCCATTCTTCATCGGTAACATCCTTAAGCATATCGTAAAAGCTACCAGCGTGGTTTAACCATTGGGCACCATCAATCGTTACTATCTCACCTGTTAAATATTCACATCCATCAGCCATAAGAAAAGTTGCAAGATTAGCTAATTCTAGCAGTTCTCCAGTTCTTTTCATTGGTATAGCGTCCATTAAATTAGCTCCTTTTCCACCTGGTGCGAGTCTATCCCAGGCACCTTTTGTAGGAAATGGACCAGGCGCAATTGCATTTAGTCTAATTCCTCTATTGCCCCATTCAGCAGCTAATGACTTTGTCATTGTCGCTAAACCAGATTTAGACATTGCTGAGGGTACTGTGAAAGGGCCACTGCTATGAACCCAAGTTGTTATAATAGAAATAACACTGCCATTTAATTTGTTATCTAACCATCTTTTTCCAATAGCATTGGTTGTGTAAAAAGTTCCATTAAAAACAATATTTGAAATTGCGTTAAAAGCTTTTGGTGACAAATCTTCAGTTCTGGAAATAAAATTGCCAGCAGCATTATTTACTAAACCTGTTAGAGGTCCTTCAGCCCAAATCTCTTCAACCATATCTTCTATAGCTTCAGGAACTTTAATATCACAAGATATACCTTTGACAGATCCACCATGTAACTCCATCATTTCTTTTGCAGATTCATCAAGAACTGATTTTCTTCTCCCACAAATGTATATTTCAGCACCCAGCTCTAAGTAACGAGTAGCCATTGCCTTACCTAAGCCTGAGCCTCCACCAGTAACTAAAATTCTTTTACCTTTTAATAAATCTTTTTGAAACATACTTCTCTCCTTAGCCTAGTGAATTTAAAATTGGAAAATATTCAATAAAAAAGAATGCAATTTCTTGCATTCGATTAGTTAGAATAAGGACTCCAAATAAAATTAGCAAGAGTCCCGTAAAAATTTCTATTGGACGAATATAAGACCTTATTTTAATAAGGAATTTTAAAAAGTATCCTATGCCTGCAGCAGCTAACAAAAATGGAATTCCTAAGCCAGCAGAATAAGTCAATAAAAGCCATATTCCAAAATAAATACTGTCAGAACTTGCAGCGACTGACAAAACACTTCCTAAGATTGGACCGATACATGGTGTCCAACCAAAAGCAAATGAGATACCTACAATGTAAGAGCCTATCAGGCCAGGCTTGAAATTCTCTATTTGAAATCTAGTATCTTTATTTAAAAATTTAAACTGAATTAAATGAGTAAAGTGAATTCCAAAAAGAATTATAATAATTCCTGCTGCAATTCGAAAATAATCTAAATATTCGTATAAAATATTACTTATTGAACTAGCGGTGGCTCCAAGAAGAGTAAAAACAGTTGAAAAACCTAAAACGAAAGCTACTGCAAACTTAAATACACTTATCTTCTCTTTATTTTCTTCGTCTATAATTTTATCCAGCGAAGTACCAGCTAGGAAGCATAAGTAGCCAGGCACTATTGGCAAAACACATGGTGAAAGAAAGCTTAATAAGCCTGCTAAAAATACAAAAGCAAATGATATCTCTTCCAAAACTTATGTCTTTCTCAATCTACGAAACATTTCAGCACTAATCCATCCCATAAAGCCTGCTAAAAATACAGCCAGTAATCCATATATTAATGGAAAGTTGATAGCTAAGTTGTGAATCACTGACTCAATTCCAATTCTTTTAACTTTAAAGTCATAATTATAACCTTTCTTTAACTCTGAATTAATCAATAGGTAAACTGATACTGTATAATTACCTACTGGAACAGTATTTGGAATTGGTATATTAGTTTTGAACAAATTACCATCAAGAATATCAATTTGTGTTGAATCATTATTTATAGCAAATAAATCAAGATTATTTTTATTTCTTTTCATAGCATTCATAAAATCATGTCTATCTTTAGGCATTCTTATTTTGCCCCATTCAATTTCTTGAGTATCTTGATCTGATAATAAAGTAATATTATTTTTATTAAGAATCTCATCGTTAATTTCAGTTGTACTTATTAAATAATAGAAGCCAGGAACTTCTTTAAAAGTTACTTCAGCATTGTTTAACCAAAATCCAAAAAAAGGTTTCTTTTTTCTTACCTGTACAGTTTGTGGGGGTCCTTTAACTTCAATAATAACATCACCCTTTGCATCTCTTGGCAATGATGGGTCAGAATAAAATGCACCAAAAACAAGCAAGTCTTGTCCAGAAAAATTTGCTCCTATGGTAATTTCATTTAGATCTGATCCAATTACTAAAGCACTTGCATTACCTTGATATATAAATAAAGAGATAAAAATAGCTAAAATATTTCTCATTTTTAATATAACTCTTTAATTACTGATATTGAAAAAATATCTGTAGGTTGAATCAAAAGATCAGTTCCAATTTTAAATGCTACTGCCAAAACTATAATTGCTAATAAAGCTCTTAGCTCTTCACCTCTAAATTTATTAGTAAATATTACTCCCAGTTGTGCTCCTATAACCGAAGAGAGAATTAAACTGAAAGCCAGAACTGCATCTACAGCAAAAGTTGAAGTCGCATGAAGCAAAGTAACAAAAGCAGTTATAAAAATAATTTGAAATAATGATGTACCAATTACTTTTGAAGTTGGCATACCAAGAAAGTAGATCATTGAAGGTATTAGAATGAAAGATCCTCCAATACCCATTGTTGCAGATAATATTCCTATAAAATATCCAATTATGATTGGAGGTATGACGCTAATATATAAATTAGAAGAATAAAATCTTACTTTAAATGGAAGTCTGTGTGCCCAGTTATGATAATGTAACTTTCTTTTAACAGTTCTTTTTCTAATTCGATCTCTAATCACTTGAGAGCTTTCAATTAACATTAGAGTTCCAATTGAGAATAGAAGTATAAAATAAACTATTGCTAAAAAAGTTTCAATTTGTCCTGCGTTGGATAGTAGTTTAAAAATCCAAATTCCAGTAAAGGATCCAAATAACCCACCCAATAATAAATACATACCCATTTTAACATCTACTAATCCCTGTCTCCAATGTGATAGTGCTCCCGAAACAGATGCGGCTACAATTTGATTTGCAGAAGTAGCCACGGCCACATTTGGTGGAATACCTATAAACATTAGCAATGGAGTCATTAAGAAACCACCGCCAAGACCTAACATACCAGATAGAAATCCCACAGCTCCACCAAGTGACAATATTATAAAAATATTAACTGAGAGCTCTGCAATGGGCAGATAAATATTCATAATTTATGCATTCTTTTTAACTTTAAATATATTATATATGTTGATATTAATTTACTATCAAAATAAGAAAGAATTCATGGTTTATAAAAGTCCTATAGCAGACTTCAAATATAATTTAGATATGTTGGGGTATAACTCTTTTGCTGAGTCAATCGATCAGTTTAAAGACTTCGATACTGAAACTGTAATTAGTGTAGTTGAGCAAGTTGCTAAATTCAATGAACAAGAAATGGTTGATAGCAATAAGAAAGCTGATCGCGAAGGTATTGTTTATATTAAAGATGGCAAAGAGGGCCCAGAGGTGAAAACTCCAGACTATTTTAAGCCATTGTATCAAAGCGTTATTGAATCAGGATACATTGGTGCTTCTAATCCAACTGAGTATGGAGGTGGAGGTGCCCCATTTGCTATGGGAATACTCAATGGTGAAATTGGCATCGCATCAAATATGGCTTTCTATATGGGGCCTGGCTTAAGCCAAGGAGCAATAAAAGCTATTCTAAAAAAAGGTAACAAAGAATTAAAAGATAAATATCTTCCAAAAATGATTTCAGGTGAATGGATGGGAACCATGTGTTTAACTGAACCGCAGTGTGGAACTGATTTAGGGCTTATTAGATCAACTGCAACTCCAGAAGAAGATTACTATAAATTAAATGGACAAAAAATCTGGATATCTTTTGGGGAACACGATCTTACGGAAAATATTATTCATCTTGTGCTTGCACGACTACCTGATGCACCAGAAGGCATTAAAGGTATAAGTCTATTTCTTGTTCCAAAAAGACTGGATGATAATTCTAGAAATCCAATTTTTTGTGGAGGGTTAGAGCATAAATTAGGCATCATTTCTTCACCAACATGTGTAATGAATATGGATGACGCAAGAGGGTGGATGATTGGTGAACCAAATAAAGGTATGGAAGCTATGTTTCTTATGATGAATGATGCAAGACTAAAAGTAGGACTACAAGGTGTTGCTATGTCAGAGATTGCTTATCAAAATGCATTAGATTTTGCCAAAAATAGAAGACAGATGCGTTCTGTTGTGAAAGATAAACAAGAGTCTGATGCCAAAGCAGACAATATAATAGTACATCCAGATGTTAGACGAATGCTTATGAATGTTAAGTCAACTACAGAAGCAATGAGATCTCTTTGTATTTATACTTCTATGAAAATTGATTTAGCAGAACATCATCCAGATGACTCAGTGAGAGAAACAGCTGAAGATTTTGCAGCTATAATGACACCAATTATCAAATCATACTGTAGTGAAAAAGGATTTTTAAACTGTTCAGATTCATTGCAAGTCTTGGGAGGTAGTGGTTTTACTAAAGAATATCCATTAGAGCAGTATATGCGTGATGTGAGAATTGCTCTAATTTATGAGGGAACTAATGGTATTCAAGCATTAGACTTGGTTGGAAGAAAATTAACCATGCACAAAGGCAGGCTTTTACAAAACTTTCAAAAAGAAGTTCAACAATTTATAAATGAAAATAAGGATAACGAAAACATTTCAACTTTTATAAAAGCTTTAGAAGCTGCAGTAAAAGAAGTAATGGTTTCAACTATGTGGCTGATGCAAAATGGTATGCAAGATCCTGAAAACGCTTTGTCTTCAGCGTCTGACTACTTAAATTTAGTAGCTTTGACTTCATTAACTTACATGTGGGCAAGGATGGCAAAATTTTCTGATGGAAAAAATGAACCTCAGCACAAGACTAAAATTAAGACAGGTACTTATTTTATTGATAAGTTTATTCCAGAATTACAAATGTATTCAAAAAAAGTTCAGTCTGGAAAATCAACCTTAATGGAAATGGAAGTTGAGGAATTTTAAAATTAAAACTTTAATTGTTTTGCGGCTAAGTCCAACATAATTTCTTCTGAACCACCACCAATTGCATTAACTCTTACCTCACGATAGATACGTTCAACTTTGCCTGGACCACTATTAGCTCTTAGATAGCCAGCACCACCAAGAATTTGCATTGCTTCTCGAGCACAATATTCCATTGTTTTACTTGCCTGTACTTTAAGTAGAGAAAGATCTGCAGTTGGTTTTTCTCCATTCATAACTCTCCATGTTAGAAGTTCCATGTAAGCTTTTGTTGCGTTCACCATTCTAGACATCTCAGACAGTTTATGTCTAATAACTTGATTTTCAATTAGAGGCTTTCCAAACGTGATTCTATCTCTTGCCCACGCAACAGACTCATCAATACAAATTTGAGAATATGCATTCATTCCTGCCGCAAGACCCAAGCGCTCTTGGCTGAAGTTAGACATAATTCCTGCCCAACCACTATTTTCTCCACCAATTAAATTTTCTACGGGCACTCGACAATCATCAAAGTATAGAACTGCAGTATCAGATGCAAGCCAGCCCATTTTTTTTAAGGGGGTTTGGGTAAATCCTGGCGTGCCTTTTTCAACGACAATTGCAGATATGCCAGAAGTTCCAGGACCACCTGTTCTACATGCAATCACATAATAATCAGCACGCATACCCGAAGTAATAAACATTTTTGATCCATTTAAAATATAATCACTTCCATCCCTTATCGCCTTAGTCTTAATGCCAGCTACATCAGATCCCCCTGAAGGTTCAGTCACTCCAAGACAAGCAATTTTATCTCCTGCAATAACTGGGGTTATATATTTTTCTTTTTGTTCTTCAGTTCCAAGGGCAAGGATTAGAGGTAGTGAAATATTAAGTGACAATAAGCTTGCTGCTATACCGCCACTTCCTTGCGCAAGTTCCTCTGAAGTTACAATACCATGAAAAATGTCTATACCCTCGAAAGTACCACCATATTGTTCAGGATACCCCATCCCCAATAAGCCAAAATCTCCAGCTTTTTTATATAATTCTCGAGGAAATTCACCGGCTTCTTCCCACTCTTCAACAAAGGGAGCAATTTCCTTTGCTACAAATTTCTTTAATTCTTCTCGCCAAGCATGGTGTGACTCATTATAAAATAAATTTTCTTTACCTGGGGCGATTCCAGCTGGGGGTATCATAGTATTTCACAAATTCCATTTTTAAGAACAACCTTATCTCTTTCTTTAACCCTTGACTGAAAATGTACACTATCATCTTTTTTCCATATTTCAGTTACAATGGTTTCACCTGGAAAAACAGGAGATGAAAACCTTACGTTAAATCTTTTAAGTTTTTTACTATCTTTTTCACATAAAACTTCAACAATTGATCGGCAAGCAACTCCGTAACTACAAAGTCCATGTAAAATTGGTTTTGGGTAACCAGCCATTTTTGCAAAACTTGGATCAGAATGTAGTGGGTTTGAATCGCCTGAAAGTCTAAATATTAACGCCTGATCCTTAGTTGTACTTACTTCATGAACAATGTCAGGCTTACTATCTAATTCAATTGGAGTGGAAGCTGGAACATCTTCCCCACCAAAACCTCCATCACCTCTTGCAAAAGTTTTACTTATTAATGTGCACAAAGGAGAGTCATCTTTCTTTAATTTCACTTTTGTTTCAGTCTCTATAATTGCTCCTTTTGATTCTCCTCGGTCAAAACAGTTAATAACTCTTGTATCTAAAATAACATCAGCGTTTGAAGGAATAGGTTGATGCAAAGTTATACCTTGTTCACCATGAACAACCATTACCATATTTAATTTAGCTTTAAGCAATAAAGGAGATTTGTATTGAAAATTAGTTGCCATACTAGGAAAGGCTATCAATCCATTTTCATATACATATTTTAACTCATTAGTATCCATTGGATCTTTGCCAAGCCCAATACCAAGACTATAAATAATAGAATCTCTTTGAGAATACGATAACTCGAGATTTTTTTCTTCGAGTGACATAATTTCTTCGTAGTTAATGGCCATTTTTTTATATCTATAATTTAAGATTTACTTTATGTTTAAATGATTGAATTTGTAAGCATTTTTTAATAAAAATATAATTATGTCAAAACCATTTGAAGTAACTATTGAGAATAGCATAGCACATATTATTTTCAATAATCCTGAAAAAAGAAATGCAGTAACGCTAGAATTCTGGACAGCCTTTCCTGAAGAAGTTAATAAACTTAACGACAGAGGTGATATCAGAGCTCTTGTAATTTCAGCTATAGGTCCAACATTTTGTGCTGGGTTAGATCTTGCTATGATGACAGAAATAGGGCTGGGCACTGGGCCGAATGATGAAACTGGAAGAGTAAGAGGTCATTTTAGAGAGCAAGTTTTAGAAATGCAAAAATGGGCAAGTTGTATCGAAGATGCTCGTTTTCCAGTAATAACTGCAATTCAAGGTGGATGTGTAGGTGGTGGAATAGATTTAATTTGTGCTGCCGACATAAGAGTTGCAAGTGCCGATGCTTTTTTCATTGTTGAAGAAATTAATATTGGTATTGTCGCTGATATTGGAACTCTTCAGAGATTACCAACTATAATTCCAGCCGGTATTGCAAGAGAATGGACCATGACAGGAGATAAAGTCTTGGCAGATAGAGCATACGAGGTTGGTTTAATTAATTACGTAGAAGCTGACCATGAAGCAGCTATTAAAAAGGCATTTGAAATTGCAGAAAACTTAGTTTCTAAGTCACCACTAGCAATGTGGGGAACTAAAGAAGCAATTAATTATTCCCGAGATCATTCAATTCAGGATGGTTTAAATTTTGTATCATTATGGAATGCAGGCATGTTACACCCTGAGGATGTTACTGCTTCAGCGATGGCAAAAATGCAAAAAAAGAAACCGGTCTATAAAGATTTAAAAGATCGAATTTATCTGAAAAAAAAATAATAATTTTTTAATACTAGTTTATGCGATTCAAAAAAGGAATTATTTTAGCAGCAGGCAAAGGTACCCGCTTGAGCCCATCAACTACAGTTGTAAGTAAGCCAATGCTTCCAGTCTATGATAAGCCAATGATTTATTATGCTTTGGCAAATCTTATGCTGGCTGGTGTTAAAGAAGTACTATTTATTTCTACAAAAACAGATGTGAAGATTTTTAAAAAACTACTTGGTAATGGAAAAAGCTTAGGAATGAAGTTTTCATTTACCTATCAAAAAAAACCAATTGGTATTCCTGACGCAATAAGTATTGGTAAAAATTTTATTAGTAAAAAAAGTTTTATCTTAGCACTTGCAGACAATT
This sequence comes from Candidatus Pelagibacterales bacterium, assembly GCA_028412835.1. GTDB lineage: Bacteria > Pseudomonadota > Alphaproteobacteria > Pelagibacterales > AG-422-B15 > CACCCN01. Next base: position 74,893 of record JAONQW010000002.1, read on the forward strand.
TATTTATTGGTAAAAGCTTTAATAATACATTAAAAAAAGTTCAATCAACAAATAAATGTGCTGCAGTTCTTGCTGTAAAAACTAAATACCCATCTAAATCAGCAGTGATACACTTTAATAATAAAAAAGAAATTTTATCAATTATAGAAAAGCCAAAAAAACCCAAAAGTAAATGTACAATTCCTGGTTTATATTTTTATGATGAAAAATCGATAGATTGTGCCAAAAAACTTGTCCCTTCAAAAAGAGGTGAGCTTGAAATAGTTGATGTTCATAAATTTTATCTTAGTAAAAATGAGTTAGAAGTTTTTGAATTAAGCAGTGATATTAAGTGGTTTGATACTGGCGACTCCAATGAAATGTTAGAAGCAGCAAATTATGTAGCTAAGTATCAGAAAAAAAATAAGGAACTAATTGGATCTGTAGAATTAATTGCCTTTCAAAACAAATGGATCAATAAAAAAAATTTCCAAAGTTTAATACGAAAACTTCCTAATTCTGAATATAAAGTAAATCTAGAATCATATTTGTAATGTTATACAAAAAAGACCTAATCAATCTTTTAGATATATCTGGTTGTGATTATTTTATTAAAGAACATGAAGCTTTACATACTGTTGAAGATTCTAAAGCTCATAGAGGAACAATTTCAGGAGCTCATTCAAAAAATTTATTTTTAAAAGATGCTAAGGGACAATTTTATTTACTTAGTATTGAGGAGAATACATCTATAGATTTAAAAAAAACTATGAAGCACATAGGTTCAAAAAAGCTATCATTTGCAAAGTCTGAATATTTATATTCAATTTTAGGAATTGAACCAGGCTCGGTAAGCCCATTTTCATTAATAAATGATAAAAATAAAAAAGTTATTTTTTATTTAGATAAAAAATTTTTAGATTCTGAAAAAGTTAATTTCCATCCGTTAGTGAATACTGCAACAATAAATATTTCTACGTTAGATATGATTAGTTTTGTGGAAAAGCATCATAACTCAGTAAATTTGCTAGATTTAAAGTTATTAGAGCAACTATGAAGATATTATAAGTTTATTTAATGTAAATTAGATAGACTGACTTATTGACCAAGTATTTTCCAAATTCCAGAAGCTGATAGTATAGTTTTCTCACCAGATTTTATTGAGCCTTCAACAAAAATTAAGGATCTTGTCATTTTAGTAATAGTAGCCTCACACTCAACTATTTCATCTAATAGCCCGGGTGAAACAAAATTTGAGTTTAAAGATATTGTACTAGTAGATTTTTTCCCACATGCTGAAAAAGCTACTGAGCCAAAAAAAATATCAGCTAGAGCCATTGAAAAACCACCATGGGCTATACCTTGAGCGTTCAAGTGCTTGTCTAATATCTTAGCTATAAACTTAAATTTATTATCAGAGTCTTTTTTATAATACATTGGTCCAATGAGGACATCAAAACCTGCGTGCCATCCTAATTTTTTGTAGCCATCAGGAACCCATGTTGGAGTATCTTGTGTTTTTAGCATGACCATAAATTATTCTTTCAGCGTGTGTTTGGAATGTTGTTCTATAATTTAGTACCATGGTGGTCAACATATATATCTAGTAAAATTGGCAACGATTAATATCTGTGTCAAATAGTTAACATATTGAATTTATGATAAAAAATACCCTTTTATTTATCTATAAAGACTGTATGTTTATTTCTTTCTATTCAAAAAAAAGGAATCGTAATAATGAGAGAAGCAGCAATTATTTCTACAGCAAGAACTGGTTTAGCAAAAGCTATACGAGGTGGATTTAACAAAACCCATGGAATTACAATGGGTGGTCATACAGTAAAACATGCAATTGCGAAAGCAGGAATTGAAGCTGGTGAGGTAGAAGATATTATTTTTGGATGTGGACAACCTGAAGCTGCTACTGGTCATAATATTGGAAGAAATGTTGCAATAGCTGGTGGATGTCCAGTTACTGTTCCTGGAACTACTATTAATAGATTTTGTTCTTCTGGACTACAGTCTATTGCAGTCGCTGCGCAGAGAATAATTGTTGATGGTGTCAAGGTAACAATAGGTGGTGGCGTTGAGTCAATTTCAATGACACAAACAAATATGAATATGAAGCATCTTGTAGAACCTGAGTTACAAAAAGTTTGTCCAGCACTATGGATGCCAATGATTAATACAGCAGATATAGTTGCAGAGAGATACAATGTATCGAGAGAAGCACAAGATGAATATTCTTTACAAAGTCAGCAAAGAACCGCGGCAGCCCAAGAAGCTGGTAAGTTCTCTGATGAAATTGTTGCATTGCAGACTAAAATGAATGTTATGAACAAAGAAACTAAAGAAGTAACTGAACAAGAGGTTACAGTTGATAAAGATGAATGTAATCGTCCTACGACGACTCTAGAAAATTTAGCAGCTCTTAATCCAATTAATGGACCAGATAAATTTATTACTGCAGGTAATGCAAGTCAATTATCTGATGGTGCTTCATCATGCGTATTAATGGATCTTAAAGAAGCAGAAAAAAGAAATATTGAGCCTATGGGTATTTTTCGAGGGTTAGCTATTGGTGGTTGTGAGCCTGATGAAATGGGGATTGGTCCTGTAATAGCAGTTCCAAAATTATTGAAGCAGCACAATCTTACTGTAGATGATATTGATTTGTGGGAACTAAATGAGGCTTTCGCATCTCAAGTTATTTATTCTCGTGATCAACTAGGTATTGATAATGAAAAACTAAATGTTAATGGTGGATCCATTTCCATTGGTCACCCTTATGGAATGACTGGCTCAAGAATGACAGGCCATCTTTTAATTGAAGGTAAAAGACGTGGTGCTAAATATGGTGTTGTAACTATGTGTGTCGGTGGTGGAATGGGTGCCGCAGGCTTATTTGAAATTATATAAGTGTTAAAAATTAAGACTTTTATTTATTTATTAGTTTTTTTATCTTTTAGTACTGTGAGTTTAGTTAGTGCTGAAACACTATCAGATTTAGATAAATCTAAAATTAAGTCAGTGGTTGAAAAACAATTGCAAGCTTTTGCTGAAGACGATTTTGAAGAAGCTTATTTCTATGCCGCTCCATTAATCAAACAAATTTTTTCTTCTGTAGAAGTCTTTAAAAATATGGTCACCACTCAATATCAAGCAGTGTACAGGCCGAAAAAAATTGACTTTGGGGACGTAAAAATAATAAGAGGAGCCCCAACTTTAAGTGTTTTTTTAGTAGATCCTGATGGCAATTTTGTAACAGCTATTTATTTAATGCAACAACAGTCAGATCTTAGTTGGTTAATATCTGGATGCTATTTAAAAACCTCAGACTTTGAACAAATTTAAGCTACTTAGAATTATTAATAATTTCTTGATAAAATTTTAAACTATCTTTTTCTATTCGCCTTTGCGTTGTACGATCAACTTCTACTAGGCCAAATCTTGGCTTATATCCAAATAACCATTCAAAATTGTCTAGAAAAGACCAATAATAATATCCTCTAATATCCAAACCATCATCAAGACATCTTTGAACTCCCTCAAGAGCAGTTTTAATGAAGCTAATTCTTTGATTGTCATCGTCTGTCCCTATACCGTTTTCAGTAACAATCATTGGACAATTAATTTTTGGTGCAACATACCTTAAAACATTTTCGAGTGACTCAGGATAGTACTCGTATCCCATAACAAGCATTTCAGAGTTATTTGTATTTGGCATAATAATGCCATCAGGACCATATGTATGTCTTGTATATGTTTGTATTCCTACAAAGTCGTCATTTTTTATCATGTCTAAGCATACATCAACAGCTTCTGAATAGGCTTTGTCTCGCACCTCTTTACCACCATCAACAAACTGGTAATCCATGATTGACAAGGTCACTCCAACGGGCTGATTTTTATTTAAATTTGCTTTAATAATTGGAACAGATTTTACATGTGCCTCCATCATACAATCTCGAATTTTAAATGGATGACCAAAAAGAAAGGGTCCAAAATTATCTAAGCTTGAGCCACACGATTTTGCTGCCTCATTTACAAATGGCATAATAGTTTTCATCCCATTAGTTGGATAATTTGGAAAGCTATGAGCGAAGTGAGCTGTTAGATTAGCTTCATTTATTGTGCATACTGTATCTATATAATCTCCAAGCTCTCTTGATACTTTTTCAGCATACTTTAAGTAATTATCAACATTATCTGACTTTTCCCATCCACCTTTGGCCGTAAACCAAAGAGGTGATGTGAAGTGTTGATACGTAACACATGTTTTTAAATTTTTTTCATGACAATAATCCAAAACCTTCTTGTAGTGATCGATTGCCTCTTGAGAATATTCACCTTCTGATGTTTCTATCCGTGCCCATTCAATTGACAACCTATAAGATTGAATTGAATGATTGGCTATTAAATCAATATCTTCTTCGTATCTATTCCATTGATCACAAGTAATACCGGATGGTTCTGCAAAGGCAGTATTTTTTGTGTTTTCAAGTAACCAAAAATCAGAGTTGGTATTATTGCCTTCAACTTGATGTGCAGCTGTTGCAGTTCCCCATATAAATTCTTTTGGTAAATTTAATTTCATAATTTATAGAAATTTAGCGTTTGAATAATGCTTAATAATATACTTTTTTAAATCATGTACCAAATCTTTTTTTATCAGCGTAACAATTGCACCACCAAATCCAGCACCGGTTAATTTTGAACCTAATGCTCCAAAAGTATTGGCAAGCTCAACTAATTTATCTAAGTTCATAGTTGATACTTCATAATTATTTTTTAAAGATAGATGGCTTTCAGTCATTAATCTTCCAAATGAATCATAATCAGTGTGAAGTAAATATAATTTTCCTTTTTCAACTCTCAAATTTTCTAAAATTACATGTTTAGCTATTTTAAGCTCATCATTAGTTAATTGTTTTTTTATCTCTTTATTTAATTCTTTAATTTCACAGAGATAATTAACGTTTAGTTTTTTTGCAACTACTTCACATAAATTTTTTTTTTGATTAAAATTACTATTACTTAAAATTCTTGATTCTCCACTATCAATAATTACAAACTCATAGTCAGGTAATAGGGGTATTAATTCATATTTTTTATTTAATGTATTTAAAAATAAAATGCTGTTTAATTTTCCATATATAGACGCAAACTGATCCATTAATCCACCACCTACTTTGACAAAATCTCTTTCTACTTGAAGAGCTAGCTCTACTAATTCTGAATCTGTTACGTTAATTTTATATTTTTTGATTAATGCTCTTAATGTACTTACAGTAATTGCCGCGGATGATGACAAGCCAATTCCAATTGGAAGATTGCTATCAATATTAAAAATTATTTTAGATATTTTTATATTATATTTAGTTGCAATTATACTACATGAACCAATTATAAAATCAGGCCAACCATCTTGTTTCCGAAAATCTGAAGTTATAATAATTTGTTCTTTATACTGTCTCGAATTTATTATGATTTCGTTAGTATTATTATTATCCTCTAAAAGCACTTTAATACTTCTATTAATTTGTAATGGTAATACAGAACCACCATTATAATCTAGATGCTCACCAAGAAGATTGATCCGACCATTAGCCTCTGTATTAATTTGTATTTTCATTAAATTAATCTTATTGCTTCAGGTTAATTTCTCTAACTATATTAGTGTAAAACTCTTTACTATATTTAAAGTTAGCCAGGAAAATTATAGCTATTGTCCCTGATATAGCTGGATATAAATAACCCATTTGAAATAATCCTAATAGAACACTTTTGTCTTGGTTTATCTCTTGAGGAATATAATTGTTGTTTTCTAAAATTTTACCAGCTAACCATCCGCTTAAACCAACTCCAAATTTAAAGAAAAAATTAAAAAAAGAGTTCAAGATACCTTCGGCCCTTATATCAGATTTCCATTCTCCGTACTCAACAGTATCTGACAGCATTGACCAAATCATCACACCAGCCATTCCAAATCCAATAAATCCAAAGCTAGCAAAGAAAGCCAGTATCCAAAAATTATTATAGCCTATTAAATAGAATATTATTAAATCTGAAATAACATAAAGTAGTGTACCAATAATAAAAATATCTTTTTTTTCTAATTTATTTTTGACAATATTAGCAATCCACGCCCCTAAAATGATTTGTAATATAGCTCCTAAAACGATTGGACCAAAAAACTGCTCTAAATTTAAATTATATTTAATAAAATAGACAATAGTTGCTGTTTTCATATTATTAGCAACCCAAGTTGTTGAGATTGCAATTAAAATGAGTTGAAATGGCTTGTTTTCAATTAACATTTTAAAGATTTTTTTTAAGTCATACTTACTGTTGTCATACTTAGCAAAAGACTCTTGAGTATTGTAAAAACATAAAATCAAAAAGATCAGAGCAACAATTGCAAAACATGAAACTGCAAATACAAAACCATTTTTTTGATCTCCAAACATACTGACCAATGGTAGAGTTAGACTTGCTACAACTATAGCACCACAACTTGCTGCAATATATCTATAAGACGATAGTGATGTTCGCTCATCAGCGTCTTGAGTCATTGCTGGAATTAAAGAACCATAAGGAACACTTAATACAGTATATAAAGTTGTAAACGTGATATAGGTAGATAATGCCCATATAAATTTACCATTTGGACTCAAATCAGGTGAATAAAAACAAAGAATGATTGCTATTAATGTTGGAACTGATGCAAAAAGTAGATAAGGCCTAAATTTACCCCATCGTGTTCTTGTTCTATCCGCAATATATCCCATTAATGGATCAGTAAAACCATCCCAAATCTTTGCAATAAAAAAAACTAATCCAGCCTTACCTGGACTTATGCCAAATATATCTGTGTAAAAAAATAGTAGATAAAAAACAGTCAGCTGCCACATGATATTTATACCAAAATCTCCACCAGCATAGAAAAATTTTGATTTAAAATTCATCTTCATAACGATTTATATGTTTCTGCAACAAGTTCTAGAGCCCGATTATCACCAAGCATTGATCCAGTAAGAAGATTCATTGTATAAGCAATACTCAGATTATTTTCTGGATCTGTGAATGCCATTGAGCCACCCCAACCAGTGTGACCAAACGATCTACCACTAGTTCCAAACAATTTGCCACCACCAATACTAAATCCAACTGGGCTCCATTGCATGGGCCTCTTCATTACTTGGTCATCGCCCTTTATTTCAATTGAAGTCACACTTTCCAATGTCGAATTGCTTACTAAGCTACTATTATAAAAATAATCGTATAGTTTAGCTAGCGATATTGAGTTACTATGACAGTTTAATGCAGGAATTTCTGCTACTTTAAACTCTTCTGTATTTGAAGTTCTAGTTCTATTGCCTGGGTTTAGAAAAGCACTCATCGTATAATTATCTATTTTATCTCGATCATTAAATGCGGCATTCAAATTAGCAGAACTTATAAGTTCTGCTACTTCACTATGATGACTAATAGGTGTCCCGATTGTACATGATACATTTAGTGGATCAACCAATTCTTCTTTTAAAAAACTACCAACTGACTTTCCTGAAATTCTCTTGATAAGCTCACCGACTAAGAAACCAATAGATTTTGCATGATAGCAAATTTTAGTACCAGGTATATGTAACGTTTCTTGGGCAGCTAATAATTCAGTGCAATAATTCCAGTTTAGAAAATCTGACTCAGTCATTTTTTCTTTCCACGCATATAACCCTGCTTGATGTGATAATAAAGTTCGAACTTTAATATCTGTTTTATTGCTTGCACCAAATTCTGGCCAATATTCTGATACCTTGCTATCCAAATTTAGCTTGTCTTTTTCAATTAAAATAGCAAGACACATGGCTATAATACCCTTGCCAGTTGAATGTACACAGACAGTTGTTGTCGGAGCCCATAAATCAGTTTTATCTTTATTTTTAAAACCACCAGCCAAATCTATTAACAGTTTACCATTAGAGTAAACTGCAAATGATGCCCCTATATCAATTGAAGAAGCTAAGTTTGCATTGAATTTGTTATATACATTTTCAAAGCGCTTCTCATATACTCCATAATTAGAAGATATCTCCATAGCACTCATTTATAGTGTAATCCTGCTTATAATTATATATGATTTTTTTCTTATGAAAGAACAAACAAACGCAGAGATAGATTTTGCAAAAAAATATTATCTTGGATTCTTTTTAGCTCTTTCAGCAGGTTTGATATGGAGTTTTGGTGCTCCTACTATTAGATATATGGTAGATGCTCAAATTTACCAGTGGCATTATTTATTCTGCAGAGGAATTACTGTAGCGACAATTTTAATATTTTTTTTACTATATAAAGAAGGAATGCAGTTTCATCATAATTTTAGAAGAGTAGGGATATCAGGAATTATAGGTGGCGTAGGACTAGCCTTTGCATTCATCTTTTTTATTTTTGGAATGACTTTTACATCTGCTGCAACAACCTTGTTTATGATTGGAACCCAACCACTTTTTGCAGGATTGTTTGCCTATATTTTTTTGAGAGAGTACGTTAAATCCGCAACTGTTGTGGCATGTTTCATTTCATTATTTGGAATGTTTTTAATGGCATACAATGACTGGTATGCAGGAACCTTGCTTGGTTGGCTATTCGGATTATTATGTTCTATTGGATTTTCTATTTTTGCAGTAAGTTTGAGATGGCGTCCAGATACGCCTAAATTTACAACGATAATAATTGCTGGAATAACTTGTGCGTTGTTTTCTGTTATTATGATCATCCTTTCAGGTGATGATTATTCAATGCCTCTTAGAAATATTTTGCTCAGCATGCTTCATGGAACATTTGTTGCAACAGGTTTAATTTGTCTCAGCATCGGTGCAAGATATTTACCAGCAGCAGAATTTATGCTTCTTTCTCTTTTAGAAGTAGTAGGAGGCGTGCTGTGGTGTTGGATTCCAATATTTGGTATAAATGAAGTTCCATCTACAGTCACATTATTTGGTGGAGTAGCGATTATCTTTTCGATTGCCTATCACACAATTGGAACTAGACATAGATCAGCAGTTTAAACTTTATAAATCTGGAAAGGAAAAAATATGAAAATAGGTTTTATTGGCTTAGGAAACGTAGGCTTTAAATTAGCAAATAGTATTATAGAAAGTGGTTTCGATTTATTAATTAATGATCTTGATAAAAATACAGGTAAGTTATTAATTGAAAAAGGAGCAAAGTGGATTGAAACTCCAAAAGAATTAGCTCAAGAGTCTGAAATATCAATTACCTGCCTTCCAAGCCCATCAGTTGTATCCAACGTATTGGAAGGGTCAAAAGGCTTAATTGAAGGTATGGGTCCAGGAAAACTCTGGATTGAAATGAGCACAACTGACGACAAGGAAATGCAAAGACTTGCAAGTTTAGTTATTGATAAAAATGCATTTGCCATTGAAGCTCCAGTGTCTGGCGGATGTCATAGAGCTACAACTGGAAATATTGCAATTTTAGTTGGTGGCACTAGAGAGGCATTTGATTTAGCAATGCCTGCCTTGTCTGCTATTGGGTATCAAATTTTACATATTGGTCCAATTGGAAGTGCATCAGTTTTAAAAGTTGCAACTAATTATTTAGCTTCTACCCATTTAGTGGCAGTTGGTGAAGCTTTAATGGTTTGTAAAAAAGCAGGTCTAGATTTACCTACAGTTTATGAAGGTATTAAAATAAGTTCTGGAAATAGCTTCGTTCATGAAACTGAAAGTCAGGTAATAATGAATGGCAGTTATAATATTAATTTTACTATGGATTTAGTTTGTAAGGATGTTGGCTTGTTTGAAAAACTTGCTCAAGATATGCAAGTACCAACAGAGGTTTCCCCACTGATAACAAAAATATTTAAAGAAGGTAGAGAAAAATATGGAGACCGTGCATGGTCTTCAATGATAGTAAAAAGACTGGAAGATGCTTGTGGTGAAGATTTAAGAGCTTTTGGTTATCCAGCTGAATTAGCAGATGACACGCCAAGACGCAAAGGGTATGAAGTTATACCTAATAATATCAAATAATATTGAATGAGCATTCTACCTGACTTTTTAAGAATAAAAAATGTACCTACAGTTTCATGGAGCTCAGATCGGCCTTTAAATTTTAAGCCAAAAATAAAAACATTATTTTTCCTAGTATTAGGGCTAACTATTTTTGGATTTGGTGAGTCGCTTTTAATTCATTCAGCAATTGGACTTAGCCCGTGGGTAGTTTTAGCGGAAGGATTAGCAATCAACTTTAACTGGTCTATTGGTTTTGCTATGTTTGCCAGTAGTGTGGGTGTTTTATTATTTTGGTTCCCATTAAAACAACAGCCAGGAGTGGGAACGATATTAAATATTTTAGTTATCGCAGGCACTATTGAACTTTCAATGTATCTATTTGATTTTTCAACTGATAGTAATTTCATAAATCTGATAGTTGGTTCAGTTGGAGTAGTATTGGTTGGGTTTGGAAGCGGCATATATCTAACAGCAAATCTTGGTCCTGGCCCAAGAGACGGATTAATGACTGGATTGCAGCGTGTTACGCAATACCCAATTGCTTGGGTAAGAGTTTGTATAGAAGTATCAGTAGTAGGTGTAGGTTGGGTTCTTGGAGGTACCGTAGGAATAGGCACATTGCTTTTTGCTTTTGGTATTGGGCCAGCAGTAGCTTTTGGACTTCACATTGTTGCAAAAGTGAATAAATAATTAAATCAGATACTTACTCTTATATTATTCTGTTCTATTTTGGTGACTTGAAACATCGATAAAATAAGTTAAATGAACATCTAAGATTTTTTTCAAAACTAATATTAAATTGAAAAAATTATTATATGGAGTGGTTTATATGTTTTTTATAAGAATTTTATTTGTAATATTATTTACAGTTAGCATTGCTGTTGCGGCAGGTGGGAGTGGTGGCTCAAGTGGTGGCTCAGGAGGTGATGGAGTTAACTATGGTAAATATTCTGCTGAACTAAAGCCTATCTTTGTAATGATAAATAATGAAATGTATGAAGAAGCATTAATAGAACTCGAAACCTTTGTTTATGAGAATCCACAAAGTGCTGATGGATGGAATTCTATTGGTTTTGCATCAAGAAAATTGGGAAACTTTGAAGATGCAGAAATATATTATAGTTTAGGCTTAGAAATAAATTCTGAGCATAAGGGCATCTTAGAGTACCAAGGCGAACTTTATATTCAAACAAACAGAATCGAAAAAGCAAAAGAAAATTTAGCAATTTTAGATAAAATGTGCAGTTTTAACTGTTCTTATAGAGATAAGCTTGCAAGAAAAATTGATGATGCTATAGCTTCAGCTTTTTGAATTAGTTAACTAATCCTATTAACTTTTTTTGTTTGTAACTGTAAAAAGCTTAAGATCAAAGGCGCTATCAATGAAATATAAAGGCCAATCACTAAATAAGAGACTGCTGCTTCAACACTATGGTTAAAATTTATTATTTCTAGAATTTGATCAACACTTCTATTTAATTGAATAAAGCCAGCTAAGGCTAAAATTGTAGATAAAATTTTAAATGCTAAATTTTGAGGGCTTTCAAAATTAAAATATTTAATATCTATAATTTGGCCTATAAAAAATCCCATAACTAAACTTCCTAGTGCTACAGAAACTATTTTATCCTCTCCGTCTGGCCAAGTTAAGTAGAGTAATAAAATACAACTTAGATAAATAAGAAAATGTTTTAAATTTGATAGGTTTCTAATCCATAAACCTTTATCTCCCAATAGGACATTCAATAAAAATATTGATATTAGTCCAAATATAATTCCACCGATTACATCCGAGGTATCATGAACCCCCAAATAGATTCTACTAAATGAAATTGTAAGAATTAAAAATATTAATAAAACTTTCAAAAAAATATTTTTTGTATTTAAAAATAAAAATCCCCAGATAACGACTGCCAATTGAGCATGACCACTAGGAAAACCATAAGAAAGATCAACAGGGCTTGCCCAAGGGTCAATATTAAGGATAACGTCAGGTCTGGGATCTTGAAAAAAATCTTTTAAATAAGTGTTTATGAGTGCACTAATAAAAACAAATAATGTAAATGTTCCAAATACTTTCCTATCAAAAAACCAAAAACAAAAAGGGACAAATAGAAACAAAAAATCTTTATACCCTAACCAAGTAACATATTGAAAAAAAATTGTTAAATTAGGACTCCTAATTGAATTTATCCATTCCATATAAATTTACTCTTGTTTATATCCATATTCGAGAGAAGCATCTGTAATAGCATGATAGAAAGAATCAGCAAAACTCCTATAAGCCATAAAGTTATATGTATTTGGATTATCGTTTAGCATATCAATTGAAAATGCTATTCCATGATAGACTGAGTTAGCACAATTATTTATTTTAAATTCATTTAAGTCTAATGGACATCCTTTCTTAATAATATTAATTGCATTTTCACCTGCTATTTGAAGAATGATACGTGAGTGAGATAAATCAGTTATTGCAAAATCTTCATCAGAACAGCTAGTATTAATTTGATCAAGAATACTTATATTACTCGAAACAATAGTCCATACCTTTGGACCATTCCATTGTATTCTTGTTTTTAAGTTGGCTGAAACTGTACCAGGACTAGCTGATAGTATTTGACTGTCAATTTTCAACGAGGATATATCTAGCTTACTAGTTTTATACTGAACAATTTGATATATTTTAGCATTTGTAATTTCTGAAATTTTTATAATTTTATTAATACTTTTACCTTCAAAATTACCAAAATATCCCAATACAGCTGTATTAGCTAGTGGTGAAACTCTACTCATGACCTTACCCTTTGACCTTCTGGATCTACATAGTGTTGAGAAACAACCTCAACAGGAATAGAAACATTTTTAAGTGGGGATACTGCAAATATTTTTTCACCTATTTTATTTTTCCCATCTTTTATGATAGCTAATGAAAAAGGATTATCAAATTCTACACTCCAACAAGAAGCTGAAATATATCCTAATTTAGGAACTGGCAATAAAGAATTCTCATTCTTAATGAGATATGACCCTTCAGGAATAGATGTTTTTTTATCAATTGGAACTATACCAACAATCCTTTCTCTGTCTGGTTCATTGAATGCTTTTCTACTTAGTGATCTTTTTCCAACAAAATCCTTTTTTTGACTAAGCATATTTTCAAGTGATAAGTCATAAGCAATGGTTCGACCATCAATTTCTGAACCCGCTACATGTCCCATTTCAATTCGAAGTATAGATAGAGCTTCAGTACCATACGGCTGTATATTAAATTCTTTTCCAAGATCAATAATTTCATCCCACATTAGGTTGCCAAAATCAGACATTATATTTATCTCATAAGCAAGCTCACCTGAAAATGAAATTCTAAATATTCTTGCAGTAGTATCTTTAAATTTAACTTCTTTATAACCCATGAATGGCAATGCTTCATTTGATAGATCTTCACTTGGAAAAATTCTACTTAAAAGCATTCTGGATTTAGGTCCAGCAACTGCTGCGCTTGCCCATTGTTCAGTTGTAGAAACTACACTTACATCTAATTCAGGCCATACGACTTGTAGATAATATTCTAAATGCATAAGAACATTAGCAGCTTGCGCAGTTGTCGTAGTCATATGAAAATTATTTTCAGAAATTCTAGTAGTTGTTCCATCGTCAAAAACTACACCATCTTCTCGAAGCATTACACCATAGCGAGCTTTACCAATTGGCAATTTTAAAAAAGCATTGGTATAAATTCTGTTAAGAAATTCTGCAGAGTCTTTTCCCTTAATATCTATCTTACCCAACGATGTAACATCGCATACACCTACATTTTTTCTTACATTTAGAGCTTCTCTTTTTGAAGCTTGATGAAGTGTCTCTTTATTTTCTTTATAATATCGGGGTCTCAACCAAAGGCCAGCATCGACAAAAACGGCGCCGTGTTGTTCGTGCCATTGGTGCATAGGAGATTTTCGAGTTGCTTTGTAGTTTTTTCCTACCTCACGACCAATTATTGTACCTATGGTCACTGATGTGTAAGGTGGTCGAAAAGTAGTATGGCCAACCTCTGGAACAATTTTCTTTTCAAGTTCAGAAACAAGCTGCAGTCCATTTAGATTACTTGTTTTGCCCTGGTCTGTCGCCATGCCCAAAGTGGTATATCTTTTTACATGCTCAATCGATCTAAAGCCTTCTTGAACAGCAAGCTGAATGTCTGATACTGCTACATCATTTTGAAAATCAACAAATCTTTTATAATGTTTTTTATTTGGTAAGGGCATACACCAGAACTTATCATGCTGGCCATATTGTTTTTCATCAGAAATTGGAATTAATGTTGCTATACCATTCTTTGTTATTTCATTTGATAGATTAAAGCCCTTTTCAAAACCTTCTTTTAAACTTTTTTGTAAAGTCATACTTCCATTAGCTGAACCAATCACAGTTTCCTTTTGTCGTGATTTGTCTGGTAAAAAGGTGTCTGAATTTGCATCATATTTTAATTTGTTTCCAGATTGTGAGGCTAAATGTACAGTAGGTGTCCAGTTGCCTGAAACAAATACACTATCACACGCTATTTCTTCTAAATTTTTATATCCATCTTTATTATTATTTAATTCACCAACAGTTACAGATTTTACTTTTTTATATCCTGAGGTATTTGCAATTCCATGAGAAAACTTAATTTGAATTCCTAATTTTTTAGCTTCATTTACTATACCAGCATCAGAGTCATTTCTTGTATCAATAATGATTGGAGCAATACCTTGATTCTTATATTCGATTGCTGTTTCATAAGCTGTATCATTATTTGTAAATATAATTGGTTTCTTTCCAGCAAGTACTCCATAAATTTTTAGATATTCTTTGGCTGATGATGCAAGCATGATTCCTGGCCTATCATTATTTGCAAAAACTAAAGGACGTTCAATTGAACCAGTTGATATGATGACCTGCTTAGCTCTAATATACCAAAGCCTTTGTCTTGGGGAAAAAGCCACTGGATTATCTAAGTGGTCCTTGCAGCGTTCAAACATAACTAACATATTGTGATCATAGTATCCAAATACCTGAGATCGTTTTTTTAGTATTACATTAGGCAGAGATTTTAATTCAGCAATCGCTTCTTCGACCCACTCATCACCATTTTTGTTGCCTATAGTCACATTATCAATCAAAAGTGAGCCACCAAATCTGGGCTTATCCTCTGCCATTATAACGCGTGCACCATTTTTTGCTGCCGCCAAAGCACTTGAAATTCCAGATGGTCCAGATCCAACAACTAGAATATCACAGTGTTCGTATTGATGCTCATACCTATCAGGGTCAGGTTTCAAAGAAGCTGTTCCCATACCAGCAGCTTTTCTAATAATTGGCTCATAAACTTTATACCAAAAACTTTTTGGCCACATAAAAGTTTTGTAATAAAAGCCTGCTGGGAAAAACCTATTTAAAAAATTATTTATTGCCCATACATCAAAAGATACTGATGGCCAGCAATTTTGACTTTCTATTCTTAAGCCTTTAACTAGCTCAACTTCAGTAACATTTACATTTGGTTCAGTTATATCATTTTTATAGAGCTGAACTTTACCATTAGCATCTTCAACACCTGCAGCAATAATTCCTCTAGGCCGATGATATTTAAAGCTTCTTCCAATAAGATGAACTCCATTCGCAAGAAGTGCAGAAGCTATTGTATCACCCTTGTATCCAAAATACGTTTTACCATTAAAAATAAAAGAAATTTTTTTATTTCTTTGGATTTTACCTCCATCTTTAATTCTATACTTTTGCATCATTAATCGTGTAGTTCTTCCTGTATTTCTAGAGTTTTAATTATTTCATGAGTTGCTGTATTTCGATGAACTTTAAACCATCGACGACATCCTGAAGTATGGTGCCATAATTCTAAATGTTTTCCACGAGGGTTGTTTCTGTAATAAACAAAACTATCCCACTCCAAATCACTTATTTCACTATTTAATTCTGGACGTTTAATAGTTGCATCACCACCATAAGAAAATTCATTTTGTGAACGCTCACCACAATACGGACATTTAATTTCAAGCATATCAGCTAATCCAAGTTTTTGTACCAAGACCCTTTTCATCAAGAAGATGTCCTGTATGAAACCTATCAAGTTTAAAAGGTATACTTAATTCATGGGGTTCATTGGTAGCAATAGTATGTGCAAATGTTAGTCCAGAAACTGGTGTTGCCTTAAAACCACCATAACACCAACCACAATTCAAATACACCCCATCGATATGAGTCTTATCAATTATTGGTGAGCCATCCATTGACATATCCATAATACCTCCCCAAGTTCGTAATATTTTAAGTCTACTTAAATTTGGAAACAGAGCGACACCTTCGGTTAGCACATGTTGAATAGTTGGGAGATTACCTCTTTGAGCGTAACTATTATAACCATCTAAATCACCACCCATAACCATTTCACCTTTATCAGATTGACTGCAGTAGAAATGTCCTGCACCAAAAGTTACTACACCATCAAGCATTGGTTTTACTGGTTCAGACACACAAGCTTGCAATACATGGGCTTCAATTGGTAAAGTCATATTTAACTTTTCAGCAAGTATCGAAGTACTTCCAGCAACACATAAACCAACTTTTTTTGTCTTAATATTTCCACGTGAAGTTTGTACTCCTGATACTTTTCCATTTTCAATATCAAAACTATTTACTTCACAGTGCTGAATTATATCAACTCCTAAATCATCAGCCGCTCTTGCATATCCCCATGCAACTGCATCATGTCGGGCTGTTCCACCAATTGGCTGCAACAAACCACCGAATATTGGAAAGCGAGCATTGTCTGAAAAATCTGCAAAAGGAATCATTTTTCTTACTTCTTCACGACCAAGGAGAGAAGCGTCGATACCATTCAACCGCATTGAATTACCTCTTCTAGAGAAAGAATTTATTTGTGCGTCTGAGTGCGCAAGATTTAGAATCCCCCTTGGAGAATACATCACATTATAGTTCAGTTCCTGACTTAAATCTTTCCACATCTGCATACCATGATCATAAAAAAGATTATTAGCATCGTGCATATAATTTGATCTTAATATGGTAGTATTTCTTCCAATATTACCACCACCGATCCAACCTTTTTCAAGGATAGCAATATTCTTTATTCCATAATCTTTTGCAAGATGATATGCCGTAGCCAATCCGTGACCACCTCCACCAATGATAATGGCATCATATTCTTTTTTGGGTTCAGGATCTCTCCAAGCCACATCCCAATTTTTATGGCCATTAAATGCATTTTTGATTAAACTAAAAATTGAGTATTTCTTCAAAATATTGACCTCTAATATATAATAACATAGTAACTTTATTGTAATTTAAAAGATAATATTAACTAATGTCAAAGAATAAGAACTATCGAATTGATAATCTGCAGTACTGTAATTGGTCTAAGGAAATATTTGAATCTAATCGTGAAGCAGGTCTTGATGCTATTCATGTGACTATTGCATATCATGAAGATTATGATGAAGTTCAGGAAAATTTTGAAGAATGGAAAGAGTATTTTGCAATTTATCCCGAGCTAATTTTTCAAGGTAGATCATACTTAGATATAGAAAAAGCACATAATGAAAATAAAACAGCTGTTTTCTTTGGTTTTCAAAATTGCTCTCCTATCGAAGATGATATTAAGTTAGTAGAGTCAGTTCATCAAATGGGTGCAGTTTTTATGCAGCTTACCTACAACAATCAATCACTACTAGCAACTGGATGTTATGAGGAAAATGATAGTGGTGTCACAAGAATGGGAAAGGAAGTTATTAGAGAAATGAATAGGGTTGGCCTAATTATTGATATGTCACATTCTGCAGATAAATCCACTTTTGATGCTATTAATCTTTCTGAAAAACCTATTGCTATTACACATGCTAATCCATTATTTTGGCATAAAGCAAAAAGAAATAAACCTAATGATATTCTAAAAGCCTTAGGTGAATCTGGTGGAATGCTAGGATTGTCTTTATACCCGCATCATTTACTAGATGGAACAAATTGTACCTTAGATAGTTTTTGTCAAATGGTTGCAAAAACTGCTGAAATTATTGGCACTAAAAATTTAGGTATTGGTTCGGATCTTTGTTTGAAGCAACCTGACAGTATTGTGGAATGGATGAGAAATGGAACTTGGACTAAGACTAAAGATTATGGGGAAGGAACAGCCTCTAATGCTGCTTTTCCTAATCAGCCTGAATGGTTTCAAGATGCAAGAGGGTTTAATAATATTGAAAAAGGCTTAAAGAAAGTAGGCTTTAATAATGAAGAGTTGCACGGAATTTTAGGTGATAATTGGTTTAATTTTTATAAAGATTATATTAATTGATTATGCCAGATATCAATCATCGCAATCCCAAAGAGATTATGACCTTGTCACGCCTAGGTTCATTTTATCAATCAAAATTATCATTCTTAAGAAGCTTTATAAGAGAGTTTAAAGATTGGGAATTTAACAAAGACTTATTCGAGCTAGATGAGAGCGGTTATGGTACAGCTGTTTACTCTGTCAAAAAAGACAGTCGAGCATATTCATTAGTTTGCTTTGCAAATGAATTAAATTCTACTGAGCGATCAGATCGAGTCATTGCTACTAAGTGGGATGCCGCGTTTGTACTTCATGACGGGATTCCAACTAAAGAAGATATTAAGCGATTGAAAGAAAATGTTCCAAAACAAGAAGTAGGGAGAGTTTCCTATAAAGAGTTAACTTTATCTAGAGCAAATAAGTCTGTAAGAATTTTTGAACATACAGTTGACGCGTTAGCAAGTGGACAACAGCCGGATGAAAATATTGTAAAAGACGTTGGCTATTTATACAGAACTACAGCAGTTTATGGTTCTGGTAAATTTGGTTTAGCTGATCGCTATAGAATTAAGGAACGTTCTGAAATATGTGGTCCATTTAGATTAGAAATGATGCTTGTTTATTTAGTTCGTCAATTTACTTTTGATCAAGTAAATCATATTGCCAAATCTAGAAATCCAACTTCAGCTGTTAAGTTATCAGATGACATTGCAAGAAATCTAGGAATTGGCAATTCTACGGGATTAGGTATGGCCCCTTTTATAGTTAATCATCCTACATTGTTACACAACTGGATTTATTCAAGAGAAGAAGCTTTAAAACAAATTCGTTCTATTGAGAAGGTAGAAATTAATGATTTTAATAAGTTTAAAGAGTGCTTTGAAAAATCAAAATTAAATATAAATACTTGGAAAACAGATAGTAAATATCAAATCAATAAGATTAAAATTTTAATTAAAGATCTAGAACATTTTGAAAAAAAATATTTATTTAATTTTGAGTTTAACGAAAAATTTTTATGGAATAAATTATACTTATGGATTGAAAATGAGCTAAGTGAAGAAGGGATTGAATATATTGTTTCAATGCTCATGGAACCGTATGATAATATTGTAAATCCTTTGGTAGAAAAAATGAGTTCAGAGGAGGATCTTCATTTTGATATTCCTGGAGAAAGATTAGTGAGTGATTTGATTGATATAATACAAATTAATTATTCTAGTATATTAGATATAGATTTTAATTCTTCAGAAGAAATTACAAATTTTTGGTTTATCTCAAAAAATAAAGAAGAGCCTAGAGTCGCTAATAGATATGAGGAAGAGGGGTCTGAATTAGAGCAGCCTCTTGCCATAGCTCGAGATGTTTCTGAGCTTTTTAAAAGACTAAAAGATTTTAGCTCATCAAAAACTATTGCTGAGTTCTTAATGTCCAATAATGATTTACGACATGCGGTTCGGCGTTGTTTTATCATAGAAAAATTTCCATATTCAGAAATTCAAGATAATACAATTGGATCAAAATTAGTTCCAATTGATATGTTGAGATTAAAATTATCATTTTTTGGGGCACAAAAATTTGATCCACGTTCTGATAAATGGCTACGTATAAATATGTATCAAGGTGCGCCTTTAATAAATGAATTAAAAAATACAGATGATACTTGGATTTATAATCGACTATGAGAACTTCAAGTGAAATAGAAACAATTTCAAAAAGAGCAACTAAAGCTGCAGGATTTCCATGGGGTATTGCAGAAGAAGTAGGAAAAAATATTAAGAGTCTTGAGCTTTTAAGTATTTCAGGAATTGAAAACCTAAGTTTATACCTTGAACAGGTTAAAGGAAAAGAGACATTTGGACCAAAAGAAATAAGTAAAGAAAATAATATAAAACCAAATTCATTTTGTCCTTTCTATACTGGATCTGCATTATTAGACTCTGCAAGTAAAGTTGAGGAAATTAAAAATATTACTTTGTACTCAATTAATTTTCCAATTTTATTAATACCTTTTATTAATCGTCTTTCAGATAGAATAGGTAAGAAAATTAAATTACAAATAGATGATCATAGTTTTATGTTAAATTTGAATAAGTTTATTGCAACAGACACTAATCTTATGGGATTAATAATTGAAAATGCAAAAACTGTTAAAATAGAAATTCAAGAGAATGAAGATTCATTTAAGAGTAAAATTTGGGATCAATTATATGAACTTTCAACTGAGACATTTGTTGAGGAAACAGATCGACTTAAGGAAAATGCTGCTGGTGCAGGGCTTGCTGACAATGATTAACTTTAACTCTGTAAAGAAATAATTTTATTATATAAATCTTCTTTTATATTTATTGGTGTATCGGCATTTGCTTCTGCATTAGCAATTCGTTTACTGCCAGGTACTCTTGGACCATCTTGAGATTCAATGTTATTGATTAAGTTTGTAATTTTCTCTTCAAAGCCTTTGGAATATTTTTCTGGATTAATGGCAATAAAAAATTGTCCAGTCCCAGGAGGCCCTCCTTTGCCATCTGCAAATGAACTAGCTTCAGTTCCTAAGTTGGCTCCAGTTAAGCAGGCTGTCATTATCTCAACAAATAAACCAATTCCAAATCCCTTATAACCACCGGTAGGTGCCATTGTACCCGTTAAAGCAATAGAAGCATCCGTAGTATCCTCCCCATTAGGACCAAATGCCCATCCAGTTGGGATTGACTCACCTGATTTGGCTCTTACAGATATCTCACTTTTTGCAACGACACTTGCTGATTGATCTATTAAGATTTTCACACTGCCTTTATTATAAACAGCTACTGAAATAGGGTTTGTTCCTACCACTGGCTTGATGCCACCTACAGGCGCAATAGAAGCAGGTGCATTTGTAAAACCAATACCAATTAATTTTTCTTTAGCTAATGCTTGAGTGTGATATCCCAGAACACCACAGTTATAAGAATTAGATATTGCTAAAGAAGCTATTCCATTTTCTTTTGCCGCTGGAATAAGTTCTTTGAAACCTAATGTTATAGCTCTATGAGCAAAACCATTATCTGCGTCAACAGCAAAAGCCACTGCCGATTGAGAATTAATTTTTGGACTAGCCAACCCTTTAACTTTTTGACATTGAAGATGTAGACAATAAATTGGTAAGTAGTGAAAGCCATGACTCTTAATACCTTCTAATTCAGCTGCAATAATTCCATGTGCTAATGGTTGAGCATTTTCTTCCGATGCTCCACAGGCCATTAGTGTCTTTTTTGCTAATTCAAAAGCATCATTCTTAGGTAATTGTGCATCCATTTAAATTAGAGTTGGATACCTACATTTTTAACTTGCAAATAACCTTTAATAGCTTCTTGTCCTTTTTCTCGACTATAGCCAGATTGTTTGTATCCACCAAATGGTGTGGCAACACTCCCTGTAAACCAGCTGTTAACATATACTTGTCCAGCTTGAAGTTGATTCACAGTATTTGTTGCTTGATCAATATCTTTAGTAAAGACACCCGCTGCTAATCCAAATGCAGTATCATTTGCAATATGAATAGCCTCCTCTTTATCTTTATAAGTTAAAACTGATAAAACTGGGCCAAAAATTTCTTCTTGTGCAATTGTCATGTCATGCTTTACATCGTCAAAAACAGTAGCTTCAAAGAAATATCCTTCTCGCTCAATGCGTTTACCTCCTGCAACTGCAGTGGCACCTACTTGTTGACCAGAACGTGCATAGTTTTCAACTTTTTGTAATTGTTGTTCAGATATTAATGGAGTTAACTCAACTCCATCATCATGACCGTCTCCAACTTTTAAACCTTTTGCCATGTTTGCTAATTTTTCAACAAGCTCATCTTTAACAGACTCATGAACCACCACTCTTGACATTGCAGAGCAAATTTGACCAGCTTGTCCAAAGATTCCACCTTTTGCAGCATTTACTACCTTATCAAGATCTGCATCAGGAAATACTACAGCTGCAGATTTCCCCCCCAATTCTACTACAGCTGGAATTGCTCTTTCAGCAGCTGCGTGTAAGATTTTTTTACCTGTTAATACTGAGCCAGTAAACGTAACTTGGCTAACATCTTTGTGTGCGGTAATCATTGATCCTGCTTCATTACCATAGCCACAAATTATATTTATTAAGCCATTAGGTACATTAGCATTGTGAATTGCTTTAGCAAAATGGTCTGCGGTAGCAAGAGGTGTAAGTTCAGCAGTTTTAATTACAGTTGCATTACCAGCCGCAAAAGCTGGCGCAAGTGACCTTGCTAACATCGACATTGGAAAATTCCAAGGGACAATATGTGCTGACACTCCATATGGTTCTAACAGAGTATAATCAATCACTGTATTATTTACTGGAATAGTGTTGCCTTCAAGTTTGTCTGTTAGACCACTGTAGTAATCAAAATAATTAGCTGCATCATTAAATTCATGAATTGCGCCAGCAAGTGGCTTACCGTTTTCACTGCATAATAAACTTCCACCATCATTAGCAACTTTTCTTAATTCATTAGCAATAGTTCTCATTAACATTGCACGCTCCATCGGAGGCATATCCACAAGCACTCTTGAGTTATGTGCTTGAAGAGCAGCATCGACTGCCATATCTACTTCTTCTTGTTTAGCACATGAAACTTCACCAATAACTTTGCCAGTAGCGGGATTATTTACTTCAATAACTTCACCAGATGAACTTTCAATCCACTGGCCATTAATATAATTTTTACATTTTTGCATATCAGAATTTAACTCTAAATTATTAACGATAGCAATAGATATTCTATTACTTAAGAAAAATTATAATGTTTATTTAAGTTTTAGTTAAGTAGTGTTGCTACTAAATGTATACGATCTTCTTCACCACCATTAATGGCTGTATGGTATTTGGTATTATCAGTTATATAAATATTTCCATCTGAGGGAATGTGAAAACCTGTATCTTCTATAAACATACGAGATCCATAGTTAGTCTTAATAGATACATGAATACGTTTTTCTGGATCACGGTGCCAGCTTAACGTTGTTCTTGGAGGCATTTTAATAATTCTACAACGACCTATTGCAAAGTGTTCACTTAAGGTTTCGTAAACATGTTTAAAATAAGTATCATTTAATTTTGCATTGAATAATGTGTAGCGTGATTCGTCCATGTATGGTTCACGTTCCATTTCTTCAAAAGAAGAGTCAGGTTTTGTCCAATATTTACCTCTTATATTGCCACCAAACCATTCATCTAACTCTTTTTCATCATAATTAAGACAAATTGCATTGGATTTAAGGAGACCATCTTTTTGTGGTTGTTCAAAAGGTCTAATTTGAATTAGCTGATCTACAGCTTCACGCATTTTACTGATATCAAATGAGATATTCTCGTATTTTTGAACGTACTCATTCATATTAGTAAATGAAGATATTAAGTCTGTATTTTTTAATTTAATTGTAGTCATTAATATGTATCCTTAACTAATATAGCCTTTTTAGCAAAATTTTCGATATATAAAATGATCAAATTGTCGCAATCTATCAATATAAAAGGTTTAATAAAACTATTGATTTAGCTGAATTAACTCTGTTAGAGTGAAAAACAAATTTTTATTAGGATATTAAATGAGCAGTGTTAAACAAGATTTTGTTAAATTTGACCAAGTAGATAAAAGTTATGACGGCAAGGTTCTAGTTGTTAAAGGTTTAGATTTAGATATAGCAGAGGGTGAATTTCTTACACTTCTTGGACCATCTGGGTCAGGAAAAACCACCACTTTAATGATGTTGGCTGGTTTTGAAACGCCTACAAATGGGGAAATTTATTTAGATGGTGATCCAATATCAAGCATTCCTCCTCATAAAAGAGGTATTGGAATGGTATTTCAAAACTACGCTCTTTTTCCCCACCTATCAGTTTATGAAAATTTAGCATTTCCTCTTAAAGTCAGAAAGATATCAAATGATATTATAGATGAAAAAGTTAATAAAACTCTAGAAATGGTTTCTCTTGGAGATTTTGGTATGAGGATGCCAGCTCAATTATCAGGAGGACAACAACAACGTGTTGCAGTTGCTCGATCATTGGTTTTTGATCCTAAATTAGTTTTAATGGATGAACCATTAGGTGCTTTAGATAAAAATTTACGTGAAAGTATGCAATATGAATTAAAACACATTCACGAAAGCTTAGGCGTTACAGTTGTCTATGTAACTCATGATCAAAGTGAGGCACTTACTATGTCTAATAGAATTGCAGTATTTAATGATGGTCATGTTCAACAGTTATCTGGACCAAATGAACTTTATGAGACACCAGTGAATTCATTTGTTGCAGAATTCATTGGTGAAAATAATACTATTACTGGAACTGTAAAAGAAATTTCAGGTAATCAAGCAAAAGTTGAAACTGATAAAGGTGAGAGTGTTATTGCTAATCCTATAGCAGTTAAATCTGTAGGAGAAAAAACTAAAATGTCATTAAGACCCGAACGTGTCATGATCAATCCAGCTGCTGCCCTAGAAAATAAATTTGATGCAAGCGTAGCTGAAATTATTTATCATGGAGATCATACTAGAGTACGTGTAAACATTTTAGACGATGATCAGTTCATCTTAAAAATTCCAAATTCTAGTGATGATATTAAGTTGAATGTAAATGATAAAATTCAATTAGGTTGGTCCAGCTATGATTGCAGAGCTTTAGACTACTAGATCTAGTATAAAAAATCATTTTATCCACTAATTATTAAATAAGATTGTTTTAGGGGTTGCGTTATTCCCTGATACGTTCTGTAATAAACTCTTAATAATTAATTAATTAATAAATTAGGAGAGACTAAAAAATGTCAAAACTATCTAAAATAATATCTTTGATAGCTGTGTTTTTAGCTCCATCTCTTGCAACTGCAGCAGAAGTAAATGTAGTTTCTTGGGGAGGGGCTTATACAGAGAGTCAAAAATTAGGTTATGGTGACCCATATGCTGAGAAATCAGGAGTTGCTGTAAACTGGATCGATTATTCTGGTGGACTGGGTGAAATTAAAGCTCAAGTTGAATCAGGAGCAATCACATGGGATATCATTGATGTGTACGCACGTGATACTATCATCGGTTGTGATGAAGGACTATTTGTTGAATTTGATTTCGACAATGACTTCCCGGCAGGTGTAAACGGTATGAAAGCAAGTGATGATTTCTTTGCTCCAATGCCTAGTAAATGTGCTGTAGGAAATATTCTATACTCATGGAACTATGCATTTAGTACGGATGCATTTACATACAACGAACCAACTACAATGGCAGACTTCTTTAATCCCGATAAATATCCGGGCGTAAGATCTCTATATTCTAGTGCAATGTCTAATTTAGAATTTGCTCTGGTTGCTGATGGAGTTGCTGGTGCTGATGTCTATGACTATATGGAAGAAAATGGTATCGATAGAGCGCTTGATAAAATAGCAGAACTTTGCGATCACCCACAAGGTGGATGTATTTTCTGGTCTGCTGGCGCACAACCACCTGAGCAAATTGTTTCTGGTGAAGCTGTAATGGCAACTGGTTGGAATGGCCGTCACTTTAACGCTATAGTTAATGAAGGTTCTCCAATGAAAATGGTTTGGGATGGTCAAGTCTTAGATTATGAGTACTTTGTTCTCGTAAAAGGTGGACCAAACCAAGCAGAAGCTATGGAAGCGCTAAAATACTTCACAAGTTCTGAAGGTTTAGCGGGTAGTGCGAAGCATATTGCTTATGCACCTTTCCGTATCTCATCTCTTGATATTATCAATGCTGATGAGCCATGGTTTAATTCTCCTACAGCTGGTGCTGTAAGAATTATGCCTCACATGCCAACTGCACCTGCTAATACTAAGAATTATGTCCTTATGAACCCAGAGTGGTACGCGGATAATAATACTGAGGTTAACGATGCGTGGGAAGCTTTCAAAGCTAACTTGTAAGTCAATCCTTTCCTGGGCAGCCCGTGGGGGCTGCTCCGGAAATTCAAATTTCTTTTTACTTTAAATTTTCCATAAATTACTTAGTCTATTACTGTGTCCGAAGCTATTAGAACATCAGATGGAGAACTGCTTTCTGTTAAACTTAAAAAAGTAGAGTCTCGAAGAAGAACAACAGCATTACTGCTGGTTGCGCCACTACTTATATTTATACTTCTTGCTTATATATTTCCTATTTTTCAAATGCTGACCAGAAGTGTTGATAATACAGAAATGAATATATTATTGGCTAAGACTCATGTCGTTATTCAGCAATGGGACGGTAAAGAAATGCCAGGTGAGGAAGTCACCTCAACTTTTTATTATGAGTTTAAAGACTTAGTTGCAAATAAAAAACACGGTAAAATTGCAACACGTCTAAATTATGAAAAAGGTGGTTTTACAAGTTTAATAAAAAAGACTGCAAGAAAACTTGATACATTTGATGAAAGTGGAAATTTTCTTGAACAATTTATGGGCGTTCATAAAAGATGGAAAGATATTGAATATTGGCTAGCACTTAAACGTTCGACAGTTTCTTATCATGGACGTAAATACTTAACTGCATTTGACTATGAACAAAAATTTGATGGGTCTTTCGAAAAGATTCCTGAAAAGAAGAGAATTAATGTTACTCTTTGGTTAAGAACTATTTTTGTTGCTGTTGGTGTTACCTTTTCTTGTTTTCTTTTAGCTTATCCAATTGCACATCTTTTGTCTGTTCTACCGGTGCGTTATTCAAACCTTTTGATGATTTGTGTTTTACTTCCATTTTGGACATCCTTACTAGTTAGAACTTCAAGCTGGATGGTATTGTTGCAAAAACAGGGAGTGCTAAATGATGTTTTAGTTTGGGCAGGTATTGTTGCAGATGAAGGTAGGTTAGAATTAATGTATAATATGACAGGTACATTTATTGCAATGACACAGATTCTTTTGCCTTTTATGGTTCTACCTCTTTACAGTGTAATGAAAACTATTCCACCAAGCTTGATGCGAGCAGCTACATCTATGGGCTCAACACCATTTCACGCATTTAGAAAAATTTATTTTCCATTAACATACCCTGGCATTAGTGCAGGATCAATTTTAGTTTTCGTTCTTGCTATTGGTTATTATATTACACCTGCTCTTGTAGGTGGATCTAAAGGCGTTTTAATAAGTAATCGAATTGCATATCATATGCAGAAGTCTCTTGATTGGGGATTAGCAACTGCGATGGCTGCGGTACTTTTAATTGCGGTGCTGATTGTTTACTGGTTGTACAACAGACTTGTTGGTATTGATAATATGAGGCTAGGATAAGATGGCTTTACCAAAGTATACCGAGCCTCGTTATCGTATTTGGCATTACACTTACTTACTAATATGTACTTCTGTATTTATATTTCTTATTGCACCACTATTTGTAATTTTACCTCTTTCATTTAACGCGGAGCAATATATTCATTTTTCGGATGGAATGCTTGCTTTAGACCCAGATGCCTTTTCACTGCGATGGTATGAGGATATGGTTTATGGTACTAAAAACCCATGGGGAATAGCGGTTAGAAATAGTTTTCAGATTGCATTTTTTGCTACAATTGGTGCTACTACTTTAGGCACAATAGCAGCACTCGGTTTAAGTAGCAGGTATATGCCATATAAGGCATTGATAATGAGTATTTTAATTTCACCTATGATTATCCCATTAATTATTTCAGGTTCTGCAATTTTCTTTGGGTTAGCTAAAATAGGATTAGCAGCATCTTTTCCTGGTGTAGTTATGTCTCATATAATTTTAGGCACACCATTTGTAGTAATTACTGTGACCGCTACTTTAAGTGGCTTTGATGATAGCATTACCCGAGCCGCATCAAGCCTAGGAAGCCCACCAACCAATACATTCTTTAAAATTACACTACCTCTAATCTTGCCAGGTATTATCTCAGGAGCTTTATTTGCTTTTGTAACGTCTTTTG
Source organism: Candidatus Pelagibacterales bacterium (assembly GCA_028412835.1). Classification (GTDB taxonomy): domain Bacteria; phylum Pseudomonadota; class Alphaproteobacteria; order Pelagibacterales; family AG-422-B15; genus CACCCN01. The sequence continues at coordinate 103,192 of JAONQW010000002.1, forward strand.
ATGAAATTGTAGTTATTTTATTTGTTGCTGGTGGCGAAAGATCACTTACAACCATTCCACTTCAAATGTGGACGGGCTTACGAGAACAATTGAGTCCTACAATTATGGCAGTAGCAACATGTTTAATTGTTATGTCTACTTTAATATTAGTAACAACAGAACTTTTGAGACGTCGTTCAGAGCGTATAAGAGGAATTACACCACAATAAGTTTTTTATTATTAATTTTATTCAATAATTTATTTCTTATTTACATATAAACGTATATTTATTTCTTATGAAAAAGACTTTTTCATATTCATCTAAAGAGTTATCAAAGCCTAAGCAATTTATTGTTAATAGTATAGAGAAAATTAGTGGCCGTAAAAAGCTTGAAAAACTATATCAACAATACGATGAAGAAAATAGAGAGCCACATCTTTTTTGGACAGATGTAAAAAATCTTTTAAAGCTAAAAATAAATGTTAGGTCCAAAAGAAAATTATTTATTCCAAAAAAAGGGCCATTAATTTTAATTGCTAATCATCCCTTTGGCATTATTGATGGAATTATACTTGCTTCGTTAGTTTCAGAAGTGAGAACAGACTTTAAGATCATTACCCACGAAATACTTAGATTTACGGAGGCTTCTCAACAATTTATTCTTCCAGTAGATTTTTCTAGTGGGAAAAAAGCATTAAAAAATAATGTGAAAACTGGAAGAGATGCCAAAAAATTTTTAGAACAGGGTGGTGTTATTATATTGTTTCCCGCTGGCGGAGTTGCTACTGCTAAAAAAATAAATCTGCCTGCAATTGATGCTGAATGGGGTAACCTATTAGGCTCACTAGTGCTCAAAACTAATGCAAACATATTACCAATATTTTTTGACGGTAAGAATGGAATTTTGTTTCATTTATTTGCTTCTAAGCTTAAGAGTCAGACATTAAAATACTCTTCCTACCTGCATGAAACAAAAAGAAAAATTGGTAAAACAATTGATATCTTTTACGGAGAAGTTATTTTAAATAAAAATTTAAGAATGATTGAAGACAAGAAGCAAATTACTCTGATGTTGAGAGATATTACGATGTCATTACCTGTTAGAAGTTAGAATATGAATGATATAGCTAAACTTGAATATTTATTAAACAAAATAAAAGAACCTATTGTATGTGTAAAGTGTTCCAATGAATTTACTGCCAGTCAAACGGATAGTATTTCATTACAAGATTATCAAAAAGTAGATGTTGGATTTACTGAGCGTGGACTACAAATATGGTGTCAACGACATCAATTAAATATATGTCACATAAATTTTGAGGGTCATAAACTAGAATCTGACTTCAGATGTTTAGAAAAAAAAAGTTAATTGCAATATATTTTAAGTAATCTAACTTTAGAAATATTAATAATTTAAATATTTTATGTTAGAAATAAAAAATACTAATTGGAATTATCCAACACCAATTTGGTTTGGGCTCAATCGTACCACAGAAATTAAATTAGCTTTAAAAGAACTAAATATTAGTAAGCCACTGATCGTAACTGACCCACAATTTTCTGAAAACAAAAATTTTAAGAAAATATTAGAACATCTTTCCAAAGACTCTATTCAGTTTTCGATCTTTACTGACATAAAAGGCAATCCAACAGGTAAAAATGTTAGTGAGGGTGTGCTTAAATTCAATACTGATGCTAATGATGGTGTAATTGCAATAGGGGGAGGCAGTGCTCTTGATGCTGGTAAAGCTATAGCTTTTATGTCCAAACAAAAAGAAGATTTATGGTTCTTTGAGGATGTTGGCGATAACTGGACCAAAGCAATCGTTAAAGATATGCCAAAGGTAATTGCTATCCCAACAACTGCTGGAACTGGATCTGAGACTGGACGCGCTTCATTAATTGTTGATGAAGATACCTATACAAAAAAAATAATTTTTCATCCATCAATTTTACCTGACCTTGTTATATTAGACCCAGAATTAACTACTTCATTACCAGCCCATCTAACCGCAGCAACAGGCATGGATGCTTTAGCACACTGTCTTGAGGCATACTGCTCACATGTTTACCATCCGATGGCACATGGAATTGCAATTGAGGGGATTAAAAATATAAAAGATAATTTGGTTACTGCTTTCAATGATCCAAAAAATATTAATGCTAGATCTGCAATGTTAGTTAGCTCTCCAATGGGGTCTACCGCATTTCAAAAAGGGTTAGGTGCAATTCATTCTTTAAGCCATCCAGTGAATGCTGTACATGACCTTCATCATGGACTAACCAATGCAATTTTCATGCCTTATGTTCTTAAATTTAATCAAGCAGAAATTGAAGCAAGGATAATCTTATTATCAAATTATTTAGAATTAAATGATAGATCATTTAATGGGTTTTTAAATTGGATACTTGATTTAAGAAAAGAATTATCAATCCCACACACTTTAAAAGAACTAAAAATTGAATTTGATTTTGACACTTTAGCAGAAATGGCATTAGTCGATCCTTCTACTCCTACTAATCCAACTAATATAACAGTAAATGATATGAAAAAATTATATATTAATTCCTATGAAGGAAATCTTAATTAATTTATCCAGTATTTAATCCATTGCCATCTACAGCAATTGATTGTCCTGAAACTTTATTGCCATCATCAGAAATTAAAAAAGAGCACATCTTTCCAATATCATCTTCTTCAATCCAACAATTCATAGAGGCTGCAGATAAAAATTCTCTTTCTACAGATTTTTCAGAAGCACTTATGTATTTTGCCTTTGCCTTAATTACACCTTGCATGCGTTTGCCCTTTATTACGCCAGGCAAAACAGCATTTACTCTAATCTTAAATTTCCCTAATTCCATTGCTGCTGTTTGTGTAAATCCAATAATTGCCCATTTGCTTGATGCATAGGGTGAACGAAGTGGAAATCCAAATATACCTGCAGTAGAAGATATATTAATAATTGAGCCACCTTTATTCTTTTTTAACATTGGGATTGCAAACTTTGTAAATAGAAAATGTCCAATTACATTAGTTTTTAAAGTTTCTTCCCAACTCTTGTAATCTAATTTTTCAATTGCTCCAGTAGGACCAGAAATACCAACATTATTAATCAAACAATCTATTTTATTGGTTATTTTTTTTACTTTTTTAAAAAAATTAATTACCGATTCTTCATTGTTAGCATCACAAGCATAAGCAAATATTTTATTCTTATATTTTATATTTTTATTAATTTTATCAATAAACTTTTGATTGATATCACACAAAAAAACACGTGCACCACGCTTTTGTAAAATTTTAGCTGTTGCGAGACCAATGCCACTTCCACCAGCTGAGATGATAACGTTTTTATTTTTTAGTATCACTCAATTTAGCAATCAATTGCATTATTACGTTGCCAATCGTATGCTGATAATTCAGATTGAGCAGAGTATTCTTTTAACTCTCTTTTCTTAAGCCTTACAAAGTTAGATACAACCTTTGGTGAAAAAGCTTTTTTTGTAATATCGCTATTTTGGAAAAGTTTTATGGCACTATCAAGACTTGTAGGCAATTTTTTTACACGTTTAACTTTATGTCCCTCAGTATACATATTAATATCAAGCCTCTTACCGGGTTTGCGATTATTATTAATACCATCAAGGCCAAGAGCCAATAAACCAGCCTGAAGTAGGTAAGGATTTGCTGAACCATCAGCATGTCTTACTTCAAATCTTCCAGTATCAGGAATTCTAATCATGTGGGTACGGTTATTTCCTGTATAGGTGACTGTACTTGGTGACCAAGTAGCACCTGATAACGTATTGGAAGCTCCAATTCGACTATAACTATTTACAGATGGATTAAACAATGCCGAAAAACAGTCAGCAGATTTCATTATTCCACCTATAAATGAATACCCAAGTTTTGATAATCCTAATTCACCTTCACTATCCTCAAATAAATTTTTCTTTTTTTTCATATCCCAAACTGAAACATGCGCATGACATCCATTGCCAGTTAAATTTGGAAAAGGCTTGGCCATAAATGTTGCTCTTAATCCGTGTTTTTCTGCAATTGATTTAGCCATAAATTTAAAAAAAACATGACGATCTGCAGTTGTAAGGCAATCAGCGTAATGCCAATTCATTTCAAATTGTCCATTAGCATCCTCATGATCATTTTGATAAGGTTTCCATCCTAACTTTAACATAGCATCACATATTTCTTTGATAACGTCATATCTTCGCATCAGCATTGATTGATCGTAACAAGGCTTTGCTGCAACATCTCTGGGATCACTTATTTCTGTACCATCTTCACTAAGTAAGAAGAATTCACATTCAACTCCTGTTTGCATGACCATATTTTTTTCTGCTAATTTTTTAATTTGTTTTTTTAGAATCACACGTGGTGACTGTTCAACAATTTTTCCATCCATATATAGATCACTTGCAAGCCAACCAATTTCTGGTTGCCACGGTAATTGAATTAAACTGTCTGGATCAGGAATTGCTAACATATCTGAGTCAGCTGGTGACATATCAAGATATGTGGCAAAGCCACCAAAACCAGCACCATTTTTTGCCATTTCATTGATAGCTTGTGACGGCACAAGTTTTGCTCTTAAAACACCAAATAAATCTACAAAGCTAACTAAGAAGTACTTAATTTTTTTTTGAGATGCAATTTTTGATAGGTTGATGCTCATAATATGTTTAATTATGCTTCCTCATTTAAAAAAAAACAATACATAAATATTTATACTTTTAAGGAATTTTCAGGGACTAGACGTCTACATTAATTTCCGCTAACATTTATTCTTTAATATTTAAGTATTATTTAACTCAAATTTCTATCGGTCAGTAAGCAAAAAATGCAAATTTTAAAAGATACCTTGTTGCTAAAAACTATACAGTCGAAGGCAAAAAACTAATGTGTGGAATTGTAGGATTGTATCTTAAAACTAATAAATATGAAAAGTCGCTAGGCATATTTTTATCGAAGATGTTAGATAATATGGAAACGCGAGGACCAGATAGTGCCGGTTTTGCAATTTATACCAAAGAGGATAAAAAAAATTATAAATATTCTATCTGCCTCAATGATTTAAGTGAGAATGATTTTAAAAAGAAAATCAATAAACTACTAAAAAAGAATACTATTAAGAAGTTTTCTGATCATATAATTTTAGATACTCCTGAGAAACCAAATAAAGTACTCAATTTATTAAAACATAACCTACAAGAAGTTTCACTGGTAGGTTATGGCAAAAGTATAAATATTTTTAAGCAAACAGGGAATCCAAGAGATATTGTAAAAAACTTCAACTTATCTTCTTTTTCAGGATCGCATGGTATTGGCCATACTAGAATGGCTACAGAAAGCGCAATAACTACTGAAGGCTCGCATCCTTATTCCACAGCAGAAGATGAATGTCTGGTACATAACGGCTCACTATCGAACCACAATAATGTGAGAAGAACTCTAATCAAAAAAGGTGAAAGCTTTAGTTCTGAAAACGATACTGAAGTTGCAGCTGGATATATCTCTAGTCAAATTTCTGCAGGTAAAGATCTTGAGAGCACTTTAAAAGAAAGTTTAAAAAATTTAGATGGATTTTATACCTTTATCGCCGGTACAAAAAAAGGGTTTGCCTTATTAAGAGATGAAATAGCTTGTAAGCCAGCAGTTGTTGCAGAAACAGATGATTATGTTGCGATAGCATCAGAGTTTCAAGCAATGGCACATTTGCCTGGTGTAAATGAAGCAAATATTTTTGAACCTGAGCCTGGGATTGTGTATTCGTGGGGCAATTGATGAAGTTAGATTTAAAAAAATTAGCCTTAAGAGATGTGAATTCAAAACTGCAAAGTTTTGATAAAAGTAGCAAAGAAAAAGATTTTACAATTATTAATCCTGAGGGTTGTCATGCTTTATGTGTTGGTTTGGTGCATGCAATTAGTGTCACAATTAATGGACATGTTGGCTACTACTGTGCTGGCATGAATCAAAGTGCGCATATCACAATCAATGGCAATGTAAGCACAGGTGTTGGAGAAAATATGATGTCAGGAATTGTCCATGTAAAAGGCAACGCCTCACAATCTGCTGGAGCGACTGCACATGGTGGCTTGTTAATTATAGACGGTAATGCCAGCTCGAGATGTGGTATATCTATGAAAGGCGTTGATATTGTAGTTAAAGGATCAGTTGGTCATATGTCTGCATTTATGGCCCAATCTGGTACTTTATTGGTATGTGGTGACGCGGGAGATGCTCTTGGAGATAGCTTATATGAAACTGAAATTTTTGTTAAAGGCAAAGTTAAGTCACTGGGAGTTGACTGCATTGAAAAAAAAATAAAACCTAAGCATATAAAAAAAATAATAGAGCTATTAAAAAAAAGTAAGATTAAAAATATAAAACCTGAACAATTTAAAAGATATGGGTCAGCAAGAAAATTATATAATTTCAATATAGACAATGTATCTGAGTATTAAACATGAACGATAAAACTAAAACACATCCAAGAATTTCAGCAACCTTTGATGAATACACTAATTCTGAAATTCGTAGAGCAGCTGAAACAGGAATTTATGATATAAGAGGAGGGGGTTCAAAACGAAGACTTCCACATTTCGATGATTTATTATTTCTTGGTGCTTCAATTTCTAGATACCCATTAGAAGGCTATAGAGAGACTTGTAATACTAAAGTGACTTTAGGAACAAGGTACGCAAAAAAACCACTTGAACTTGATATTCCAGTTACAGTTGCTGGCATGAGCTTTGGGGCTTTATCTGGTCCTGCAAAAGAGGCATTGGGTCGTGGGGCAAGTGCTGCTGGAACTTCTACTACAACTGGTGATGGAGGCATGACTCCTGAGGAAAGAGGACAATCAAAACACTTAGTTTATCAATTATTACCCTCAAGGTATGGAATGAATCCAAATGATTTGAGAAAAGCTGATGCCATCGAAGTTGTTATAGGCCAAGGAGCAAAGCCTGGTGGTGGAGGAATGTTGCTTGGACAAAAAATTGATGATCGTGTGGCAGAAATGCGAACACTTCCTAAAGGTGTTGATCAACGATCTGCATGTCGACATCCGGATTGGACTGGACCAGATGATTTAAAAATTAAAATTCTAGAATTAAGAGAGATAACCAACTGGCAAGTGCCTATTTTTATTAAAATTGCCGGAGCAAGACCTTATTATGATACGGCCTTAGCTATTAAGGCAGGTGCAGATGTTGTGGTTATCGATGGCATGCAAGGCGGTACTGCAGCAACCCAAGAAGTATTCATTGAAAATGTTGGTCAACCAACCTTAGCGTGTATTAGACCCGCAGTTGAAGCATTGCAAGATTTAGATATGCACCGAGAGGTGCAATTAATTATATCGGGTGGCATTAGAAATGGAGCAGATGCTGCAAAAGCTATAGCATTGGGTGCTGATGCAGTATCAATTGGATCTGCTGCAATGATTGCTATTGGCGATAATGATCCTAAATGGGAAGCTGAATATCAGGAGTTAGGTACTATGGCTGGTGCCTATGATGACTGGCATGAAGGCAAAGACCCAGCTGGAATTTTTACCCAAGATCCAACTCTAATGAAAAGATTAGACCCAGTTAAAGCTGGCAAAAGATTGTCAAATTTTTTAAAAGTAATGACTTTGGAGGCACAAACAATAGCAAGGGCTTGTGGTAAGAATGATCTTCATAATCTTGAACCAGAAGATTTAGTAGCATTAACTTTAGAAGCGGCAGCTATGGCAAAAGTTCCCCTGGCTGGGACTGATTGGATACCTGGAGCTAAAAAAAATAAGTAAAACTAAAGTGAAAGAATTAATCTTTATCTATAATGCTAAAAGTGGGCTCACCCAAGCCGCAGTAGATTGGGCACATAAAATTATTTCACCAAAAACATACGAATGCAGTTTATGTAGTTTAACGTATGGCAATTTAGGTAAATATAGTAAATGGAGTAAGTTCCTTGAATCCTTAAATATGAATAAAAGCTTTATCTATGATGACCAACTAAGTGATTTAAGTATTTATAACAATGAGTTATTGCCTTGTATCTTTCTTAGAGAGGATGATAATTACTCTGTACTACTTAATAATGATGAACTAGATCGCTGTGAAAATTTAGACGCTTTAATTAATCTTATTAAGGTAGAATTAGATTAATTATTTAACTAAACCAATTAATCTATTTAGATAATCTTTATTATTCCATCTCGTTATTAGTTTTCCCAAGTCATGAGTTGTCTCTAAGGCAAATGATCCAAAAATCTTTTGAAAATTAGTTCCGAGAATAATTGATTTATTATTCATAGCTAATAATTTCTCTTTTATTAAACTATCAATTTTTCTGTTTACTGTTTCACGAGGTAAATTTAAAGCGGAAGAAATACTTGTGACTGAAAGCCCAGAATTTTTTTTTATTTTCTCATTAATGATTTCCTCAAATCTAAATGATAGATCATCAATTGAATTAGATCCTGATTTATTAATAGTATTAAGATAATAACCCAGAGTTATTTGAAGTATCATGAAGCTTTCATAATCAATTTTGAGTACTTGCCTAACCCTAAGATAAAAGTTAGATAAAAATATTGACCAATCATATAATCCTGAAGAAAAATCAGAAGTGATTGGTACTTTAAGTTCTTGATTAATATAGTTTTTCATTTGTTTTTAATCGTATTATCAAAATGGATAATATCACCATTTTGGTGACATGTACAGTATTGAATTTCAGTAAATCATATAAAACTTAATAATAAATTAAGAATAAATTTACATGTATACCAAGATATTTGTTTTAAAAAGCTACAACTTATTACTAGTAATTATTACATTAACTGTTTTTTTAAGCACTAGCCTTGAAGCGGCAGATTATTATTGGACTGCTCAGGATGATGGGAGTACAAAAAATTGGTCTCATAGTCATAACTGGTCAGATAAAAGTGGCAACTCAATAAGTGGTTACCCTAATATTAGAAATGATAATGCTATATTCCAAACTGATGCAGCAGATGTCACGATAGATCGCTATGTAAGAATGGGAAAAATAACTATAAAAAATGCTTACACTGGAACTATAAATTTAAATGGCAATATATTAAATCCAACAAGAGGATTTGCTCAATACAATGGAACAATACTAATACCTGCAAACTCTGACTTCAGAGTACATGGTAATGCAGCTGTTTTATATGATGGTGCTACAATTACTTCACAGGGAGATGACAGTAATATTAAAATACAGCACAACTTAATTTTTAAAAATGGTTCAACAATTAATGCACCTAATTCCAATTCTGCATTTGAAGTCAGAGGAGGATTTAGAAATGAAGGTGGTACATTCAATCATAATAGTGGAACTCTAATAATGAATACTAGTAACAATTGGGGCGAGGCTGCGATCAAATTCACTGGAACTGGATCCTTTTATAATATTGATTTTAGAGGAAACGTTAACAAAAAGATACATAATGATATCACAGTTGATAATAATTTATATATTAGAGGCAATGGTGATCTAATTGGTGGCACATCCAGCAGTGGGAAAAATATAACTATAAAAGGTGATTGGTGGCAACAATCTGGTAAAAACAACTTTACACACGCCAATGGAACAGTAACTTTTTCTGGATCAAGTAGTCAAAATATAACAAGTAATAATAATTTTCGTAATATCATAATCAATAATCCTTCTGGAGTTTTATTGGCAAATGACCTTACAAATATAACTTCTACACTAACAATTAATAATGGTTCTACATTGGATATTAATGGACAAGACCTGACAGCTGTGACTTTGGTAAATAATGGTAATTTACAACTTTTAGGATCTGAAACAGTCAATATTACTACGATGGATACTGACAGTGGAACTGTTACTTATGATGGTTCTGGGGCTACTGGATTAGCTGCAGGTGATAATTATTATAATCTAATTTTTAATCAGTCTGGTACATCTACCTTGGATGCAAATTTAGATGTTAATGGGTCAGTTAGCATTTCTAGTGGAACATTAGATGCCAGCACAAGTAATTATAATATTAATGTTGGTGGTGATTGGACCAATAATGGGAGTTTTATATCTCGATCAGGACTGGTAACTTTTGATAATAATTCTGATATATTTGCTGGAGGTACAAGTGCCACAAAAGATTTTAATAATGTAACTTTAAGTGGTGCAGTTGGAAGTCAGTCAGACAATATTCTTATTGGTGGCAATTTTATATTAAGTGGCACAGGCACCTGGTATACAAATTGTAATACTATGACAATAAGTGGTAGTACAACAAATAATAGTGGTACGATTTCAGATACACTTACACCAACTGTATCATTTGATCCTGCAAATAGTTCTTCAACCCATGCTGCAAGTGACAATATTATTCTTACTTTTAATACAGCTATAAGAAAAGCTTCAGATAATAGTGACTTAACTGATTCTAATGTAGATGCTCACATTACTCTTAAAGATGCTAATTCGAGTGGATCTAATATTAATTTTGATGCAACTATAGATGCTAGCGATAAAGTAATTACTATTAACCCTTCATCTGATCTAAATAGTTCACAAGTAGTCTATGTTGCTATTGGCAATACAGTCGAGAATGTTTGTAACACCGCATTGAGTGCTTCCTCTGCAACATTTACAACTGCCGATTCAACTGACCCCGTCTTAAGTTCATCTAGTCCAGCCGATGAAGCTACTGCAATTGCTGTAGATACTAATATTGTCTTAACATTTAATGAGGCTGTAGATGCTGAAAGTGGCAATATAATAATTGTTAGGTCTGAAGACGGCTCAACAGTCGAAACAATTGATGTTACTGACAGTCAAGTATCTGGTTCAGGATCAACAGAAATTACAATAAATCCTTCTGTAACCTTAAATGAGCAGACGGCTTATCATTTAACCATTGATGAAACTGCATTTGATGATAGCTCAAGTAATTCTTATGTAGGCATAAGTGATACTTCAACAATAAATTTTACTACTGCCGATGTAACAGCTCCTACTGTAACATTTAATCCAGCAGATAGTGATACTGGAGTAGGACGTGATTCAAATATAAATATTGAATTTAATGAAGCTATAGTAAACGCCGATACCTCTGAGATAACTAATAGTAATATTGCAAGTTTAATTATACTCAAAGATTCTAATTCAAATGGAAGTGATCTTGCGTTTAGTGCAACAATAGATACAGATAAAAAAATAATAACTATTGATCCTAATAATAATTTTTCATTAGGTCAGACAGTCTATGTATCAATTTCAGCAGTTGAAGATGCATCAGCCAATGAAACTAGTTTATCATCATCTACTTTTACTGTGACAACTACTGGCGAGACAATAGCTACTATTATTCCTGCAGATAGTAGCACAGATGTTTTAGCAAGTAGCAATATTACTATTGGATTTAATACTGCGATTAGAAATTTAAATGATACTGAAATCACAAATGACAATATACATAGTTTAATAACCCTTAAAGACACTGATACAAACGGTACTGATATTCCATTTACTATATCAATAAACACTGCCAAAAAAGTTATAACCATCAATCCTATTTCAGACCTCTCCAGTGGTCAGAATATTTATGTTGCTATTGGGGCAACTGTTGAAGATGCATTCGACAATGCTACAACTGCAGCCTCGTCTATATTCACTATTATCGATAATGCAGCTCCTATTTTTACATTTAACCCAGCTGATTTAGATACAAACGTAATTGTCAGTTCAAATATTATAATTACTTTTAATGAATTAATCAGAAATATTAATAACTCAACTTTAACAGACTCTAATGTTGATAGTTTAATTACTTTGAAAGATGAAGATAGCAGTGGTTCTAATATCACCTTCAATGCTACAATTGATGAAGATAAAAAAATAATAACCATTAACCCTACAAATAATTTTAATAGCGAGCAAGTTATATACTTAGCTATTGCAGCTGTTGAAGATCAAGCAGGCAATGCCACAGCTGCTACAAATATTTCTTTTACAGCTAGAGATAGTGATCCTCCTACTGTGTCATTTTTCCCAAGCAATAGCGATGTAAATGTTTTACGCAATTCAGATATTACAATTTCATTTACTGAAGTAATTCGTAACTTAAACGATTCCCCAATTACAGACGCTAATATTGATAGTCTAATTACATTAAAACAAAGTAATTCATCTGGTGCTGATATTTTATTTGATGCAGTTGTTGACTCAACAAAGGAAAATATCACTATTACCCCAACAAGTAATTTACCCCTGAATCAAGTTATATACGTTGCAATTGGCGCTTCTGTAGAAGACGAATGGGATAATGCAATAACGGCATCTTCTGCGTCATTTACAACAATTGATGATAGGCTATCAGTAACCTTCGATCCTGCAGATGGAACAACAGGACTGCCTGTCAACACAAATGTAATAATGACATTTTCTGACGCAATAAGACATCTAGATGACTCATTAATAACTAGCGCTAATGTTGATGATCTTATAACACTTGAATATTCTTTTAGTAGTTCACCCATACCATTTGATGCAACTATAGATACAGTAAAAAAAATTATAACAATCAACCCGACCAATAATTTAATTCCAGGAGATATTATCTATGTTTCAATAGACTCAGTTGAAAATAGTTCTGATGTTGCAACCGGATTAGCCGCTGGAACGTTCAGTGTTGATGATACTATCCCCCCAAATGTATTGATTAGTCCATCTAATGGATCTACGAATATTGAAGCTGATGCAATAATAACAATATATTTTGACGAAGAAATTAGACTACTTAACAACACATCTATAACTAACATTAATGTAGATAGCTTAATTACTTTAAGAGATACTAATTCAAACGGTGCTGATATAGCATTTGATGCTACAATTGATATTCATAATCAACTAATATCGATTAATCTTAATGAGAACTTAGCAAGTGAGCAGACGGTCTATATTTTAATTGGACCCTCAGTTGAAGATTCTTATGACAATGCTACTTCAACTACATTTTCTGTTTTTTCAACTGGAGACAGTATACCACCAAGTGTAAGCATTGACGCTGTATTAACCGTATCAGAAGGAGGAGCATAATGTCTAAAATGATTAAGATAATATGTTTCTTAGCGTTTGCTTCAACTTCAAATCTTGCATACGCAGTTAATATTGCAACTAATTCAGATATAACTTTTTCATTTACAGAGGCGGTAAGATTAATAGATAACACAATTCTGACTAACGAAAATGTTGGAAGTTTAATTACTCTAAAAAATACTGACGCTAGTGGCACTAATCTTTCTTTTACCGCTACAGTCAATTCAGCAAAAACGATAATTACAATTAATCCTACCAATAACTTTACTAGTGGTCAGATAATTTATGCTTATATTGGTGCAACCGTTGAAGATTTCAATGACAATGTAATACCTGCGACTAGTAAAACTTTTACGGCAGAATACCTCGTTACGGACTTAACAAACCCTCTTGATGATGAGGATTTTGTTGGATTGCTTAAGGCACAAACTGAAACAGCAAAAAGATTTATTCAGCAATCTACAACTTCAGTATTAAAGCGCATGGAGTGGTTAAGAAGAAACAAAAATGAAAACGAGTTATCTCATCAGGGAGTGAGCGTTAATTTCATTGATGCAGATTTTAACAATCTTTCAAATACACTGCAATTTTCAAATTTCCTTAACCAGTCAGCAGATTTATTTTCCAATAATTGGGCTGTGTGGAGTGAAGGCAATATTACTTTAGGAGAAGTCGATGCAAATGGAAATTCATCATTAAGAGATGTTAAAACAAATGGTATAACATTTGGTATTGATAATAAAATTGATGCAAATCATATTTTAGGTCTGGCACTAAGAATAGGTAAGGATAATGTTGATGTTGGGTCTTTGGGTAATGCATTAGATACTGATACTTATAGCTTATCTCTTTATGGAACTATGCCATACGATGACAAAACATATATTGATGGCACTTTAGGAATCAGTTTGCTGGATATGAATCTTACAAGAAGTCATGCTTCAGGAACTTTAACTGGAAGTAGAGAAGGTAAACAATTATATGGTTCATTAGTATACAGTGCGGCACTAGAAGAAAATTTAATCAAAATAACACCATATGGTCGAATAGATGGAGGCTATACAATTTTATCTAGCTTTAGTGATACAGGAACAGTTGCCGCAATAAAATATGATGAACAAAAGATTACATCAGCGATGATATCCCTTGGTATTTTAGTAGATGACGAGATTGAAATAGGTAATCTTAAGTTAAATAGGTATGGACGACTTGAATATGGAAAAGACATAAGTTCTTCATCAGATGCTACAGTTTCTTATGTAGCTGTGCCCAACACAAAATATATTCTCAGTATTGATGATGAGGAATCGAATAATATTAGAGCTGCGTTTGGTACCGATATTGAAACCCAATACAAATGGTCATATCAATTTGATTATGAGGTAAACTATAGATCGGGTTTATCTCATCTTAATACATTTAGTGCGGCAGCATTCTATGAATTAGGGCTGGATAGTATTATCAGTCTCTCGTTAGACAGTGAGCTTTCAACACATTCAATAGCAAAACTTGAGTTAGACACCAGGCTAAAGAATGGATGGTTTTTAAATGGAGCATACGAGATGAAAGATTATAGAGATCTCAGTAATGAAAATATATTAAGGCTTCAAGCGGTAAGATATTTTTGATTTATAGGAAGCTTCTTTTAAGTTAGAAAATGGTGCCCCTAGCTGGTTACGCTCCAGCGGCTGATCATTACCAATGACCTGCTTTACTATTAAGCGATAGGGGCTGATTAATCATATATTTTATTGTTCTTATTAGATTAACACTTATTATATTATCACTTATTTATGAATAGAATTACTAAAATATTAGGATCAAAATATCCAATCATTCAAGCTCCCATGGGTTGGATTGCGCGAAGTCAATTAGCTTCAGCAGTTTCAAATGCTGGAGGCTTTGGAATTATTGAAACATCATCAGGAGAAACTGAAAATTGTAAGAATGAAATCAGAGCAATGAGTGATCTGACTGATAAACCTTTTGGTGTAAATCTGCCAATTTTATTTTTACAAGATGAAAGTATGATCAATTTAGTTATTAAAGAAAATATAAAATTTGTTACAACCTCAGCAGGCGATCCAGCAAAATATATTCATGTTTTAAAAGATGCTGGCATAACTGTATTTCACGCAGTTCCTAGTTTGGCTGGTGCATTAAAAGCTGTAAAAGCTGGAGTTGATGGACTTGTTGTTGAGGGAACAGAAGGTGGTGGATTTAAAAATCCTGAAGAAGTTGGTCTGTATGTATTATTGCAATCAATAAGAAGGCATACTGATATTCCAATGATTGCAGCAGGAGGAATTGTTGACGGTATTGGGATGGCAGCAGCATTTGCAGCTGGTGCTGAAGGCATTCAAATGGGAACTAGGTTTGTTTCATCTAAGGAGAGCCCAGTTCATCAAAATTACAAACAAACTATTTTAGATTCAGACGAACAAGGAACTTATATATTAAATAAAAAATCTAAACCTTGTGTTCGTGCAATTAAAACAGATTTTACACATGATATTTATGAAAAGGGTGAAATGGATATGTCGGCGATGTTAGGTATTAAGAAACTTTATTTTGAGGGTGACATGAATGCAGCTCCAGCACTGGCAGGTCAATCCATGGGCTTAATTGATGAGGTTAAAGGTGTTAAAGAAATTATCAATGAAACAATTTCGCAGTTTAATGTAGTATGTAAAAAAATGGGAAATCATAATTTTGCTAATTAAATGAAGTTTATAAGTCCCTTACCCACTGAAGCAAATAATAATTATCGAGGTTTAAAGCTTGCACTTTGGTTTTTTTATTTATATCTCACTTTTATAGCATTTAGATCGTTTACACATATGTTTGCTCAAGATGCCGGCCTAAATTCAATAGCTTCAATTATAATTTTCCCAGAAGTTAATAGTTTAAATCCTAATAGAGTAATTTATTTAATAGGCTCTTTATGGGGTGGGTCACAGATTGTTGTATTATTGATATCAATTGTAATTCTTATAAAATATAAAAGCCTCTTGTCATTAACCTGGTTAATTTTTGTGTTTGATAACATATTAAGAATTATAACGATGACGATGCATAATTTAGATCAGGCTTATCTTTCTTCTCCTGCACCAGGAGGATTATTTGGGACAAGTATCATTTTATTTGTTACCCTTTTTATGTTTTTTATCTCGATTATTGAAAGGAAACAAAAATGAAATTCGAAAATCGTGTCTACCCAAATAGAGAACAAATGAAAGGTTTCTTTGAAGCAAGTAATGATGATGGTCCTATTTTTATGGTCAATCTTTTAAAATTTAAAGAAAAGGCAGAATATAAAGATGGAAGGGAAACCAATCTCTCAGGGTATGAAGCTTACTCAATTTATGCCAAAATTATAGAAAAGCATCTTAAAGAAATTGGTGGTGAATTAATTTTAAAATCGAAGGTCACGCGGATGACAATCGGTAAAGTTGAGGAATTATGGGATGCTGTTGCTATAGTTAAATGGCCTTCCAAAAAAGTAATGGGGGACAACATGATGCCATCAGATCCTGTATTATTAGAAGGCTACCAGCACAGAGAGGCTGGGCTAGCAGGTCAATTAAATATTGAGTCTGTTGATATGGATACTACTAATTGATCTATACACTTCTCCTCCTAATAATCTGGTGGTGAGTGCATTTCTGAAGCAATTACCAAAATATCATGTAGCATTGGTAACGACCATTTACCCTTTAGATTATGCTTTTTATAATCTAAAATAAGATCACTCACAAAAATATTGTTATTTTTTTTTATTAAATATTTTTTATTTATTAATTTTTTTACAGAACGTCGAACAGTTGCAAAGGGTATTGCAGTAGATGCTGCAATCGAACTTATATTAACTGGCCTTAATATATCTGCCTCATAGAAATCTATATTTTTAGTATCAAAAATTTTTTTATTTTTATAAAAAAATAAGGCAGATGAAAGAATACAAGTCTCATTATAATTAAGGTTTGTATTTTGAATATAGGTTAGGGCTATTAAGTAATACCAATGTAGAAGCATTAAGTTTTTTATATAAGAATCATCATCTAACTTGGAAAAATTAATATTACGAATTTTATGTTTGTTATTTAAAATTCCTTGACTAATTAAGCTGTCAATTAAAAAAGACCAATTCTTCGATAGCTGTTTCATGGCATTTAAATTATATTTTTTAAAAAGATTAGTATTGAATGGAATGTCAAAATTTAATATCAGGCCAGCAGTTTTATCTTTTTGTATGAGATCAATATTCATCCATTCTTTAACAAATTTTCTAGATGTTTCTTTGGGAATTTTTGTATTTTTACTTATTGTCTCCAGTGTATTTTTATTATTGTAAACTGCTGGAAATTCAAATTTTAGTATTTGATGATTTATTAATTCATTAAATGGTAATTGAAATTTTTTTAATGCATCATGGTATTGTGCGTTTGAATTATTTATGTGAAAAATAGCTGAATTAATTATAGTAAAGCTTAGAGGTGGTAGAAGATTTTGTTGTGCCCGAGATCCAAATGTTTCTTCTAATTTATTTCCCGCACTTACAGTATTGATAAAAAATTCACTAAAATCAGAGAAGTGTTGTAAGAATAATATATGAGCATTCAGTCTCGATATTGTTCCTAAAATTTTCTCAACTTCTTGTATGTTGTCAGGATTCAACATCAATAAAGTATATTGTAAAAAACCGAAATTGAATACTGTCGTTTATAAGAAACCTAAATTGAGTAATTTTTAATTATCAACAGTAAATTCATGAATAGCCTGACAATATTGAAGTATAAATGCTTTTCTCATTGGCATTGGTGGCAAATGTTTAAAATCTAGTTTTTCAATCCATTTAATAAATTTAACAGGTATTTTTGTTTTTTTTGCAATTTCTTTTATTTGAATGTTAAGCTCAGTTCTTTTTGTCATAGAACTGACAATTTTATATTGAAGCTTATCAACTAGGGTATCTACCTCATTATTATGATTGCTATTAATTTCAATTTGATGATAGCTCACGTTTTCCGAATAACTGCTTAAAGTCATAAAATATATATTTGTTTACTTGAATGGACATAAATTAAATATGCCCATTCGAGGCTTGAATATAGAACACTAAAAATAAACACCAGTAAATTTGATGATTAACCATATTCGGTTTTTTTAACATTAAAATTAACCATATTCGGTTTTTTTAAAATAAGAACTGGTTACTCAATAGTTTTAAAGAATTCTTTAATCCCAATAGAGGTGATCTTATCTACTACGGCCGCTTCCATGTTTGCTTCAAACGGCCCAACCAGTATTCTATGGAATACCGGGTCACTAGATTCTGTTTCTTTAACCAGAACATTTTCTCCAATTGCTTTCATTACTGCGTTTGCAACTTTCGATGCTTTGTCTAAGTTTTTAAATGCGGCAATTTGAATAAAATTCTCGTTAGGTGCCTGTACTTCTTGATTAACTAATACTTCTTCATTTTCATTTTCTTGTAATTCTTCTTCTTCAGCTAATCGTAATTCCTCTTCAGCAATACGCAATTCTTCCTCAGCAATACGCAGCTCTTCTTTAACTAAGTTTTCTTCTACAATTTTTCTAAAAGCAATTGTATCGGAATTAATTTTGGCAGCTTTCTCTATTGCTTTTTCATTACGCAAATCAAGCATCATTTGATTAATCTTAACTGCATCATTATATTCTTTAATAGACTTATTGATTTGCTTTGCTTTTTCTAATTCTTTGGAACGTCTTGCTGCTTCAACTAGTCTTGCTTCATTAACTTCATCTATAATTTTAAGAGAAAAATAATCTTCAGTTGAAACTACTGCATTTGAAATAGACATTTTTAAATTAATTTCTTCGACATCTTGGGGCGGTAAACCTGCTAAAACTAAGTCAGAGGATAAAAATGCCAGCCATCCTGGAAGGTCATCACCATTTTCCTGTAAGACTTCATACCTTATCGTTCCAGGACCAGTAATAATAAATGTATCTTTAGCTATTTGGAATTGATTTTGTGTGAATGCATCACTTGAAAAAGTTCGTAATGCCGTTGCTTCAGGATTATATAAAACTTTAAGAGTTGGATTTTGTAATGATAAAGGCTTATTGACATAGGCAATATATTTTTCTGACCATCTGATGAAACTATCTTGAATTTCTATCGCTAATTGATTTAAACCCATATTTTCAAAATTATCTGGTAAAATATCTTTTCCTACTGATGCATAAATCTGACCAATACTATACTGCATTTCTGTGTAAGCTAAATCACGTCTTAATTCCGCAACCAATAAACTTGCCTCTTCCCTAATAACTTCTAACTCGCCAAATCTTGATATCTTTTGAGCATTTTGCACTTGATCACTTATTTTTGTTGCGACATCTAAATATCTTTGTGCCGTATCATACTCTTCAATCGCTAGGCTGTAATTAATGCTAGCAAGATGTACTTGAGATAAAATAGTCATTGAAATTGCAAGATGTTGCTCTGTTGCAAGCTGGTTATTTGCATCATTTGCTTTTTTCACAGAAGGAGCAGAAAATACATTGAGTAAATTAGCCCCAATTGAAACACCATATTGAGTTGAATCTTGATTCATTAAGTATTTATTGCTGTTATATGCATAAGCAGCATTAAATTTTAACCCTGGCAATAACGAAACCATTGATGCTTTAGCCTCTTTGTTGGAAATTCTTTTTAGATATCTACTTTCCATTAATTCAGGTCTTGAAAATAGAGCTACTTCTTCCATTTCAGTGACACTCAAATCAATAGTTGCCAGTGGTTTCAGTGTGTCAATTAATTGAAAGCCTTCACTTGGCAATAAACCCATTAAAGTTGCCAATTCAGTCTTAGAATTAATTAATGCTCTTTTTTGTGTCTGCAGTGTTCTTTGAATATCAAGTAATTCTTTTTGATATAAAAGTGCATCAACTGGTGCAGATAAAGTTAATTCCTCAATATACTTAGAATCTTTTAAGGCAATTTCTACTTTAACTAACAAAGGAGATAATTTTTGTAATAAATTTTCTGCAGCTTTAGCATTCCAATAAGCCCGAATAACATCACGGGTAATATTTTGAATTGATTTTCTCTCTAATTCTTTTGCAATTAGATAACGATTAGCTTGTTGACCAGCTCTAATATAAGACAAACCAAAATCTAGGGCATTCCATGTAAATTCGATATCTCTTGTGGTCTGCCATTTTTCTGCCCCTACGGTATAAGTGGGATCACTAAGAGCCTCTGGCGATGTATCATTAATTGAAGTAACACTAGTACTTGGCTGATAACGAGTATACTCGGAGTAACCTGCATTAGCAGCTAAGTCAGGAAGCATGTCAAATTTAAGCAAGTTATTTTGTCTTTGTTGTAATGCAGAATTCATAACTTCAACACGTAGATCACGATTATTTCTAATTGCTAAAGAAATAGCCTTATAAAGATCTATGCTTTCAATCGAGTCTTCATATTTTAGGTTAGCTAAATCAGCCTCTATTGATTGTAAAATTCTTTCATCAGAAATAGG
This sequence comes from Candidatus Pelagibacterales bacterium, assembly GCA_028412835.1. Classification (GTDB taxonomy): domain Bacteria; phylum Pseudomonadota; class Alphaproteobacteria; order Pelagibacterales; family AG-422-B15; genus CACCCN01. Next base: position 123,825 of record JAONQW010000002.1, read on the forward strand.
AACAGGAGTTCGCGCACAAGCTGATAAGAAAATAAATAATAAAAGTAAGCTAAAAAATTTACTTGTTAAAATTCTCATAAGACAGATTAGTAAGCATGGTTAATCAACATTACTATCACTAGTTTGTTAAAAAACCGAAAATGGGTAATTTTGATTACATTTTGATTTAAAAAACCCGATTATGGGTAGATCATAATCTGTGTGAATGAAAAAGTGCTGTATATCAAACAAATACAATGATTATTTAGTAAATTATATGAAGTCTAGTCATCAAAAACTATTTATTACTTATGAAAATTAATAAATTAATTTATCCACTCGAAGCGCGTGTCATGTTGGATGGTGCCGCTGCGATAGATGTAATTGATAATGTTGACGATATTCTCCAAATCAAAAAAACCCAAACAATTGATAGCGTTAAGTTTATTGAACAAACTAAAGAAACCTCCTTACCATTTGTAAATGTAGAGCGAGACCAGAGGGATCAAAAAAATAAAAATATTGTTTTCATTGATGCAGCAGTGCAAGACTATCAAACCTTAGTCGATGCGTTTGATACGGAAACAGAAGTCTATATTATTCAAAGTAATCAAGATGGTTTCTTGGTTATGCAAAATTATTTAGCACAAGAAAATAATATTGATGCAATTCATATCATTGGTCACGGTAGTGCTGGACAAATTGCTTTTGGTACTGCATTACTTAATGAATTAACCTTAGAAGAATATAAATCTTCATTAAGTACAATTGGTGCAAGTCTTACCGCTGATGGTGATATTTTATTTTATGGTTGTAACATTGCTGATGGCAAAACTGGTGAAACGCTAATCAATCAAATTGCATCGATAACTAATGCTGATATTGCTGCGTCAGACGATATTACGGGCCAAGGTGGTGACTGGGATCTTGAAAAACATATTGGTATAATTGAAGCAAGAAATATTGAAGTTATTGATTATCAACATTCTTTAATTACAGGAGTAGCTAGCAATGATTCCAGTGTAGTTGTAAACAACGCTTCAAATGTAAACTTTAATAACAGTGGTTCTGGTGGTTATCAGGACCCTTCATCAGATCGGTTTGTTCTGGTTCAGGAAAGGGCAGATGTAACGAGTGGAACAGGTACATTAAATTTTGATGTCAGTGGTACTCATTCTAGTTATACGCCAAGCAGTGATAACCCTATCCACGTTTATATGCTTTTTTCAAATGACAATACTGATGGCAATAGCAGGAGATCAGGCGACCGAACTGGAGTAGTAACATTTGATAATGCTATTATTGGAGTATTTACAACTCCTGCTAATACCATTGCAAAGACTGGAATATCACAGGCAAATGGTACTTTTGCTACCTCTGGCTCAAGTAACTTTGGAAAAAGGGATTTTGAATTTAATGGTGGTGCTGCAGGTCCTGGAACTGAGGGTTCAAAGGACTGGTTTGTAATATCCAATTCAGGTAAAACAATTGAAGTAGGTTCAAAGAATGGAGCTAAAGGTGATTTTATCAGGATCATTACGGCTGCACCTGTATCAAATACCGCTCCTGTTGCTCGAAATGATAGAGGAATTATTAATGAAGATGCAACTCTAAATGTATCAAATAATGCAAATGCTAATGTTTCAGCTGATAATAACATAAATACCACGGGTGAACATTCAGGAGATGTAATTAACACCAACTTAGCTGGTAGGCAGGATACCGATGCTGATGGCGATACTCTTACAGTTACTGAAATACGGACAGGAAGCTCAGAGGGTAGTGGTACAGCGGGATCACTTGGTTCCTTTTTATCAGGAACATATGGTCGCTTAAGAATTTATTCAAATGGAGCTTATGATTATATAGCTGATCTAAATGCTGCAGATGCACTTGATCCTGGTGATACAGCTACTGATAGTTTTAACTACACTATAAGTGATGGTAATGGTGGAACGGACAAAGCCGTGATAGAAATTGTGATTATTGGAGTTAATGATGATATTACTGCGATCAATGATACTGATGCAGTTAATGAGGATGCAACAATTACGCGGAATACATCAAGCACGCAAGAATTAGATCATGATGACACTGATGCTGACGGCGATGATGCTTCTGGTAGCTTTACCATAACAGCAATTCGTACAGGAAGAGAGTCTGGAAGCGGCACGGCTGGTACAGTCGGACAAGCACTGACAGGAACTTATGGTGTGTTAACGGTTAATTCCGTTGGTGGTTATGCATATGTTGCTAGTACTAGTGGCGCTGATGGTTTAGCTGCTGGGGCAACAGCAGTTGATTATTTTACGTATACAGTTCGAGACCATAGTGGTGGAGATACAGATACTGCTGAACTTGCTATAACCGTAACCGGAATTGCACCGCAAGCAGTTAATGATACTGGTGCAGTGAACGAAAATGCAACCCTTACTGTTAATGCGGCATCGGGTGTGATTGGTAATGACGATGACAACGCAAGTTATGATAGTGAAAGTTTAGCAGTTACTAGTATCGTTTCTATGAGCACAAGTAATAGTGGTAATGCTGCGGCAGCCATCACTGGAACTTATGGTGTTTTAACAATGGCAGCTGATGGCAGTTATTCTTATGTTGCAAATACTGCTGCAGCTGAAGCTTTAGATGCCGACGATGAAGTTACTGATGTATTTACTTACACACTTAAAGATGATGCTGATGTAAATAGTAGCACTGCAACTCTTACTATCACGGTTACAGGTGTTGATGATGATCCAGCTGGTGTCAATGATACTGGAGCAGTGAATGAAGATAAAACTCTCACAGTTTCTACAGGTAACGGAGTTCTTTCTAATGATACCGATGCGGATGACAGTCCAAGTATGTCAGTATCTGCAATTTCAGGTGGAACTGTGGGTCAAGCCAAAAATGGAACATACGGTGTATTAACTTTAAATGCGAACGGTAGTTATGCATATGTTGCCAATGGTAGAAGTGAAGATGGTCTCGCAGCTGGTGCTACAGCAACCGATACATTTACATACACCGTGAGTGATGGTGGGGGCACTACAGATACTGCAACTTTGACCATTACTGTCACTGGAGTTGGACCACTGGCGGTCAATGACACAGGCGCGGTTAATGAAGATGCAACTCTTACTGTTAATGAAGCGTCCGGTGTGATCAGTAATGACGATGACAACGCAAGTTATGATAGTGAAAGTTTAGCAG
>JAONQW010000020.1 GCA_028412835.1 Candidatus Pelagibacterales bacterium
GATTGCTGAAGATGCAGAGACAGAATCTTCTGCAAATGAAAATCAAGAAGAAATCTAGTTCATTCAAATGAATTTTGACTTTTCAGATGATCAAAAACTCTTAAAAGATCAAGCTAGAAAATTCTTAACTGATAAATGTTCAAGACAGGTAGTTAGATCTGTATTAGACAATTCTGAAAATCAATATTCTAAGGAACTTTGGCAAGAAGTAGTCAATATGGGATGGACTGCTACTGCAATACCAGAAGAATATGGTGGTTTAGGACTTGGTATGCTTGAGCTCTGTGTAATTGCTGAAGAATTAGGTCGTTCACTTGCACCAATTCCTTTTTCATCTTCTATTTATATTTTCGCTGAGTTTTTAAAAGCATACGGATCAGAGGAACAAAAACAACAATATTTACCTAAAATTGCTTCCGGTGAACTAATTGGTTCATTTGCATTTCCTGAAACTAAAGGAACGCCAAGAATCAATAATATAAATTCAAAAGTTGAAAATAATAAATTAAGTGGAAAAAAACTACCTGTAAATGATGGTCAAGTAGCTGATATATTAATTGTAGCAGCAAACTCTGATAACAATCAGAATCATAATTCATTATCTCTATATATTGTTGAAACCAGTCAAGATGGGGTAAGCAAAAAACTTTTAGATACACTTGATCCAACAAGACCTTCAAGTGAAGTTAACTTCAAAGACGCTGATTGCATCTCCTTAGGAGATAAAGGTGAAGGTTGGACAATGATTCAAAATATCTTAAATCGAGCAGCAATATTATTTGCGTTTGAACAAGTTGGTGGAGCGCAAGTTGCTTTAGATGAAGCAAAAAAATATTCTATCGAAAGATATGCATTTGGGAAGCCTATTGGTTCATTTCAAGCTTTGAAACATAAAATGGCAGATATGTATGTTAAAAATGAATTAGCGAAGTCTAATGCTTACTACGGAGCATGGGCATTGAGCACTGATTCGATGGAATTACCAGTTGCAGCCGCTGGCGCAAGAGTAAGTGCTACGGAAGCATTTCATTATGCCTCAAAAGAAAATATTCAAATACATGGTGGAGTAGGCTTTACCTGGGAGTATGACTGCCATTTATTCTATAGAAGATCAAAGCTACTTTCATTGAATTTGGGAAGTATTAGAAAGTGGAAAGAAAATTTAATTTCTAATTTAGAGAAAAGAAATATAACATAGGTATATTATGGATTTTAATGATAATCAAAAAGAAGCTGACTTTCGAATTAAAGTTCGTGAATTTTTAGATAAAAACGCAAAAAAAAGAGCAAGCTCAAAATCAACTACTGCAAATGCAGCTGCGCCAGAAACTCTAAGAGGTAAAGAAGCTCAGGTTAAAGCACTCGATGCTGCTAAAATTTGGCAAGCTAAAAAAGCTGAAGCAGGTTTTGCAGGAATATTGTGGCCCAAAGAATTTGGTGGCTTAGGTGGAACTCCAATAGAACAAGTTATTTATCAACAAGAAGAACTAAACTATTTTGTGCACTCAGGTTATTTTGAAATTGGTATAGGAATGCTTGGGCCGACCATGATGGTCTGGGGAAAAGATGAAGATAAAGTTAAGTACTTACCAAAGATGTTAAACGGCGAAGAAATTTGGTGCCAATTATTCTCTGAACCATCTGCTGGATCAGATTTAGCGGGCATTAAAATGAAAGCTGAAAAAGATGGTGATGAATGGGTCTTAAATGGTCAAAAAGTTTGGACATCAGGAGCGCATTTTGCTGATTATGGAATGATTGTTGCACGTTCAGATCCCAGTGCATTAAAACATAAAGGCTTAACATATTTTTTCTTAGATATGAAAACTCCTGGTATTGAAGTCAAACCAATTGAACAAATATCTGGTTCATCTAATTTTAATGAAGTTTTCTTTAATGATGTTCGTATCCCTGACTCTCAACGTTTAGGTAATGAAGGGGATGGTTGGAAAGTTTCTTTAACAACTTTAATGAATGAAAGACTTGCTGTAGGTGATCCTGCGGGCTTAGATTTTGATGAAATTTTTGAAATCACTAGAGATCTTGAGGTCGAAGACGGCTTAGCTATTAATAATAGTGAAGTTAGACAGAAGATGGCTGATTGGTATGTTCAGTCCAGAGGTTTGAAGTATACAAAATATCGAAGTATTACTGCGCTATCTAAAGGTCAAACACCAGGTCCAGAGTTATCCATCAGTAAACTAGTTACAGCTTCTAAAATGCAAGATGTATCATCTTATGCGTTAGATCTCATGGATATGGGTGGCTATGTGCTGGATGAACAAAATGCTATTTTAAATAACGTATTTCAAAATGGTTTACTATTTTCAACAGCCATGCGAATAGCTGGAGGTACTGATGAAGTATTAAGAAATATTATTGCTGAAAGAGTGCTTGGGCTTCCTCAAGATACACGTGAAGATAAAGTTAAACCATTTAACGAACTACCCTCAGGCAAATAATATATAAGTTATAATAACTTTTAATTATTGGTAACAACTTGTTCTATACAATTTTAAATAATATTCCAGCAGATCAATTAGTTTTACTAATCGTACTTTTATTAACTACTGGTATTTTTGCAGGCACTATTGCTGGCTTATTTGGAATTGGTGGTGGCGTTGTTATTGTTCCAGCTTTGTATTATATTTTTACCTTAGCTGAAATTGATGAGCAATCACGTATGCATTTGGCAGTTGGTACATCATTGGCTAATATTATTCCAACATCAATTATATCTGCATATTCGCATTATAAAATGAAGGCAGTTGACTTTAAGCTGGTTAGATTAGTTACACCTTCATTAATAATCGGCGTAATTTTTGGTGCCTTAGTGGTATCAAATATTTCAGGTTCATTTTTAATGATAATTTATGCATTCTTACTGTTTCTAATTGCATTATTATTTTTCTTTTGGCAGGACCGGTGGCAACTTGCTGATGGGTTTCCTCAAAATAATTTAAAGCATTTGTATGGCTCACTAATTGGTTTCTTATCTACTATTATAGGAATAGGTGGAGGCTCTTTAAGCACACCACTATTAAAAATTTATAATTTTGAAATTCATCGGGCAATTGGAACTGCAGCCGGCATAGGGGCTATAATTGCAATTCCAGGGACAATAGGGTTTATAATATCTGGCATATATAATGATGTTAGTTTGCCCTTAAGCTTAGGTTATGTAAATTTTCTCGGCCTTATGATGATTTCTCCCATGACCGTTTTAGCAGCACCCTACGGTGTTAAACTTGCACATTATTTATCCAAAACTACCTTGAACAAGGCTTTTGCTTTTTTTATTTTTTGTATGTCGATAAGATTATTTTTAGAATGGTTAAATTAAGTTAAATAGTTTGATCGTACTCACCAACTTTTCCAGTCACATCTAAAATTTCATTTATAAATTTAAAAATGGCTTTGACTTCATCCATAGATTGAAAGCTTTCAATTACAACAACTAATGAAGGTTTATTGGAAGATGCTCTAATTAAACCCCATGAACCATTAGCTAGCTCGAACCTAACACCGTTAACGGTGAGGACATCTTTAATTTCGAGGCCAATAATTTTTTCGCTATTCTCTGATTTATTTAATATGGTTTGAGCAATATCATCAACTAATTGATATTTCACATCGTCTGCACAGTAAGGCGCCATTGTTGGTGATTGAAATGTTAGTGGTAATTGTGATTTCATCTCTGCAAGTTTAACTGCACTATTATCATCTAATAATTTAGCCATTAAAATTGCTGATTTAAGTCCGTCATCAAAACCTAAACCAAGAGGTTCATTAATAAAAAAGTGACCACTTTTTTCAAAACCACAAATTGAATTTAATTCACGAACTCTTCTTTTCATATGTGAGTGTCCCGTCTTCCACATTTCAATTTTACAGTTTTGAGCTTTTAGATATTCATCATGAAAATATAAGCCTGTTGATTTGACATCTATGACGAAAGTAGAATTAGGATAGTCTGCAGCAACATTTCGTGCTAGCATCAAACCAATTTTATCAGAGAAAATTTCTTCACCCATATTATCTACCACACCAAGTCGATCGCCATCACCATCAAATCCAAAGGCAGCATCAGCATGGTGGTTTTTAACTGCTGCAGCCATATCTTCAAGCATCACCATGTCTTCAGGATTTGGATTATAGTTTGGAAACGAGTGATCAAGTCTGCAATGAAGTTCAATTACTTCACAACCAATAGCTCGGAGTAAATCTGGTGCAAATGCTCCGGCAGTACCGTTACCACAAGCGGCAACAACCTTTAGTTTATTTTTAACTTTATAGCCTTGAGTTAAATAATTTAAGTAATCTTGTCTCAAATCATTTTTAAATTCATAGGTACCATTATTTTTTGCTTGAAAATCTTTTATGCTAAGAGCAATTTTTTTTATCTCATCAACTTCGTCGGGACCAAAAGTAAGTGACTTTTCAATTCCACATTTGATTCCAGTCCAGCCATTATCATTATGACTAGCAGTTATCATTGCCAAAGCATCAGTATCTAGATGATGCTGAGCAAAATAGACCATGGGAGATAGGGCTAGTCCGACATCAATTATTTTACATCCTGCAGTTAATAAACCCTTAGCTACATGCCGTTTAACTTTTTCACTATAAGATCGATAATCATGACCTATAACTACAGAAGCACCAGGCTTCACCCGATTCGAAATATAGGTACCTAAACTATAGCCAAATATTTCTAACCCTTGTTGATTAACATCATCTGGAAATAACCATCGGGCATCATATTCACGAAAACCATATGGAGAAATGACTGCAGGGTCTAATGTTTCATCAAAATTAAATTGCAATGGAGATTGATTTTCAAATACAGTCATTTTTTATTGTTATTTTATAATTATTATATAAATATAGTTTTATTGGTTCGCTGCAAAGTGATTAATAGGGAATATGGTTTAATTCCATAACTGTTCCCGCAACTGTAAGCATGGAGCTTAAACATAGTATACCACTGATTTATCGGGAAGGTTTGTTTAAGTAATGATTTGTAAGTCAGGAGACCTGCCAATAGAGTACAATCATCCTCATTTGATCGGTGAAATCAATTGGACCTAAAACGTTAGCGGTGATTTTTGTTATAAACCGCTACGATTCTTGAGGATAATTCCCATTTTCGTTGCACTAAAAACTGGCTTAGGCCAAGGAGCAACTATGTTAAAAAGACTTTTAATAACTTTTTTATTTTTATCATTAACCTCAATAGCACATGCTGCAGACACGAAGGAAATTTGGATTACACCAGAAGCATCTGATTACTCAAGATTAGCAACTGGTTTAGCTGGCTCTAATATTACGATTATTTCAAGTGATGAGATAGTTAAGTCTGCTGAAAAAGATATTACTGAAATATTGAAATCTTATTCAGGCATCCAAGTAAGAAGTTTATACTCAGGTATAGATGGTATTAATTCAACGATTGATATGCGTGGCTTTGGTGAAGCATCTAGTTCTAATTTTTTAATGTTACTTAACGGCAGAAAACTAAACGATTTAGATATGGGAGGAATAAATTTTTCTAACATTCCTTTGTCATCAATTGATAGAATAGAAATTATTCGAGGTAATTCTGCTGGTACTATTTATGGTTCAGGTGCCGTTGGTGGAGCTATTAATATAGTAACAAAAGATAGTAGTGAAGTTTCAGATATCATAAATTTAAGTTATGGATCATATAATTCAATGAGTGTTGATTTTACGACCTCAGCTTCACTTGATGAAAGTACAAGCATGATGATTACTGGTAAAACAAAAGAAACTGATACTTACAGAGAGTCAGGTGATTATGATAGAGATGATATTTTATTTAGATTAAACCATAAGAACAATAATTTTAAATCATATCTAGATATTAGCAGTAGCTCAAAAAATCAGTTACTTTCAGGACCAAGAGTAATTGGAGGAGTGTATGCCTATCATTTATGCAATTTACTGTCTTCAAGCAGAACCGTAAAGCACGTTGGTGGTGACTATGAAACAAATGCGGATAACTGTAACTCTACCCAAAGAGATGACTACGCAAATGAGGATAGTAATTCTATTGCTGGTGGACTAAACATTGCACAGACTGAAACTAGAAATATTTTACTTGATGTGTCAGCAAAATCAAAAGAGCAGAAAGCATTTTATGCAGCTAATGGAAATAATTTGTCTTCAAATCCAAATTCTGGGGATAGCTTCATAGAAACCACTTTGGATAATTCTCAATTATCATTAGTATTAGATGAATCAATGTTTATTGATAACAATTCCATGGTAATAAAGTTTGGCGGTGACTTAAGTAGTACTAGTTATGACTCCAATAGGTATAACTTTGAGGGTGGTTCAGTTGGACAAGTCTATGATGCTAGCCAGGATAGCCAGGCATTATTTATTCAAGCTAGTTTAAGTTTACCTGAACAAGATGCAATTATGTCAATTGGTTTTCGAACAGAAAATACTGATTTTTATGGGGCAGATACTGTTGATACCAATATATCTGGATTTGCATACGCAACCGATCATGCAACACTGTCAACCTCAACTAATAATAATGCATTTAATATAGGATTTGAAAAAATATTGGATACGAATACTAAAATTTTTACTAAGTATGCGGAGTCTTTTCGTACACCCAATATTGATGAGAGAATAAAATCCACTACCTCAGGATCATTTGTGTTAAACGATCAAACCTCTGAAGAGATAGAAATTGGATTAAGGTATGAAAATGCAACACTTAATTTCTCAGGAAGTATTTATTCGATGGATACAGAAAATGAGATTCAATACGATCAATCAAAAAATACAAATTTAGATCCAATTAGTAGAGAAGGCATTAACATTGACTTTAATTATCGTGCAACTGATACTGTAAGATTAAATGGTTCATACAATTATGTAGATGCAGAATTTACAAGTGGTTCATTATCAATGGGTACTGGAACATATTTATATTTTGGAACAAGGTACTATAACGGCAATGAAACTTATGGATATTTAACAAATACGGCAATTAATTATCTTGGTTCTGATAGTTCAGCTAATCAATCATTTAGTTTAATAGGCAACAAAGTTCCACTAGTTGCTCCTGTCAACTTCAGACTGGGTGCAGAGTTTGATATAGACAGTAAAACTATGGTATTAATTGATTTGCAGTACGTTGATGAGAAATATGTTTCAAATGATCAAGAAAATATTGAACCAAAAATTCCTGATTATTATGTAGTAAATACTAAAGTAACCTCGTCAAATGGACCGTTATCTTTTTCTGCTGGAGTCAGTAATATATTTAACAAAAAATATTATGACTTTGCTGTATCAAGTACTTTTCATGATGATCCACATTTTGGAACACAAAGTGTATATCCTTTAGTGGAGAGAAATGCCTTTATAAGCTTAGGCTACACTTTTTAACTAGTTCTCTCATACAGACCTAAAGTATTGCACTTTAGGTCTGAATTCGGTATGTTCAAAAAGACATGAGTAACATTGGAATTAAAACATCTACCGTATTAGTGTTAATAGCTGTTTTAGCATTTAGTCGCTTGATTCCACATCCACCAAACTTTACACCACTTCTTGGTATGGCCGTATTTGCTGGCGCACGACTAGACAATAAGTTATTTGCAATA
>JAONQW010000021.1 GCA_028412835.1 Candidatus Pelagibacterales bacterium
TACTTTAATCAATTTGTTTATTTAGCTGATAATTTATAATTCTTACCCTAGATAAATTATGAACAGTTTCAAACAGATCGACTTCTATATATTGATTTTTGATATCCTTTGAAGCTAAAATGCCAATAGGAATTTCTGATGGAAATATACCTCCCTTACCAGAAGTAACAACTAAATCTCCAATATCTAAATCTATCATCTTTTTAATATAATAAATTCTAGGTTTCTTTAGGTTTTGACCAATAAGTATACCTTGCATCTCATTGCTTGATATTGAAACTGGAACTCTGCTACTAATATCAGTTAATAACAATCCTCTAGATACTTTTGTTCCAAGCTCTGTCACCCTCCCAATCAATCCTTTTGAACTAACTATTGTATTATTCTCTTCTAATCCATGGATTGATCCTGCTTTAATCAATATTGAAGAAAAATATCTATTAGATGAATCTGTAAATATTTCTGCAGCTATACTACTAAGAACATTATCTTTAATAAATCCTAATTCATTTTCATATACTTCTACTTTTTGCCTTAAAATTGAAAGTTCTTGAAAAATATTACTACTTAAAGTTTGCTGTTTTTTATATTCATCTAATTCTTCATATAAATTATTAATTTTATTTATAGATGAAAATCCTTGCTCTAATAAAATTGCTGGAGTAGCAATTGTTGATGAGATTACTAAAATAGCATCTCTAATATTTGAACGACTGTCTGAATATATTTTTTTCGTTGAATCTATGTAAATTAATGACAGTGATAAAAGACCTAGAACTATTGTTATTACAATAGTTCTTAAATAATTGTCTTTTAAAAATCGAAAGGAGTTATTTTCTAGTGACCTCACTTAACTTAATAAGCAGAAGATAATATTGGTTCAAACGATCTTTCACTCTCTAATGCTTTGCCGCTTCCTAATGCAACACAATTTAAAGCCTCATCAGCGATTGTAACTGGCAGTCCTGTAGCATCTCTAATAGCTTCATCCATTTTTTCTAATAATGCCCCTCCACCAGTAAGAACAATACCCATATCAACTAAGTCTGCTGACAGTTCGGGAGGTGTTTCTTCTAAAGCAGCTTTAACTGAATCAACGATGTGTTGAATTGGCTCTGACAGTGCTTCAGCAACTTGAGTTTGATTCAATTCAATTTCTTTTGGAACACCAGAGGCAAGATCTCTACCTTTAATATCGATAGTTTTTCCATCCCCAGTTTTAGGAGCTATTGCTATACCCACTTCTTTCTTAATTGTTTCCGCAGAAGATTCACCAATTAATAAGTTATAACGTTTTCGCATAAACTGAATTATAGCTGTATCCATTGTATCGCCGCCAATTCTTACTGATCTTGAATACACAATGCCACCAAGAGAAATGACTGCAATTTCCGTGGTTCCACCACCGATATCAACCACCATTGACCCCTGTGGTTCATTAACTGGAAGTCCAGCACCGATAGCCGCAGCCATTGGTTCTTCAATTAGTGAAACTTTTCTAGCTCCTGCAGCTAAAGCAGAGTCATGAATAGCTCTTCTTTCAACTGGTGTTGAACCAGTGGGTACACAAATAATTACTCTTGGATTTGCAAATGTTCTTCTGTTGTGAACTTTTCTAATAAAATACTTAATCATTTCTTCAGTAACTACAAAATCTGCAATAACGCCATCTTTCATTGGACGAATTGCCTGAATATGCCCTGGTGTTTTTCCCAGCATTTGCTTGGCTTCCATACCAACAGCAATAACTTTGCTTTTGCCCATATTGTGAAGTACTGCAACAACAGAAGGTTCATTAAGAACAACTCCCCGGTTTTTTACATACACGAGGGTATTAGCGGTACCTAAATCAATAGCCATATCTGATGACCATAATCCTATTAAATTATTAAACATTTGTGTCCTTTCACAATTAAAATTTATTCTAAGATATATTGCTCATCTTAGATGGAGTAGTTTTTTCTCTTTTTACTATAAGTTTATTTAAGGCATTAATATAAGCTTTTGCTGATGCAACAAGTGTATCAGTGTCTGCTCCTTGACCAACAACTGTTTTTCCATTTTCTGCAAGTCTGACAGAGACCTCAGCCTGAGCGTCCGTTCCTTCGGTAACTGCATGAACTTGATAAAGTTGAAGTTTGCCCTTGTGAGGCACTAATGACATAAGCGCATTAAATATAGCATCTACTGGTCCATCACCAGTTGATTTGGCATGATGTTCATTCTCGTCAATAATTAATGTTACTTCAGCTGTTTGTGGGCCTTTTGTTCCCGCAACAACACTAAGATCTTTTAGACTTATAAAGTCATTTACTCTAATAACTTGATCATCAACAATTGCAATAATATCTTCGTCGTATACGTTTTTCTTCTTGTCAGCTAGTGACTTAAAATTATTGAAAGACTCTTCTATTGCATTATCACCAATATCATAACCAAGTTCAATCAGCTTTTGTTTAAAGGCATGACGACCAGAATGTTTTCCCATCACCAAATTTGATTCTGAAACACCAACACTCTCTGGTGTCATAATTTCATAGGTTTTTGAATTTTTTAACATTCCATCCTGATGTATGCCAGCTTCATGAGCAAATGCATTTTTTCCAACAATAGCCTTGTTATACTGAACTGGAAAACCTGTTACCGCTGAAACTAACTTCGAAGTTTTGTTTAATAGTTCAGTTTTGATGTTTGTAGTATATGGCATTAGATCATTTCTTGTTCTAATAGCCATTACAACTTCTTCTAGTGCGGCATTTCCAGCTCGTTCACCTAATCCATTAATTGTACATTCTATTTGTCTTGCACCAGCAGCAACTCCAGCTAAAGAATTGGCTACAGCAACACCTAAGTCATTATGGCAATGTGTAGAGATTGTTGCTTTGTCAATATTAGGTACTGTGTTCATAAGGTGAGTAATTATTTCAGAAAATTCTTCTGGAACAGAGTAGCCAACAGTGTCTGGTATATTTATTGTTGAAGCACCACTTTTAATGGCCGCTTCAACAGTACGACACATAAAATCTCTATCAGTTCTTGTTCCATCTTCACAAGACCATTCAATATCGTCACATAGATTCCTTGCATACGTAACGCTATCAATAACTTTTTCATAAACCTGCTCAGAAGTTAATTCTAGTTTATGAGTCATATGTAATTCACTAGTTGATATGAATGTATGAATTCTTGGTTGTGCAGCATATTTTAAAGCACTATTAGCTGCGTCAATATCAAATTTTGAAGCTCTACTTAATCCACATATTTTTGAGTTTTTAATAACTTTAGATATTTCTGTAACAGCCTCTAAGTCACCTTTAGATGCTGCTGGAAATCCTGCTTCAATAATATCCACTCCAAGAGCTTCTAACGCAGTTGCAATTTTTAATTTTTCTTCAATATTCATTGAAGCACCTGGCGATTGCTCCCCATCACGTAATGTTGTATCAAAGATTTTTATTTGGTTTGTATTTGTCATCCTAAATTCCTATTTATAATATTTAATTAAATTGTGTTTAAATTAAGTATCCCCTGAAGTAGAAAATTATTTCACCCAGGGGCTGCTAAGCAGCTCAAATAAAGATAGAGATAGAAGAGCAATAGAAATCATAGTGCTGGTTGCACCTAGGAAATTTACTTTAAAGATATTTAAATTACTCATTATTGTTGTTTTTAAAGTTATTTTTAAGATTTATCAATAACTTACTAAGGGTATTTACCAGGTAATGTCAGTAAGTACCCTAAATATAAGGAAAAAAAAATAAAAGATTAATTCTTTTCTTTGTCTACAAGCTTATTTTTTGCAATCCAAGGCATCATAGATCTAAGGTTTTTACCAACTTCTTCTATTTGATGGCCATCAATTTTAGCTCTCATAGCATGAAAATTCTTTGCACCACTTTTATATTCTTCAATCCATTCTCTAGTAAAATCACCAGATTGAATTTTATCAAGGACGCCTTTCATTTTCTTTTTCGTATCACCATCAACCACTACAGGACCTGATACGTATTCTCCATACTCAGCTGTATTAGAAATTGAATAATTCATATTGGCAATACCTCCTTCATAGATAAGATCCACAATTAATTTTACTTCATGTAAACACTCAAAGTAAGCCATCTCAGGGGGATATCCAGCTTCAGTTAAAGTTTCAAATCCATTCCTAATTAATTCTACAACTCCACCACATAATACTGCTTGCTCACCAAACAAATCTGTTTCACATTCATCTTTAAATGTTGTTTCGATAGTCCCCGCTTTACCTCCACCGATTGCAGAAGCATAAGAAAGTGCAATTGATAACGCTTCACCACTTTTATCACTTTCAATAGCAACTAAACATGGAACACCGCCTCCTCTTTTGTACTCTGAACGGACTGTATGACCAGGTCCTTTGGGTGCAATCATAAATATATCAAGGTCTTCTCTAGGTTCAATTAATTTAAAGTGAACATTTAATCCATGAGCAAAAGCTAATGCACCACCATTTTTTAAATTTTGTTCAATATGGTCTTTATATACATCTGCTTGCAACTCGTCAGGTACTAACATCATGATTACGTCAGCCCAAGTTGCAGCGTCAGATAATCCCATTACATTAAATCCTTCAGCAGATGCTTTATCAGCACTACCGGATCCTTCTCTAAGAGCGATCGCTAATTCTTTTGCTCCAGAATCTTTTAAATTTAATGCATGAGCGTGGCCTTGGCTGCCATATCCAAAAATTGCAATTTTCTTAGATTTAATCAAATCTAAATTTGCATCTTTTTCATAATATACTTTCATAGTTTTTTTCCTTTTTATAATTTTTCACTTCCACGAGCAATGGCAACAACGCCTGTTCTTGAAACTTCAGATAACCCCAATGGGGTCATTAAGTCAATAAATGCATCTATTTTTACAGGTGATCCATTTAATTCAAATACAAATGAATCATGTGTTGTGTCAATAACTTTCGCACGAAATGCATCTGATAAACGTAAAGACTCAACTCTTTTCTCGCCAGTAGCAACAACTTTAACTAAAGCCATCTCTCTTTCAATTCCATGTTTATCAAGCGTTATATTTACAGCTTTTTTTACTGGCACAAGTTTTTGTAATTGAGCAATCATTTTATTGATTGTAATTTCACTACCCAATGTAACAAATGTGATCCTAGATACGTGACTTTCTGTGTCAACTTCTGCAACAGATAAGCTGTCAATGTTGTAGCCCCTACCAGAAATAAGTCCTATTACACGAGCTAATACACCTGTCTCATTATCAACCAATACAGATACGGTATGTTTACTTTCCATTATACCAAAACCTTTCCTTCATCAGATATTTCATTATCCTCATTATCATTGCCTAGTAGCATTTCATTATGTGCTTTACCGGATGGAATCATTGGGTACACATTTTCATTCTGATCAACAACACAGTCAAAAATAACTGGCCCATTATAATCAATCATTTCTTGAATTCCCTTATCTAATTCTCCAGGTGTTTCTACTCTTATGCCTTTTGCTCCATATGCTTCTGCAAGTTTTACAAAATCGGGAAGAGCGTCCGTATAACTGTGAGAATATCGTTTATCATGAAGCAATTCTTGCCACTGACGAACCATACCCATATATTGATTATTTATTATAAAAACTTTCACCGGTAATTGATGCTGTATGGCCGTTGACATTTCTTGTATACACATCAAAATTGATGCCTCTCCAGCAATATCAATTACTAGTTTATCAGGATGAGCCACCTGAGCTCCAATAGCAGCTGGAAGTCCAAATCCCATTGTTCCCAAACCACCAGATGTTATCCATCTGTTTGGCTTGTTAAACTTGTAATATTGAGCCGCCCACATCTGATGTTGTCCAACTTCAGTTGTAATATATGAATCTTTGTCTTTAGTTAGCTCGTAAAGTCTCTGTATTGCAAATTGAGGTTTAATAGTTTTTTTGTCATTTTTAAAACCCAATGAATCTATTGATTTCCATTTGTCGATAGTATTCCACCAATTTTTAACAGCAGCTTTATCTGTCTTATAAACATTAGATTTCCATAATTTTATAGCATCTTCCAAAACATGAGCTACATCGCCAACCAAGGGAACATCTACATCTATAGTTTTATTTATTGATGAAGGATCAATATCAACATGGATTTTTTTTGAGTTTGGAGAAAATTCATCAACTTTACCAGTAATTCTATCATCAAAACGTGCACCAATATTAATTAACAAATCACAATCATGCATAGCCATATTAGCTTCATATGTTCCATGCATACCAAGCATTCCTATAAATTGACTGTCATCTCCTGGAAAAGCTCCAAGACCTTGCAATGTTGAAGTTATTGGGAAACCAGTCAATCGAACAAATTCTCTCAATAATTGAACTGCCGCATTCCCAGAATTGATTACTCCACCGCCTGTATAAAAAATTGGTTTTTGAGCTTTAACTATTAACTTTAGAGCCTCATCAATTTTTTCAATATTGGCTTTTAATTTAGGACGATAAGATTTGTGTTTAATAGTTTCAGGTCCTATGTATGTGCCTGTTTGAAATTGAATATCTTTAGGTATATCGATTAGTACAGGTCCAGGTCTACCTGAGGAAGCAACATAAAATGCTTCATGCAATATTCTAGATAAATCATTAATATCTTTAACAAGCCAATTGTGTTTGGTGCAAGGTCTAGTAATACCAACAGCATCACATTCCTGAAATGCATCTGTACCAATTAAATGAGATGGAACTTGTCCACTAATGCAAACTAATGGTATGGAATCCATCATGGCATCTGCTAATCCTGTAACAGCATTTGTAACACCTGGTCCAGATGTAACTAATAGAACTCCCACTTTACCACTTGAACGTGCATAGCCCTCTGCTGCATGTGCTGCACCTTGCTCATGTCTTACTAAATAATGATGAATTGAGTTTTTGCCCTTTGCTAATTCATCGTAGATTGGAAGAACTGCTCCACCTGGATAGCCAAATAATGTATCGACCTTGTGATCTTCAAAAGCTTGAAGAACCATTTCAGCTCCAGTTAATTGTGCACTTACCATAATATTTACCTTTTAATTAATTATTGGTGTGAATAGGTAAGTAATTTTAACTATAAAGTCAAATTATTTTAATAAATGAAAAGTTACTTATTTAAATACTTGTCATTAATTTCTCATATGAGTCATTCCAAGTAATATTATTACTATTTATCCATGTTTGTTGCCGTTTGATGTAATTTCTAGATTTTTGCTTAGCA
>JAONQW010000022.1 GCA_028412835.1 Candidatus Pelagibacterales bacterium
TCTGTTAACTAAGTAGTTTAATTTTACTAGGCAAAATATGGAAATGTTACCTTTTGACAACAGAGATGGACTAATTTGGATGAACGGAGAGTTTATTGCCTGGAACGATGCAAAATGTCATGTAATTAATCAAGGTATGCATTATGCAAGTTCAGTATTTGAGGGTGAGAGAGCTTATAAAGGTAAAATTTTTAAATCTGAAGAGCATACCAAACGACTATTTAAATCTGCAAATACTTTGGGAATGGATATGCCATTTACAGAAAAACAGATTAACGAAGCTAAAGATGAATTAATCAATAAAATGAAGCTTCAGGATTGTTATGTCAGACCAATTGTTTGGAGGGGTAGTAAGCAAATGGGTTTATCTACTTCTAATTCAGATATTAATGTTGCTATAGCAGCTTGGGATGATTGGGCTTCTTATTTTAAAATTGAAGATAGAAAAGCAGGGCTTCGATTAATTACTTCTCCCTGGAAAAGACCTTCACCGGACACTGCTCCTTGCGAAGCCAAGGCATCAGGTCCATACGTGATTTGTACTATGTCTAAATCTTTTGCTGAACAAAAGGGTTATCATGACGCTTTAATGCTTGATTACAGAGGTTATGTTGCCGAAGGAACAGGTGCTAATATTTTTTTTATAAAAGATAATGATATCCATACACCAATACCTGATTGTTTTTTAAATGGTATAACGCGTCAGACTGTTATTGAAATGTTATCTAGTCAAGGTTTTAACATTATAGAAAGACATATCATGCCCGATGAGATTTCAAATTATGATGAAGCATTTTTAACTGGCACCGCTGCAGAAATCACTCCATTACAATCAATTGATGAAATAAAATTTAAAACTGGTGATGGAACAAAAAATTTTAAATTTATGCAAGATTATCATAATCTTGTAAGATCTTAGTTGGATATTCCACGATAGTATTGATATCCACTTAGTAATGATAAAATACTAGCAATCCACAGTATTAATATTCCAAGTTCAGCAGTAAAAAATAAATTATTTGCTACTAATGGATTTAAAAGCAAGCAAAACAAAGCCATCATTTGTGCAGCAGTTTTGTATTTTCCTAATTTCGAAACAGGTAGAGATATTTTTTTATCTAATTGTGCTAAATATTCTCGTATACCTGAAATAAAAATTTCTCTTGAAACTATTAATAAGAATGGAATTAAATGTATGCCATTTATATCTCCACGATAGCTCAATATAGATCCAACTAAAATAACAAGTAGTTTATCAGCGATAGGATCTAACATAGTTCCAAAATTACTAGTAAAATTATATTTTCTAGCCAAATATCCATCTAGATAATCTGATAATGAAGCAATGATAAAGCCAGTTAGTGCTAAAAAGTTAGTGTTGTTTGTGTCTAATACAATCAATAATAGTATTATTGGTATTAATATAATTCTTAGAATTGTTAAGATGTTTGGTAGGTTTTTCATTAATTGTTAAAAAAATTATATATTTTTTCTGATAGTGACTTATTTATTCCATCAACTTTTTCTAAATCTAAAATTGACGCACCTTTTACATCTTTAACAGATCCAAAATGATTTAAAAGCAATTTACGTCTTTTGCTTCCTAAGCCAGGTATTAACTCTAATTCTGAATTCTCTATATCTTTTTTATTTTTATTTCTGTGAGCACCTATTGCAAATCTATGTGATTCATCTCTTATTCTTTGTAATAAAAAGTAAACAGGATCATTATTTTCAATAAAGTCAGAATTTTTTTCAAATATTATTCTATCTAATTTGTTAGATCTATTGACACCTTTATATATTGATAAAACTTTAATATCGTTTAATCCCAAATCATTTAATAAATTTTTAATGGCTTCGTAATGACCCTTACCACCATCTATTAAAATTACTTCCGGTATAGACGCATATTTTTTACTATTATCTGATATATTTGAAAATCGTCTTTTAATCATTTGTCGCATCATCCCGTAGTCATCACCTGGAGTTATTTCAGTATTATCGATATTAAATTTTCTATAGTTTTTATTTTCAAAACCTTCTTCTCCAAAAACTACCATTGCACCAACAGCATTTTTTCCAAATGCATGACTATTATCATAGCCTTCTATTCGTTTAATTTTTATTTTAGAATTAATAAGTAATTTTAATTTTTCTAAACTTTTAATATTAGTTGAAGTATTTGATATATGTCTATTTAATGAAATATCCGAATTTCTTAGGGCATATTTTATTAATTCTATTTTCTTACCCTTACTTGGAATAGTAAACTTCGGTTTTATTCCGTAGATTGATTTCAGTGAATCAACTATTAGATCTTTATTTTCAATATCATTATTAATTAATATTTCTTTAGGAGGACTTTGCTTTGTGTAAAAATCAATAACAAATCTCTCTAATATAGCTTCATTAGATTCTTCAGCAGTATGCTTTGGAAAATAGCTTTTATTACCCCAGTTTTGTCCAGACCTATAAATAAATACTTGAATACATGACTTATCACCTTGCCTAGATATACAGATTACATCAGAGTCTTCAATATCATATAGATTTATGTTTTGCTGACTTTGAATTTGAGTAAGAGCTTTAATCTTATCCCTATAACTTGCTGCTTTTTCATAGTTTTCGTTAATACTTTCTTCTTGCATTCTAATTGACAAACTTTTTTGTAAACCACTATGCTTTCCAGATAAAAAATTTTCTGCATCTCTGACTAACTCTGAATATTTCTTGACACTTAAAGTGTCTACACATGGAGCACTGCATCTTTCAATTTGATGCATCAAGCATGGCCTACTTCTATTTTCAAAATAAGAGTCATCACATGATCTTAGTTGAAATACTTTTTGTAGAATTTTTAATGTATAATTTAAAGAACTTACTGTTGCAAATGGACCAAAATACTTGCCTTTAAATTTCTGTTTTCCTCTATGCTTAGAAATAGCTGGATACTCTTGCTCATGATTAATGAAAATATATGGAAACGATTTATCATCTCTTAGTAAAATATTGTACTGTGGTTTTATTTTTTTTATTAAGTTTGCTTCAAGTAATAAAGCTTCTTTTTCAGTTTCAGTAATGATGGTATCTATTTCAATAGTTGATCGCATTAACCTTCTAATGCGATTAGTTAAATTATTATCATTTAGGTAATTTTTAAGTCTGTTTTTAATATTTTTTGCTTTTCCAACGTAAAGAATATTCTGATTATGATCTAGCATTTTGTAGATCCCTGGATTCGTTGGCGATTTATCTACTATTGATTTGATCTTATCAATATTACGCATCTTTACTTACGAGATCTTTCAATCTCTATGCCTGCACTTTCTGCGTCATCGATCGCATCAAGTTTTTCTAACCGGATTTTAATAGTTTCAATTCTATTATTCTTAAAGCACTCTAATAATATTTTTTCAGCAAGAGTTTCTAATAATATTGTATGTCCAGAATTTACTATCTTCTTAATAATTATTGAAATTTCATTGTAACATACAACATTATCAATTTTTTCATTTGAAGTATCTGGTATGTCTTTTATTTTTGCTATCATATTTACTCTTAATGGCTGGTGAATATTTTTTTCATGAGCGTATACTCCTAGCTCAGCATCTAACATAAGATCGTTTACAAATATTAAATTATATCCAGAGCTATGATCAATGTTATCAATCTCAGAGTTCAATATCTTTAAATCTAATTTGTTTTTACTCATGCTAAATGTTCTCCTCCATCAACGACAATGAGTTGTCCAGTTAAAGATTCAGTCTCCAATATATAGTTCAAAGTATTACTAATGTCCTGAGGTTTTGAACCTTTTTTAAGCAGTGTTGACTTAATTTGTTTTTTAAAATTTTTATCTGACTGATATTCATTTTTAATGGTAGGCCCTGGACCTATTGCATTTACTCTAATATTTGGAGCTAGTGACTTTGCTAAAATTATTGTTGCCGAATGGAGTGCCGCTTTACTAATATTATATGAGAAAAAAGCTATGCTTGGATTAATCACCCCTTGATCTAAAATATTGATTATGTTGCCATGCGTATTATTTGCATGCTGCTTTGCAAAATCTTTAGATAGCTTAATCGGTGCATAAAGATTTGTATCTAAATGTTTATTCCAGGATTTAGATGTAAAGTTGTGAATTTTATCGTTTTCAAAAACTGAAGCATTATTGATTAAGCAAGATATTTTACCAAGTAATTTGGAAGCATTTGTATAAAATTTATCGACCTCCTGGCGTTTATTGAAATCACATTTAATTACTTCACACCGAACACCTAGTTCAATAATTTCTTTCTTTAAATCATTTGCAGGTATCTTTGATTTATTATAGTGGATTATAATATCATAGTTATTTTTAGCTAAATCTATACAAATCTGTTTACCAATTCTTTTAGATCCACCAGTTACTAGTGCTATGGGATTTTTTTTCATTAAAATAATCTATATACATAAATTAGGTAACTCAACACAAAAACAATAGATAAAGCCTTGTTTAAAGGCTTCTTAAGTAAGCCTAATATTATTATTATTGATGTACTAATAGCCAATAGTATCAAGTCACTAGATTGAATATTAAGAGATGAAAAGTTATATCCACGCATATGAACTATTACAATTGATGGGAATAGAACAAATAGAATATTCATTATATTGCTACCAATAATATTTCCAATACCCATTGCAGCTTTTTTTTTCATCGCAGCAATAATCACAGTTATTAGTTCGGGAAGGGAAGTACCTAGGGCTAAAACTGTTAAACCAATTACAGTATGTGCAATACCTATGCTTGTAAAAAATGCTAATGATTCTGATAAAAATAACTTACCACCAATAAAAAAACCCAAAAAACTTAATATTAATTTGATAAAGTTTATATCACTGGCTTGTTTTAGTTCTGAAATTTCTACATTAGATGAAAAATTTTTTAAGTGATTAATAAATAATATTAATAGTAATAGTAATATAAAAGAATGAATCCAGTTAATATTTGTACTTGTAGACAAAATAATAATTAAAAAAGTCGTGACAACAAATAAGTAAAAATTTGTTTTCTGATCTATATTATTAAAACTAATATTAAATAAAATTCCACTAACCCCAAGCACTAGAAACAAATTGGCAATATTGCTTCCAATTACATTACCTATTATAGCATCTGAAGCTGGAGGTGTTTCAAATAATGCGGCAGATATAGAAACCATTAATTCTGGAGCTGAAGTTCCAAAGGCTACAACAGTAAGTCCAACCAATACTTGTGAGAAATTAAATCTGCGTGCAATTATATCTGCTTGTGAAACTAATTGATCAGCACTGATAATTAGTATTCCTAAACTTATAAGTATTAAAATTAATTCGTAAATCATTATAGTTATAACTATCTAAGTAAAATATTTATTTTTCTTCTGTTTTGGACTTCTAATATAATCCAACTCTAAATCTTTTTTTTCTAGTTTTCTAATCTCATCTCTAATATTGGCCGCCTCTTCAAAATTCAAATCTTCAGCATATTTTATCATTTTATCTTTTAATGACTTTAAATGCTTTTCAAGATTATTTCCTACCATCTTATATTCAGTATTAATTTGAGCAATATTATCTTCATTAACACTTATATTTTCTAAAGTCTGATTTATTTCTCGACGTATGCTTTGAGGAGTAATTCCATTGATTATATTATGTTCTTCTTGGATCTTACGCCGTCTTTTAGTTTCATTCATTGCATACTGCATACTATTAGTTATTTTATCGCCATAGAGTATCACTTTACTATCAACGTTCCTCGCTGCTCTTCCAATAGTTTGAACTAAAGACCGTTCAGATCTTAAAAAACCTTCTTTATCAGCATCTAAAATTGCAACTAGCGCACACTCAGGAATATCCAAACCTTCTCTCAACAAATTAATTCCGACTAGAATATCAAATACACCCCTTCTCAAATCTTGAATTATCTCTATTCTCTCCAAGGTATCTATATCGGAATGCATATATCTTACTCTCAGACCATTTTCATGCATATACTCAGTAAGATCTTCAGCCATTCTTTTGGTTAATGTTGTTACAAGAATTCTATGACCATTTTCAATAATTTTTTTTGCCTCTAAAATTAAATCTTCAATTTGAGTTTTAGCAGGTCGGACTTCAACTTCAGGATCAATAAGGCCCGTTGGTCGAATAATTTGCTCAACAAAAACTCCTTTAGTTTGATCTAGTTCCCATGAGCCAGGCGTTGCAGAAATAAATAAAGTTTGGGGTCGCATAGTTTCCCACTCTTCAAACTTTAGTGGTCGGTTATCCAGACACGAAGGTAACCTAAAGCCATATTCTGAAAGAGTAGTTTTTCTACTTCTGTCACCTTTATACATACCTCCAAGCTGTGGAACAGTCACATGACTTTCATCTACAAATAGCAATGCATTTTCTGGAAGATATTCAAATAGAGTAGGAGGTGGTTCCCCTTCTTTTCTACCTGATAAATATCGTGAATAATTTTCAATTCCATTACAGCTACCAGTTGCCTCAATCATTTCTAAGTCGAATTTAGTTCTTTCTTCAATACGCTGAGCTTCAATTAATTTATCTTGTGATTTAAACTCAGGTATTCTTTTTTTTAACTCTTTCTTAATTAAAACCATAGCCTGCTGCAGAGTTGGACGGGGTGTTACATAGTGACTATTTGCATAAACTTTTATTTTTTCTAAATCTTCATTTTTCTTACCTGTCAGTGGATCAAATTCGCAAATAGATTCTAACTCATCACCAAACAATGAAATTCTCCAAGCTCTATCTTCATAATGAGATGGAAATATTTCAACTAGATCACCTCTAACTCTAAATGTTCCCCTATGAAAATCAGTGTCATTTCTCTGGTACTGCAATTCAACTAACTTTTGTATCAACTCATTTCGTCCAATTTGCTGATTTCTGATCAGCTCAATAATCATATCTCCATAAGTTTCCACTGATCCAATTCCATAAATACAAGACACACTTGCAACAATTATTACATCTTTTCTCTCAAGTAGTGCTCGAGTTGCTGAGTGACGCATTCTATCTATCTGTTCATTAATAGAAGACTCTTTTTCAATATAAGTATTTGACTTAGGTACATATGCCTCTGGCATATAATAATCATAATATGAAACAAAATATTCAACGGCATTATTTGGAAAGAAAGACTTCATCTCACCATACAACTGTGCCGCTAGTGTTTTATTAGGGGCTAATATTAATGTAGGTCTCTGA
>JAONQW010000023.1 GCA_028412835.1 Candidatus Pelagibacterales bacterium
TTGATAATATCAGTGAGGAGAAACTATCTTTAATTTTGTCTCCCTATGTAGCATTTCTATTTCTATTTCTTGTATTGCTAAAATTTTTAATATCTTATCTATTCTATCAAATATTAAATATTATTTCAGGTAAAAATTTTCCATTTTTTAATACATCAGAAATTTTTTTATTTGGAGGAGTTATCAATCAACTTATTCCCGGTTTAGGTTATGTTTTCAAATATTACAAGCTAAGGAGTAATGCTGGAATAACCATAGCTAGTTTTACAGTAAGCCAGGGCATTTGGTCACTCAAATCATTTTCTGCATACATTTTTTTGGCATTGCTTTGTGGCTTTATATATATCCATAGCTTTGATTTTATATATTCATTTTTACTATTATTTTTACTCATTACGTTGGTGTTAACTTTTTTTTATTCAAGAAAATATTTATTAAGATTTATTAAGGAAAAAAGTTTAATAATAAATAGACTAAATAATCTATTAAATGAACTTAAAAAAATAAAAGAAATCATTAAATATAACTTTAAAAAATTTATATTAATTTTTCTAGGATTCATAATACTATCCTTACTAGAGTGCATAGCTTTTTATACAGGTTTAAAAATGTTTGGAGCAGATATGTCATTTATGACATCTAATTATATATATATTTTATCTTCTTTATCTTCAGTAATAATATTAATAAATTATTTGGGTTTCTTTGAGTTGATACTGCTTGCAGCAGCCTCAGTTATAGCCCCTGATTTTAATAGCATGTTAATATTCGGTATAAGCTATAGAATAATTAACACTTCAGCTTTAATTTTTACAGCAGTATCTAGTTCAATTCTAGTTTTTATCTTAAAAAGAATACCTAATTTAAAAAATTGAACATAATATATTTAATATGAATAATTCAGATTATATTGTTTGCAATAGCTGTATCATGGATACAACTTCGCCGGATATAAAATTTAATGCAGATGGTATTTGCAATTACTGTATTAAGTATAAAAAAACTATTGGAGACAATATTGATTATAATATAAAAAATATTGAGCTAAAAAAAATCATTAACAAAATAAAGTACAATGCTATAAAAAAAAACAATAAGTATGACTGTATGATTGGAGTTAGTGGAGGATTAGACAGCAGTTATCTTGTTTATTATGTTGTTAAAATTTTAAAAATTAAACCTCTTTTATTTCACGTTGATGCGGGTTGGAACTCAAGTATCTCAGCCAATAATATTGAAAAACTTGTTGATGGTTTAAATTTAGACCTCGTAACAAAAGTAATAAATTGGAATGAAATGAGAGATCTTCATCTTGCATATTTTAAATCTGGTGTGCCAAGTTTAGACACTATACAGGATCATGCTTATTTTGGAGCTTTATACAAATATGCTGAAGAAAACAATATAAAATATATATTTACAGGTGCAAATTATGCAACAGAGTTTATTCGTGCACCTTTAGACTGGGCTTACCATGCATCTGATACTAGACAAATCAAGGATATTCATAAGAAATTTGGAACGATAAAAATTAATTCATTTCCACTTTATGATATTTTCAGATCTAAATTTTATTTAAAAATAATAAAGGGCTTGAAAGTTTATTACCCTCTAAATTTCATACAATATGACAAGAAGCAATCAATTGATATTTTAAAAAATAATTTTAATTGGCAGGAGTATCCTAATAAACATCATGAGTCAAAATTTACAGCTTTTTTTGAAAATTACTGGTCATTTAGAAGATTTGGTCACGATAGAAGAAAGCTTATTTTTTCAGGCATGATATTATCAGGGCAAATGAGTCGCAAAGAAGCTATTAAAAAATTAAAAATAGATCCAATTAATGAAATTGAGTTAAAAAAGGAAGTAAACTATATTTGTGATAAATTAAATATTTCTAACTCAGAACTCTCAACGTACTTTAAATTAGATAAAAAAAGCTTTCGTGACTATAAATCTAATTATGTCTTAATAAAGTTTTTTACTAAGATATTAAATATATTAAACATTGAAAAACGAATATTTTAAATGATAGGTATTATTTCATATGGTCTTGGCAATACAATGGCTATTAGGAATATATTGAATGATATTGGTGATAATGCTGAGTTAATTAATGATCCAAATCAAATAGATACAAAGATAGATAAATTAATTTTGCCAGGGGTTGGTTCATTCGACTCTGCAATGCAACTTCTTAAGGAAAAAAATTTTATAGAACCGATTAAAATGTTTGTAAAAAATAAAAATAATTTCCTATTAGGAATATGTGTAGGAATGCAAATATTAGCAAATAGTAGCGAAGAAGGTAAAAAAGAAGGATTAAGCCTAATACCTGGTAAAATTAAGAAATTTAAAAATGCTAAGATACTTCCCCATGTTGGTTGGAATAAAGTAACTAAGCTAAGAGAAGTTGAATTATTGAGAGATATAAAAGAAAATTCTAAATTTTATTTTCTTCATTCTTACTATTATGAAGTAGAAGCAAAAAATCATATTGCTGCTAGCTCTTCATATTTTACTGATTTTACCAGCATTGTAATAAATAAAAATATTTTTGGAGTCCAGTTTCATCCAGAAAAAAGTCATCAATCTGGGAAAATGCTATTGAAAAATTTTGCTAGAATAAATGGAAATTAAAAGAATAATTCCTATCTTAACGATCTTAAATGATGATCTAGTTAAAACAAAATTCTTTAATCAAAACAATTTGACCTACATTGGTGATATTTTAAACGCCGTTAGGATATTTAATGATAAAAATGCTGAAGAAATAATAATCAACGATATTGGTGCAACTGTAAATAATAAAAAACCAAATTTCAGTCTAATAAAGAAAATATCTAGCATATCAAGAATGCCTATTTCATACGGTGGTGGCATTAAATCTTTAGAAGATGCAAAAAAAATTCTTTCATATGGCATAGAGAAAATTTCAATTAGTTCAGCTCTTTTTGAAAATGATAACATTTTAGAAGAATTTGTTTCAGAAATTGGCTCACAAAGTGTTGCTGTAACAATTGATTTAAAGATGATTAATGATGATTATTTTATTTTTACAAATAATGGAAAAACAAACACAAAGGTAATACTTAACGAATTTATAAAAAAAATATCTAAATTTGCAGGTGAGCTAGTGATAAATAGTATAGATAATGATGGCAGCATGAATGGACCTGATGAGAGGATGATTTCAAATATTCATAGAGAATTACAAATACCATTGGTTGTAACAGGTGGTTTTGGAAAAATTGATGACATCATAAATATATGTAAAAAATATGATATAATTGGAGTAGCTTGCGGAAGTTTATTTGTATATAAGGGAAATAATAATGCTGTACTAATAAATTATCCAATTAATGAAATAAGAAGAAAATTAGATATATAAATAATTTGATATAATTTTATGAGTAGGTGGAAAATTTTTAATGGTACGGATGATGAATGGAATAATGAAATGATTCTGCAAAATGCTCATTATAGACAATCTACCATATGGAGTAATCTTAAAAATAAAAAAAACTGGAAAATTATAAGGCTTGTTAATGATAGAAAAAATAAAACATCTGTTCAAGTTTTTTATAAAAAATATTATTTTATAACTTTTTTCTTTATTGCGGGAGGTCCAATTGGATCAATAGAGAACTTAAATAAATCGTTTATTAAATTTTTAACAAGCTATACAGAATCAAAAATACATTACATACGACTTGATGATGGGAGTTATGAGGAAAAAAATTTAGAATACTTAGAGAATTCAACTTTATGGAACCGTCCAATATTTAGAATGAATGAGTCTAAATGTGCTTTTTATAATTTATCTCACATTGTAAATAAAAAAACTATTTTTTCAGAAGCATCAGGAGATTTTAAATCTAGTTTAAAAAATTGTGATAAAAAAAATCTTAAATATCTACACACCCATACTCCTAGTTCAGAGGATTTATCAGAAATAAGTATAAGTATGTATAGGAAAAAAAAATTAAAAATGATGGAATTTGATGATTTTGAAAATTTTAAACAAACTTTAGGTAATAATATGCATTATGTAGTTGCCTATGATCAGTATAATAATCCTTTGGCTTATAGAGCTGTGCTGATTTTTAATGATAAGGCATGGGATATTGCAGCGGCAACTAGCCTTAAAGGAAGAAAAACTTTTGCAGGATTTGGAGTGTTTAGAGAGATAATGCATATACTAATTAATAGATCAATTAAAGAATTCAATTTAGGCGCTCTAACTTCAAAGTCTGGTGGTATTAATTCTTTCAAAATAGGAACTGGGGCAAAAGAAAGGTTCTATGTTGGAGAGTTTGAAAATTCTAATTTAATTTTTTTAAAAAGTATTGTAAATTTATTAATATCAATTTCATTGTCAAAAAATTTTATTACTTTTAATTTTCTAAGAAGATTATATTTTTGATTTATAATAAATGTTAAAAAACATTCCACAACCAGAAGAAATATTAGTTGCAGTCAAAAAAAATGATTTTGTGATTTACAACGATGCATTTGATATGAAGGTATTAGATGAAATGAAATCTTTTTGGATAGATTTTTTCAATAAAAAAAATAGAAATAACTTTAAAAGTACTGATCTTTATGGCTCAACGAGAAGCATTGGAGACGATAATTATAACTCTTTTCGCAGAGACAAAGATGTTTTGATGTATCGTAGAAGTGAGTTCCCTTGGAATAAACCAGAGAATAAACTTACGCAAAAACTGATATCTGAACTAAATCAAACCAGAAATCTTGCATTAGGTTTAAATAAAAATCATGGAATGGTATTTGACGCAGACCTTGAAGTTTCTTTTTCGCAGGTAAATTGTTACCCAAGTAATGAAGGAGAAATGTTTCCTCACAAAGATACAAAAAAAGACGGCATACTGCTAAGTTGTATGTTTAATATAACGTCAAAAAAAGTTGATTTTGATGAGGGTGGTTTATATTTGATTATAGATAACAAGAAAATCGATATAGACGCATTAATGAGCCCATGTTCAGTAATATTCTATAATGGAAACTTAGTTCATGGCGTTGATAAAATATACTCAAAATCCAATGTCGGAAGAATTGCTGGCTACCCAATGAAGCAATTTTTCTTGGCCAAGAGTCGCACACCAAACTATATAAAAAAAATTATAAGGATTGATAATGCGATTAGAAGAAGATTAAATCTTGGCTCTGCAGTCAAACAAGGTAATTCAGCTATTAAAAAATAATCAAAGCTTATACTCTATTTAAAAGTTTTAGCCATAAAGTCGATAGATGCTCTCTTAGTCCAATTTGAAAGTGATTTATATTTCTATTTATTTGTAAGCTAAAATATTTTGGGTTATTTTTTGAAGTTTTAAAATCAACTGGAAATGGGATGAAGTTAATGCCTTGCTTTTCAGATATTTTTATTACTCTTTGCATATGAAAAGCAGAAGTAACAAGAATCCAATTATTAGACTCTCTTAACTTATATTTTTCATCACAGCAATCTACTAAAGCTTATTATTATTATTATTATTATTTTAATTTCAATTATAGCTTTCTCACCATTAGGAACAGTTTTAATTTCAAATTTAGAAAAAAGTTTAACTGTTCCTGACTTAACTGACAATAATGTAAGTGGTATTATTATTCTTTCGGGTGGCATAGATGAGAATATGTCAAATGAGTACCAGCAATTTTATCTATCTGGATCAAACAATAGATTAATTGAAACAATAATATTACATAATAGATTTCCAAATGTAAGAATAATATTTTCAGGAAGT
>JAONQW010000024.1 GCA_028412835.1 Candidatus Pelagibacterales bacterium
TTCTGAGGCTATTTATTCTAAAAAAAATGTTTATATTTTTAGATTAAAAAGTAAGAAAAAAAGTAATAAGATAGAAATCTTCAATGATAAACTATTAAAGCTTGGCCATATAAATGAGCTTCCATCTTATTTAAACTTTGATGAAACAAAATATGAAAATGAAACTTTTACAATAGCTGAAATGATTTTAAAGAAAGATATGATTAAAAAAAATGAGTAAAAAAGAGTTAGATTTAATAGATAAAAAGATATTGAGAATACTTCAAGATGATGGAAGAATTTCAAATCTAGATTTATCAAAAAAAATTAGTATGTCACCACCGCCAACACTCAGAAGAGTGAGAGATTTAGAGCAGAAGCAGTTTAAAAAAAGGAGAAAATATGACAAGTAATATAAAAGGATCTATTTCACAGGTAATTGGCGCTGTAGTCGATGTAAAGTTTGAAGACAGTCTTCCAGCGATATTAAATGCTTTGACAGTTAAAGTAGGGGACAAAGTTGTTGTTCTTGAAGTAGCCCAGCACTTAGGGGAATCTAGTGTTAGAACAATAGCAATGGATTCGTCAGATGGTATGTCTAGAGGTGATGAAGTTATTGATACAGGAAAACAAATTCAAGTGCCCGTCGGTCCTGAAACGCTTGGTAGGATTATGAATGTAACTGGAGATCCAGTTGATGAAAGAGGTGATATTAAATCAGCAGAATCTTGGGGAATTCATAGGGATGCACCTGACTTTGTTAATCAGGCTACTGAAACAGAAATATTAGTGACAGGTATTAAAGTAGTTGATTTGCTAGCTCCATATTCAAGGGGTGGAAAAATTGGTTTATTTGGTGGTGCTGGTGTTGGTAAGACAGTTATCATTATGGAATTAATTAATAATATTGCAAAAGCACATGGTGGTTATTCAGTATTCGCGGGTGTTGGTGAGAGAACCAGAGAAGGAAATGACCTTTATCATGAAATGATAGAGTCAGGTGTTATTGATTTAGAGGGAGACAAGTCAAAATGCGCATTAGTGTATGGTCAGATGAATGAACCTCCAGGCGCAAGAGCACGTGTTGCATTAACAGGTCTTACTCAAGCTGAGTATTTTAGAGATCAAGAAGGAAAAGATGTATTATTTTTTGTAGATAATATTTTTAGATTTACACAAGCTGGTTCTGAGGTGTCGGCTCTTTTAGGAAGAATCCCATCTGCAGTTGGATATCAGCCAACTTTAGCTACAGACATGGGCCAATTACAAGAAAGAATTACATCAACTGACAAAGGTTCAATTACATCAGTACAAGCAATTTATGTGCCAGCAGATGATTTAACAGATCCTGCGCCAGCAACATCATTTGCTCACTTAGATGCAACAACAGTATTATCAAGACAAATTGCTGAGCTTGGAATTTATCCTGCAGTTGATCCATTAGACTCAACTTCTAGGATTCTAGATGCAAGAATATTAGGAGAAAAGCATTATAACGTAGCGAGAAATGTTCAATCGGTACTTCAAACATATAAATCTCTTCAAGATATTATAGCTATTTTAGGAATGGATGAATTATCTGAAGATGACAAACTTACTGTAGCACGGGCAAGAAAAATTCAGAGGTTTATGTCTCAACCATTTTTTGTTGCAGAAGTATTTACTGGAACACCTGGTAAATATGTTGAATTAGAAGATACAATTAACGGGTTTGATGCAATCTGCAAAGGTGAGTATGATCATCTACCAGAAGCAGCTTTTTATATGGTAGGAACCATTGAGGAAGCAGTTAAAAAAGCTGAAAAAATGGCTGAGGATGCTGCGGCTTAATTAATATGTCTGATACTTTTAGCATAAAACTTGTTACACCTTCTAAAATATTTTTAGAGGTAAATGCGTCTTTGGTTACAGTACCTGCAACTGAAGGCGATATTGGTTTTTTAGCTAATCATGTAAGCTTCATTTCTTCTATTAGACCTGGATTCATTTCTATTAATACTGACGATGGAAATGAAAAACAAATCTATATAACTGATGGCTTTGTTCAGTTTAGTGATAATAATTTATTGATAATTGCAGTAGAATTAATTGAGAAAGAAGAGCTTAGTAGTGAATTTATTAATCAAAAAATAACAGATTTAGAAAATATATTAGCTTCCGATAACTCAAATACAAAAGTACAAACAAAGCTTGATAGCCTAAGATCTTTAGGTCTTTAAAAACCGATCAAACTCAGCAAAAGTATTCTCATACAATTCCTTCTTAAATGGAACAATTAATCCCATTAACTCTTCCTTGTAAGCCCATTTCCAATTTTTAAATTCAGGATGTTTAGTTTTAATATTTATTTCAGAATCTTTTCCAAAAAAACTTATAATAAACCATTGTTGAATTTGACCTTTGTATTTACCTCTCCAAAGTCTTTTTTGAAGATTTTTAGGGAGATCATAACTGTACCATTTTTGGGTTTTATCTAAGATTTTATAATTTCCTACTATACCAGTTTCTTCAGCTAATTCTCTAATACAGGTTTCCTCAGGAGTTTCATTTTCATCAATACCTCCTTGTGGCATTTGCCATGACGCTTGGTCTTTGTCGAGTCTCTGTCCTATAAATATTTTTTTTTCATCATTAATAACAACCATGCCTACACCACGTCTATATTCCTCTTTGTCCATGCTATTTTATAATTTTATCTTTTGTTAGAAGGTTTAGAGCATAGTCTAGTTGATTATCAATTTCTTTATCAGTATCTTTAGATCTTAAAACTTCTATATCAGGTGTTATACCAACTTTATGAATCGAATCACCTGATGGTGTGTAGTAAAGTGCTGTTGTTAATCTGATAGCACTTCTATCATTAAGTGGAAATACTGTTTGTACAGAGCCCTTACCATAAGACTGTTCTCCAATAATGATTGCACGTTTATGATCTTGAAGAGCTCCTGCAACAATTTCTGATGCAGATGCGGAGCCTCTATTTATAAGAACAATTAGTGGTTTATTATTTGCTAAATCACCACGAGAAGCCTTATAAGAACCTATATCAGACTTATCCCTACCTTTAGTGGAAACTATTTCACCAGAATTTAAGAAACTATCTGTTACAGAAATAGACTGTCCTAGTAATCCTCCAGGGTTATTTCTTAAATCTAAAACATAACCAATTAATTTATCATTTCCAATTTCTGCTTTTAGATTATTTATAGCTTTTTTAATGCCGCGATCTGCCTGTTCACTAAATGAAATTAACTTAATGTAGCCTACATTACCTTCTCGACGAAATTTTACAGCTTCAACAGTAATAATCGCTCTAGTGATAGATATTTCTAATGGCTCATCTTCACCCTCTCTAGCAATTTTAAGGTTAACAGTTGTTCCAACTAAACCTCTAAGTTTATCGACTGATTCTGTAAGACTAAGACCAAAAATACTTTCATTATCGATATGAGTTATATAATCCCCAGGTTGTATTCCTGCTTTTGCTCCTGGTGTGCCATCAATAGGTGAAATAATTTTTACCCATCCATCCTCTGATGTAACTTCGATTCCTAGTCCACCAAACTTCCCATCAGTTTGTTCTTGCATCTCTTTATAATTTTCTAAATTCATATAACTAGAATGTGGGTCAAGAGACTGAAGCATTCCATTAATTGCAGCTTCTATAACATCTTCTTCATCAACATCACTTACATAATTGGACCTAATTGTTTCAAAGACATCCCCAAATGTATTAAGTTTTTTATATAGATTTTCATTATTAGCACTAAGTGAAAATGAAAAAAGAAAAACAACAAGGAAAGTATAAATAGATAATTTTTTCATAATCAAGCTTTATGATACGGATGATTAGTTTTTATTGTAATCGCCCGATAGAGTTGTTCTAATAATATTATTGTAGCAAATGAATGAGTGAGTGTCATTGGACTAATTGATAAAAGTAAATCTCCCTTTTTTTTTAAAATTTCAGTAAAGCCGTCTGTATTGCCAATAAAGAAGTTAATCTTTTTATGCGAACTTTCAAATACCAACTCGCTAAATTTTATAGTAGTTAAATGCTTACCTTTTTCATCAAGCAGTACATTAAAACCACTGGAATTAAGCTCCTGATCCATTTCTTTGTGATTTATTTGTTTTAGAATAATAGGATCAATTATTTTTCGACCAGAAGACTCGATTCTATCTAAGTATTTTTTAGCTAGAATTTTTTCAGCATCAAACTTTAATTTATCTAAATATAAAACTTGAACTTTCATTCACTATAAGATTCTAAATCTATAGACCACATTTTTTCAAGATTATAAAATTCTCTAATTTCTTTTTTAAAAATATGAACAATTATATCTCCACAGTCTATTACTATCCATCCAGTACTATTGTTACCTTCAATATTAGCACCTTTAAATCCAGACTTTTTCAAGTTTCTATGCACTGATTGAGATAGTGCATTAACATGTCGATTTGACGTACCGGTTGCAAAAATCATATAGCTTGCAATGGAGGTTTTTTTTGAAACATCCATTGATAGAATATTTTCTGCTTTGTTAGACTCTAAATCTGTAATTATAGTATCAAGGTTATCCAACTTATTTTTTTAATCTAATTTCTGTAGATGATACATTTTCATCAAAATTTTCAATAAATATCCAATTTTGATTTTTTTTATACCATAGTCGTCTTGAATCAAAATTCAATCTATATTTTTCGTATTTGTTACCAAT
>JAONQW010000025.1 GCA_028412835.1 Candidatus Pelagibacterales bacterium
TACATGGCATAACTGAAAAATTTCTTTCAAATAAACCATTATTCAAAGATATCGTAGAAGAATTTCTTGAATTTGTAAGCTCAGATAACATCGTTGCCCATAATGCACCTTTTGATATTGGCTTCTTAAACTTTGAATTACAAAAATGTGGTAAAAATATATTATTAAATAGACCTATTGATACCGTAGTATTAGCTCGTGAAAAATTTCCAGGACAAAGTGTATCTTTAGACGCATTGTGTAAAAGATTAGCAATTGATAATACACAAAGAGAAAAACATTCAGCTACATTAGATGCAGAATTACTCGCAAGAGTTTACATTGAATTAAATGATGCTCGTGAACCTTCGCTAAATCTATCAATTGAAACAGCTGATAATTTAATAGAGACAGATTTTGATATATCATTATTACATAAACGAAATCTAAAAACTAAAATTACAGAAGAAGAAGAAAAATTGCATGAAGAGTTTGTCAAATCTTTAGGAAAAAATGCCATATGGAATAAAGTAAAAGATGGACAATAATTATCTTCATGAGATTCAAACTGAAGCCGCAGATCAAAATGAGGCACCTTCAATACCAATTCACGCTGCAACATTGTTATTACTCAGAGATAATCTAAATACTATAGAAGTATTTATGATAAAAAGGGCTGCTGCTTCAAATTTTGGAAATGCATGGGTATTTCCTGGAGGTAAAGTCGACAAGCAAGATATAAAAGATGAATATCTCAGTAATTTAAAATTATTAAACGATGAATCTGATGAAATAAAAAATGGTTATTTAGTTGCTGCCATAAGGGAATGTTTTGAAGAATGTGGAGTACTTTTGGCTAATAATAAACTTGGAAAATTATTTAAAATTTCAGAAAATCAAGAAATAAATAACCTACAGAACTTTCAAAAAAAAATTAACAATAAAGAACTAAGCTTTATTGATATGCTAAAACAACTTAATATTTTTCCTGCAATCGACACTTTAAATTATTTCTCACATTGGATAACTCCAGAAACTGAAAAGAAGAGGTATAGTACAAAATTTTTTTTGGCAAATTTACCTAAGAATCAAAAAGCATTGCACGATGGTTTTGAAGGGGTAGAAAGTTTATGGATTTCCCCCGATAAAGCTTTGAAATTATATAAGTCAGGAAAATTTCCAATAATCTTTCCTACAATAAAAAGTTTAGAAACACTTAGAGAATTTACTAGCACAAAAGAATTATTAAAGACTACATTTAAAAAAAATATAAATGGAAAAGAATTTTAAATATTCTTAATTAATCTCATTTTGTGCTTTGCGATTTTTATATAATTCAGCAAAGTTGACAGTATCCAGTAGTAAAGGAGGTAGCCCACCATCAGCGTGTAAATCATATATAATTCTTCTTGCAAAAGGGAATAAAATTCTAGGACACTCAACTAACAAGTAAGCCTCTTTAATATCATCAGTTAGGTTTTCAATCTCAAAGACACCTTGGTAAATTAGATCAATTAAAAAAACATCATTATCTTGATGAGTTGCAGATACTTTAATACTTAATATAACCTCATATATATTTTCATTAGATGTAGCATTAGCTTTTACATCCACAGTAACACTAATTGCAGGACGCTCTTCTTTTTTAGCAAAAGGAAATGGACCTTTAGGATTTTCAAAAGATAAATCTTTTATGTATTGTGATATTATTTTTGTTTTAACATCCATTATTTTTCGTCCTCATCATTAATTTCAATATATTCTGCATCAATAATATTGTTGCTTTCATCTGCATTTTTGACACCGTATTGACTTATAAACCTTTTTATTAAAATATTTGCAAACATTTTTCTTGTAAATGGAAATAGTCCAAGAAATCCTATCGTATCAGTTACAAATCCTGGGACTAAAAGTAGGAGTCCTGATAATAAAATTATTAATCCTCCTACAATATTTTCAATTGGTGCATTGCCACTAATAATATCTTTTTGAATATTCAAAACTGTTGATATTCCTTGCTGTCTTACTAAGTAGACACCAATAATCGCTGTAACGAAAATCAATAAAATTGTGTTGAAAGTGCCTAAAATTCCACCAAATTGAATAAATGTTGCAATCTCAATTACTGGTAGAATGATGAATACTGATACAAAAATATAAAACAAGATATCTATTTTGGTTGAATCTTTACTTTAAGTGCTTACATAAGGTACTCTATAAAAAAATAAAGTAAATATTAACTATGGACAATGCATTTCAATATATGGACATCATCTTTTTAGCGGTTGTTGCTGGAGTTGTTTTATTAAGACTAAGAAGTGTACTTGGTAAAAGAACAGGATCTGAAAAAAAAGATCCAAACCTTTACTCATATGATCAGCCATCTGCTCAACCAATAGAGACAAAAAAACCTTTGAAAAATATTAAATATTCTTCAAACTCTCCAACAGACTGGTTTAATAATGACGATTTTGTAAATGGGGCAAAAGGTGCCTATGAAATGATCGTAACTAATTTTGAAAATGGAAATACAAAAGAGTTAAAACCATTACTTGAAGATAGTGTTTTTATTAGTTTTAGTGATGTAATTGAAAAACGTAAGCAAAATGGAGAGCAGGTTGAATTTAGTTTTATCGGAATTGAATCTGCCGAAATTATTTACAAAGATTTAAATAGCTCACCTATGGAAGTAACAGTTAGGTTTATATCTGAAATGATTACTTGTATTAAAAATAATAAAGATGAAATCGTATCAGGGAGTTTAAACCAAGTTCAGAAAATTACAGATGTTTGGACTTTTGCAAAATATAAAAATAAAAAAACCAACAATTGGTTGTTATTAGCTACTTCAGCTGAATAATTAGTCTTGGTAATCTTTTAATAGTTCCCTTAGGTAATCTGGAACAGTAGTTGGAACCATTTCTTTTTGATTAGTGTTTACCCAAACTATTTCACCTGTAGCTAATAATCTATCAGATTCATACAAGTATATTTCTTGTTGAAATGTAATACTCGAGTTTCCAATTTTTTTTATTCTTGTTAAAACTTCAATCGTATCACCAAGTGTTGCAGGGGCTTTATATTCTACAACAGCTCTTACAGTGTGGAACTCATTATTGGTTTTTTTTATATAATCCTCTTGATTAAATCCTATTGCATCAAAAAATTCAAAAATAGAAACATCTAAAAAAGTTAAGTAATGTGAATTGTAAACAATTTTTTGCGCATCAACTTCTGAATAACGAATACGAAAATTATACGAGAATGATTTTTTATTTCTTAATGACATATCATCTATAATATAAATTTAGATAAATCAGTATCCTTTGATAGTTCTGATGTATTCAATTTAACATAATCTGCATCAACTTTAACAGCTTGGCCTTTTCTATCAGAAGCAGAAAAACTTATTTCTTCTAATACTCTCTCAAGAATTGTATGCAATCTTCGAGCTCCTATATTTTCTATTGATGTATTTATATCGACAGCCAAGGTTGCCAATGCATCTATGCCATCTTCCGTAAACGATATTTCGACATCTTCAGTTTTCATTAATGCTTCATACTGCTTTATTAAACTAAATTTGGGTTCTTTTAAAATTCGTTTAAAATCATCTTGAGATAAGGCATTCAAAGCAACTCTTATTGGAAGCCTGCCCTGTAATTCAGGCAATAAATCAGATGGTTTTGCCAATTGAAATGCTCCTGAAGCAATAAACAAAATATGATCAGTTTTAATAGTTCCATGTTTTGTCGTTACTACTGTACCCTCTATTAATGGTAATAAATCTCGCTGCACACCCTCCCTAGAAACATCACCACCCAATCTTTCAGATCTTGCACAAACCTTATCAATCTCATCTATAAATACTATGCCATTATCTTCAACTGACTGTTTTGCCTCTGTAACAATTTGGTCATGATCTATTAGCTTATCTGATTCTTCATTAACCAATATCTGCTAGTAGTTGCATGCCAACACAAATGCCCATGAATTTTTTTTGTTTATTAATAACCTGATCTTGCATTGACTCTAAAATCCCATCAATAGACTTAACAGCACTCAAACAATCAAAAAATGAACCAACTCCAGGTAAAACAATTTTATCTGCTGTATCTATTTCATAAGGTTTATTTGTAACTTCAATTTTAGCATCTAGATCAAAATCT
>JAONQW010000026.1 GCA_028412835.1 Candidatus Pelagibacterales bacterium
TTTTTCATTTGATTGATTGAGTTTTTGATATGCCTCAGGCAACTCAATGTTTGAGATAGGATACATTATGTTTTTTGTTGGAATTTCTGATTGAAATTCATTTGAAGATATAAAATTCATAAATTTTTGTGCAAGTTTAAAGTTTGAGCTTGATTTTAAAATTCCAGCAACCTCAATTTGCATATAGTGCCCTTCAACAAAGCTTGCTGCTTTATATTTATCAGTTTCCTCATACATAAGATGATATGCAGGTGATGTTGTGTAACTTAAAACCATATCTGCTTCATTTTTTAAAAACATTCCATAAGCTTCACTCCATCCCGGAGTATAAGTTATAATTTTATCATTCAATTTTTGCCATACACTAAGAGAATTTTCTCCATAAATAGATTTTATCCATAATAGCAGACCTAAACCAGGGGTGCTTGTTCTTGGATCTTGAACAATAATCTTAATATCATTTCTATCTAAAAGTTCTGCCATGGACGTTGGAGGATTAGGCAGTCTTGTATCATCATAAATAAATGCAAATTGTCCATAGTCGTAAGGTGTGAAATAAGGATTATTCCAATCAATATTTAAATTAGGTCTAATACTATGTTTTATAAACAGATTGGTTTTCTCAGCATCAATTAAGAAATTTTGATCAAATCCAAGTACAATATCAGCTTTAGATTGCTTACCTTCAAGTTGAATCTTAGTTAGTAGTGTTGCGGCATTGTTAGTTGCATTAAATTCAACAGTACAATTACAATCTTTTTCAAATGCTATTTTAATCGCTGGACCAGGTCCCCATTCAGCAGCAAAAGAGTCATAGGTATAAATAGTTAACTTCTCATTTTCTGCGAATAAGTTTGATGTTGTTAGTAGTAATGTTATTACAGCTACTATATTAAATAAATTTTTCATTTAACTTCTTCCTCCGCTGGCATTATCCAGATCAGGTTAGTGGGTCGTTACTTAAAAAAAGTAACCTCTCAGCAATAGCTCCCCAGATTGATATATAAAATATAATATATATTCTTTTTCTTAAGTCGAATACAATAATATTATGAATCATTTATTAGATAAAAATAAATATACTAAAGATTCTGAACCGTCTCCATTTTCTGAGTTGAATGGTCCGTTTTATACACAAGTAGTTAATAATAAAATTTATAAGGGATTTGAAGTAGCAAAAAAGAATTGCAATAAAGCTATGATTGCGCATGGAGGGATTTTAGTAGCTTTTGCAGATAGTGTCATGGGTTATACAGCTTGGGAAAAAAATCAACTACCGTGTCTTACTGCAAAGATTAATGGTAATTATATTGCACCTGCTAGAGAAGGGTCTTGGGTTTATGGATGTGCAGACATTGTCAGAACTACAAACGAAATCACTTTTACAACATGTAAATTGTTAATAGATGAAAAAGTTATATTTACAGCAGATGGTATTTTTAAAATTCTTATTAACAAAGAGGGTAAAAGTACATCTTCTGCATACCCTTTTTATGCTGACTAAATTTACTAAATAACCTTTTTAACCTGTTGCAGTATAAGAATATATTGTTTACATTCACGAATAATTTCGGGGCGTAGCGCAGTCTGGTAGCGCACCTGGTTTGGGACCAGGGGGTCGCAAGTTCGAATCTTGCCGCCCCGACCAATTAACTATTTACATATTTTTTTATAAAATTACTTTAGAATCATTATAAATGATTTATATTACATATTACTAACTTAGAGACGGAGACTATAATATTATGAGTAATGAGACTGTGGGTAAATGCCCAGTAATGCATGGAGCATTAACGAGCAATAGTTCTAGCGGCACATCTAATAAAGATTGGTGGCCCAACCAATTAAATTTAAATATTTTACATCAGCATGATAATAAATCTAATCCCTTAGGAGAAGATTTTGACTATAGAAAAGAATTTGAAAAATTAGACTATAAGGCCCTAAAAAAAGATTTGAATGACCTCATGACAGACTCACAAGATTGGTGGCCTGCAGATTATGGACATTACGGTGGTTTTTTTATTCGACTAACATGGCATGCCGCTGGTACTTATAGAAGTACCGATGGACGAGGTGGTGGTGGAACAGGCGCACAAAGATTTGCACCACTTAACAGCTGGCCAGATAATGGAAATTTAGATAAAGCAAGAAGATTGCTTTGGCCCATAAAACAAAAATATGGAAAAAAAATTAGCTGGGCTGATTTGCTAATTCTCTCAGGTAACGTTGCTATTGAATCTATGGGTGGAAAAACCTTTGGCTTTAGTGGAGGGCGACCAGATATTTGGGCACCTGAGGAAGATATTCATTGGGGTATGGAACAAGAGTGGTTAGATAACAAAAGATATAAAGGTGATCGTGAACTAGATAATCCTCTCGGTGCAGTTCAAATGGGTTTAATTTACGTAAACCCTCAAGGACCTGATGGAAATCCAGACCCATTAAAAAGTGCTGTTGATATAAGGGAAACTTTTGGCAGAATGGCGATGAATGACTATGAGACGGTTGCCCTAATAGCAGGTGGGCATACTTTTGGAAAGGCGCATGGAGCTGGTGATGACTCACAAGTGGGTACTGAACCTGAAGGCGCTTCATTAGAACAAATGGGACTTGGTTGGACAAGTTCTCATGGTTCAGGAAAAGGTGGCGACACAATTACAAGCGGACTTGA
This sequence comes from Candidatus Pelagibacterales bacterium, assembly GCA_028412835.1. Classification (GTDB taxonomy): domain Bacteria; phylum Pseudomonadota; class Alphaproteobacteria; order Pelagibacterales; family AG-422-B15; genus CACCCN01. The sequence continues at coordinate 2,675 of JAONQW010000026.1, forward strand.
AGGTGCTTGGACAGCTAATCCTACGCAATGGGATAATGGTTATTTTGATTTATTATTTGGATATGAGTGGGAACTTGGCAAAAGCCCTGCTGGTGCTCAACAGTGGTTTGCAGTAAATCAAAAAGAAGAAGATATGGCGCCAGATGCGGCTGACTCTTCTAAGCGTGTACCAACTATGATGGCTACAACTGATATAGCTATGCGAGAAGATCCAAGTTATAAAAAAATATCAAAACATTTTCATGAAAACCCAGAAGAATTTGCTGATGCTTTTGCTAGAGCTTGGTTTAAATTATTACATAGAGATATGGGGCCTAAAAATCGATACATGGGCCCAGAGGTTCCTGATGAAGAATTGATTTGGCAAGATCCAATTCCTGTTGGAGCTAGTTATGATATTGATAAAGTAAAATCAAAAATTGCTGAAACTAATTTAACTATACAAGAAATGGTTGAAACTGCTTGGGCTAGTGCTTCTACTTATCGAGGTACTGATATGCGAGGTGGGGCAAATGGCGCACGAATTCGTTTAGCTCCTCAAAAAGATTGGGAAATTAATAAGCCCAATCAATTAAATAAAGTTTTAGAAGTTTATGAAACTATTTCAAAAGAAACAGGAGCCTCAATTGCTGATATAATTGTGCTTGCTGGTAATTTAGGAATTGAAAAAGCTTCTAATGCAACGGTTCCTTTTACACCTGGAAGAGGAGATGCTACTCAAGAACAAACTGATGTAGACTCTTTTGCTGTCTTAGAGCCAGTATCTGATGGTTTTAGAAATTATCATAAATCCGGATTAAATGTTACTCCTGAAGAAATGATGCTGGATAAAGCCCATTTATTAGGACTTACAGCTCCTCAAATGACAGTATTGCTTGGTGGAATGAGATCACTCGGCATTAGTTCAAATGGCTATGGCATGTTCACAGAAAATTCCAATGAACTAACTAATGATTATCTAGATACGTTGTTAGATATGTCAGTGGAATGGAAGCCAAATGGGACCGGTAACTCATACGAAGCATTTACTAGAACCTCTGGTGACAAAGTAAGATCAGCTTCAAGAGCAGACCTTGTTTTTGGATCAAACTCGCAACTTAGAGCATTAGTAGAAGTTTATGCTGAAAGTGACTCTAAAGAAAAGTTTATAAATGACTTTATTTTAGCATGGAACAAAGTAATGAATGCAGATCGTTTTGATATAGA